>NZ_JAPHNL010000307.1 GCF_026274175.1 Streptomyces beihaiensis
CGCCGCTGCGGCCTGGCCTTCGCCGCCCGCCCGGACCGCCTGCCGGGGCCGGTGTCCCTGTCGCCGGTGCCGCTGGTTCTGCTGCCGCCCCTCGCTGTCGGCGCACCGGCGAGGTTCGCGGTCTTCGACGTGGCGGACCGGGCGGAACTGGTGCGGCGCGGGGCGTCCACGTGCGTGGCGACGGTCATCGGTGGGCGGCTGGTGTACCGGGGGCGTTGACCGGGGGAGCGTCTGCGGGGGCGTGGTGCGGCTGGTCGCGCGGTTCGCCGCGCACCCGGAGGCACGCGGCTCGTCGCTGCCCGCCTTTCAGGGGCGCCGGGCCGCGTCGACAGGCGGATCCGCCGCGTGGCGCGAGCCACCACGACGCACGCGCACTCGCCCACCCGGCGACGCGCCCACGGCGCCCGGGCGGCTGTCCCGGGGCGCGGGGCACCCTGCCACAATGGCCAGGTGACCCGAGCCTCCTTGGACAAGCAGCCGCACGAAGTCGCCTCGATGTTCGACGACGTCGCGGAGAAGTACGACCTCACCAACGACGTGCTCTCCCTGGGCCAGACCCGCCTGTGGCGCAAGGCGGTCGCCGCGGCGGTCGACGCGCGCCCCGCCCAGAAGATCCTCGACCTGGCCGCCGGCACGGCCACGTCGTCCCAGCCGTTCGCCCAGGCCGGCGCCTACGTCGTGCCGTGCGACTTCTCCCTCGGCATGCTCCGCGTCGGCAAGCAGCGCCACCCGTGGATGCCGTTCACCGCCGGCGACGGCATGAAGCTCCCCTTCAAGGACGACACGTTCGACGCGGTCACGATCTCCTTCGGCCTGCGCAACATCCAGGACACCGACCGCGCCCTGCGCGAGCTGTACCGCGTCACCAAGCCGGGCGGACGTGTCGTGATCTGCGAGTTCAGCCACCCGACCTGGGCGCCGCTGCGGACCGTCTACACCGAGTACCTGATGCGCGCGCTGCCCCCGGTGGCACGCAAGGTGTCCTCGAACCCGGACGCGTACGTCTATCTCGCCGAGTCGATCCGCGCCTGGCCCACGCAGCCCGAACTCGCCGCCAGGCTGAAGGGCGCGGGCTGGCGCAAGGTGGCCTGGCGGAACCTGACGGGCGGCATCGTGGCGTTGCACCGCGGCGTGAAGTGAGCCGCGCCCAGCGGCGCGGGGCGCGCGTGCACCGGCGTGCCGCGGCGCCGCCGCCCCGCGTCACCGCAGAGGGCTGACGCAGGACGTGGCCACGGGCGCCGGCTCGTCCAGCTCCCGGCGCATGCCGCCACCGAGAGGACCCGGCGCGCGCGGCACGCGCACACCCGCGCCGCCGCCTCCGCCCTCACCCTCGCCCAGGTCGAACCAGACCGTCACGACCGCGTTCCGCGGCACCTCCGCGCCGGGGGGCGGGTACTGGCGCACCACATAGTCGACCGTCGCCTCACCGAGGTCCGCGCGGTCGCCCGCCGCGAGCCGCACACCGTGCTCGTCCGCCGTGCACCGCGCGTCGACCGCCATCAGGCCGACCAGCTTCGGCACCAGCACTTCCGGCGTCTCGCGCGGCCCAGGTGTCTCGGAGGGCTCGGGTGTCTCGGAGGGCTCGGGCGGCTCGGGTGTCTCGGGCGTCTTCGGCACGGATGTCACCCCCAGGAGGTACAGGCAGGGTAACGCCGCCGGTGCCGTCGCCGGAAGCAGTGCCGCGGCGCCCCGGACGGGACTACAGCTCCAGTCGGAAACAGTGGCCGCGCCGGCCGGTCGGTGTCGTGAACGTCTCCGCCAGCTCCATGCCCAGGCGGCGGGTGACCGCGATCGAGCGGGCGTTGCGCGCGTCGACCATCGCCACGACGCTGCCGACGCCCGCCGCCCGTACCCGCTCCAGGGTGGTCCGCGCCGCGGCCGTCGCGTACCCGTGTCCCCAGTGCGCGCGGCCGAGCCGCCAGCCGATCTCTATCTCGCCGGTCGGGCCCCATGCCTGCTCCCACGGCTGGGCGCCGGTGAAGCCGATGACCTCCCCGGTCGCCGCGTGCGTCATCGTCCAGAGGCAGAAGCCGTGCTGGGCGTCGTGCCGCCGCTGCCGCGCCGTCAGCTCCTCGTACACCGAAAGCTCGGCCGACGCGCCTCCGTGGAACTCCATGACCTCCGGGTCGTCGAACACGCGGTGCCAGGCGAAGGCGTCCTCGTGGGTGGGCACACGCAGTTCCACGGTGGGCGGAACGACGACACCGGTGTCTACGGTCATGGGCTGGCCCTTCGGCTGGACGGTCACTACCGCTGAATAGACTGCCCATGTCCGTGCCGCGCGGCACACCCGTTTTCGAACCTTGGGGAGAACCCGCCGTGACCGAACAGTCCAAGCCCCTCTCCGAGAACACGGCAGACGTGATCGTCGTCGGTGCCGGACCGGCCGGTTCGACGACCGCCTACTACCTCGCGAAAGCCGGCCTGGATGTCCTGCTGCTGGAGAAGACCGCGTTCCCGCGTGAAAAGGTCTGCGGCGACGGGCTGACCCCGCGCGCCACCAAGCAGCTCGTCTCGATGGGCATCGACATCTCCGAGGAGGCGGGCTGGCTGCGCAACAAGGGGCTGCGCATCATCGGCGGCGGCGTCCGTCTCCAGCTCGACTGGCCCGACCTCGCCGCGTACCCGAACTACGGACTCGTTCGCAAGCGCGACGACTTCGACGAGCAGCTCGCGCGGCAGGCGCAGAAGGCGGGCGCCCGCCTGTACGAGCGGTGCAACGTCGGCGCCCCGATCGTCGACGACCGCACCGGCCGCATCACCGGCGTCCACGCCAAGCTCGGCGACACCGGCGACAAGCGCGAGGTCACCTTCCACGCGCCGCTCGTCGTCGCCGCCGACGGCAACTCGACCCGGCTCTCCCTCGCCATGGGCCTGCACCGGCGCGAGGACCGCCCGATGGGCGTCGCCGTCCGTACGTACTTCACCTCGCCGCGCCACGACGACGACTACCTGGAGTCGTGGCTCGAACTGTGGGACCGGCGTGGTCCGGGCGAGGACCGGCTGCTTCCCGGCTACGGCTGGATCTTCGGCATGGGCGACGGCACGTCCAATGTCGGGCTCGGCGTGCTCAACACGTCCGCCTCCTTCAAGGAACTCGACTGGCGCGAGGTGCTGAAGGCATGGTGCGCCTCGATGCCCGAGGACTGGGGCTACACCCCGGACAACATGACAGGGCCGATCCGCGGTGCCGCCCTGCCGATGGCCTTCAACCGCCAGCCGCACTACACCAAGGGCCTGCTCCTGGTCGGCGACGCGGGCGGCCTGGTCAACCCGTTCAACGGCGAGGGCATCGCCTACGCCATGGAGTCCGGCCAGATCGCGGCCGACGTCATCGTGCAGGCACACGCGCGTGCCACCGCGGCGCAGCGTGAACTCGCGCTCCACCGCTACCCGAAGGTCCTCAAGGACACCTACGGCGGCTACTACACGCTGGGCCGCGCCTTCGTGAAGCTCATCGGCAACCCGAAGGTCATGAAGATCGCGACGCAGCGCGGTCTGACCCACCCGATGCTGATGAAGTTCACCCTGAAGATGCTCGCCAACCTGACCGACCCGACGGGCGGCGACGCGATGGACCGCATCATCAACGGCCTGAGCAAGGTGGCCCCGAAGGCATGACCGACACCTGAAGGCACGGGCATCGGGTGGCCGGGGCGTTGGGCGGCGTACGTCTTCCGGCGGTGCCGGAAAGGCGGGGGGTGTCGGCTGGCCGTGGTCCGGTGCCCGGAGCACGCTGGACCCATGATTTTCATCGGAGTACTCCGGGCGGGCAGTCGGCGACGAAGCAGAAAGCATCACGGCGCGAGCCGTGAGAATCCCCCTCCTTCAGGAGGGGGAGAAGTCAACAACGCCGACATCCCGAACGAGGGTTGGGGCCCGATGGGCGAGCTGTCCCCGGAGGGCTGAGCGGCCGTACGCGGCCCCAGGGGTTTCCTCGGCAGCGGGCGGCGGGACCCGTCGGGGTACGTCGGGACCCGTAATGCACCTGTGACGCCGGCGAGGGCAACGTACGGGTGGGGTCGGAGGTCGAACAGGCGTGCCGCTCACGGCACGCCGAATTCGACGAGAGAGCGTTGATGAGACGTCACACCCCCCGACGCACGTCCCGCGCGGCCCTCGGGCTCGCGGGCGCCGCGGCCCTGATCACGGGGCTCGGCGCCGCCGCCCCCGCCCTTGCCGCCGACGGCACACCACTGACCGTCGCCATCACCGGCGAGAACAAGGTCGACCTGTCCCTCAGCGGCGACAACGGCGATTCGACCGAACCCCAGATCCACCTGGCCCTCAAAGCCCCCGGCGAAGCCTGGCACGGCGACGGCACGGTCCCCGTCCTCCACCAGGGCGACTTCAAGATCAAGATCGATGCCACCGGGCTCAAGGGCGTCGCCGCGGTCGACATGGAGCAGTTGGGCTACCAGTGCCACGCCGACGGCCTGACCGCCGTGTGCGAGGGCAGCGAACTCTACGCCGGTGAGGAGTACAACGAGCTCGGCGGCATCCGACTCGACGTCGACGACACGAGCAAGGTGGGCGACGCCGGCTCCATCAAGGTCACCGGTGAGGGGGACGGCCTCACCTTCACCCCGCTCACCGTCGACGTCCTGGTGGGCGGCGCGGAACTGCGCGATCACAAGGTGAGCGAGCCGAAGGATTTCGCCCCGGGCGACACCTACGCGGCCCCGGTCGGCTTCCGCAACCAGGGCGGTATGGCGGCGGACGGCGCCGTGCTGCGCTTCCACGGCTCGCGCGGCATCAGCTTCCCCGACAGCTACGGCAACTGCGCGTACAAGAGGACGACCGACGGGCCGCTGCTGCTCCAGGGCACGGACGCGGTCTGCAGCTTCTCCGGCAGCTACGAGGCGGCGACGGCCTACGCCCTGTCCCAGCCGCTGAAGGTGAAGACGGCCGACTTCGCACTGAACGACGTCTTTCACTACAGCTTCTCCGCGGTCACCCCGGCCAAGGCGAAGGAACTGCTCGGCGCCGACGGCTACACGCGCGGCACGGGTCCCGCCCTGACGCTGACGAAGGTGCCCGGCGCCGCCGCGAGCGACTACACGCGGTACGCCGACATGGACCTGCCGACGCACGGCACCTACGACCTGGCGCTGACGGGCGCCTCGGCCGACGGCAAGGCGGGCGACACGGTGAAGGCCACCATCGGCCTGCGCAACGACGGGCCCGGCTGGATCAGCGCCCAGCGCTCCGGCGGCGAGCCCATCATGTTCTCGGTGGAGGCCCCCGAGGGCGCCACGGTGACCAAGAGCCCGGCCGACTGCCGCCGCACCACCCTCTCCAAGGGGGTCAAGGGCTACCTGTGCTGGGCCGACACCCCGTTCCTTGAGGACGCGAAGGTCAGCTTCCCGTTCGAACTGCGCATCGACAAGGTCGTGAAGAACGCCAAGGGCAAGGTGGCCCTGCCGTCCTACGACGACCCGCAGGACCCGAACCAGGCCAACAACACCGCCTGGATCGTCCTCAACGGAGACGACCAGAACACGGGTGGCACGTCCACCGGTGGCCCGAAGCCGAGTCCGTCGGCCGGCGCCACCGGCGGTACGTCCGGTTCGAGCGGCTCGTCCGGTGACCCCGCCACCCCCGGCGCGTCTGATGCGTCCGGTACGTCCGGTACCTCCGGCTCCGGCGGTGCGGCGGGCTCCAGCGGCGGTTCCACGGGTTCCGGCTCGGGCGGCGGACTCGCGATGACCGGTGCGGGCGGCACGCTCCTGGTGGGCGGCACGGCGGCAGCGGCGCTCGGCCTGGGCGCGGCCCTCGTGGTCGTCATGCGGCGCCGTCGGGCCGCCTGACGCCCGACACCTTACGCCTCTGACGCCCTACGCCTCCTCGGCGTAGGGCGGGAGGCTGATTCCGTACGGCGAAGGCCGCCGCACCCACTCGGGCGCGGCGGCCTTCGCCGTCGTACGGAGAGTCTGTGAGTGGCTCAGAGAACGCGGACCGCGCCCGTGGCCGGGTAGCCGGACAGGTCCTGGATGACAACGCCCTTGGAGGGGTTGGCGGCGTCCAGGTACTGGCCGTTGCCGATGTAGACGCCCACGTGGTACGCGGAGCCCGCGGCGCCCCAGTACAGGATGTCGCCGACCTGGAGGTTGCTCAGCGAGACCTGGGTGCCGGCCGTCGACTGGTCCTGGGAGACGCGCGGCAGGTCGACGCCGACCTGCTTGAACGCGGCCTGGACGAGGCCGGAGCAGTCCCAGGAGTTGGGTCCCGTGCCGCCCATCACGTACGCGTCGCCGACCTGAGCCTTGAGGAACGCGATGACGGTCGCGACGGAGCCGCTGGCGGCCGGCGCCGCCTTCGAGGACACCGCGGACAGCGTCGTGCGCTCGCTGGAGCGGGAGGCGGCCCTCTGGGCGGCCTCGCGCTCGGCCTTCGCCTTGGCGGCGGCCTCGGCGGCCTTCTTCTTGGCCTCGGCCTTCTTCTCGGCGGCGAGCTGGTCCTTGTGGGCCTGCTCGGCGGCCTTGGCGAGGGCCTCGTCACGCTCGGCCTGGAGCTGGTAGTTGGCCGCGGTCTCCTGCGTGGCGTCCGCGGACTGGGCGATCTGCGTGGCCAGATCGGCCGTGAGCGTGGGCAGCTCGATGGTCTCGGTCACCGGCTCGGCGGCGGACGCCGGTGAGGAAGCACCGGCCACTGCCAGGGTGCTGAGAACGCCACCGGCAACTCCGGCGCGCAGGGCCAGCTTCGAGGCGCTGCGGCGGGGCTTCCGGTGGCTGGGTATGTGAGCGGTGTGGGACATGGCTACAACCGCTATCAGGGCTTCACCGGTTCCATCAAGAAACGTGTGGTGCGCCACAGTTGTGAAACCGAGACCTGAATCCCGGGCGCGTCGAACCTTATTGACGCCGTAAAGGGCATTACGGACACCCCCCATCAGGGCTGTGATCACGGGGTTTCAGCAATACGCCCGAATTGCCCGACCCCTACCACTCGTTGACACAGTTGGCCAAGCCCGGTTTCCGGCTCGTTACAAGCCGCGTGACGCAGGTCACGTGCGACCCCTGGGTGACCCCCCGGAGTCCACTCCTGTCCACACCTCTCCCTCTGACGTGTGAACGCCGTCCACTATCAGCCAGGAGTGTCCAGCGCCAATTTGCCTGCGAGGCCGTCCTCTTGATAGAGGGGCGACCGCTGTCACCAGCACCAACGCCCCGAGATGTCACTTCTGGTGACCGCTCGGGTGCTTCGCGTGTGAAGAACACTGCTCATCCGACTTCATGATCCTTCGTCAGGTGGTGGAGATCACAAAGTAGTTGGCGTACCCCGTGTCGCAGATCACAGAGTGCCGGGCATAGGATGCGGGGCAAGTTGGGCTTGTGACCTGCTTCACATGTAAGCGATCTTCGTATGTATCCGGGAGGTCGCTCCGGTGGCGGCGGGAGGGCAGGCCCGTGCAACCGCCAGCAGTCAGTGCCGACTGAGAGGAGCGAGGAGCGGTGAACGCGTATGCGCCCATCCTCGTACTGGGAGCCCTCGGGGCAGGCTTTGCGATCTTCTCCGTGGTCATGGCCACGCTTATCGGTCCAAAGCGGTACAACCGGGCCAAACTCGAAGCCTACGAGTGCGGCATCGAGCCGACCCCCACGCCGACCGGTGGCGGGCGCTTCCCCATCAAGTACTACCTGACGGCGATGCTCTTCATCGTCTTCGACATCGAGATCGTCTTCCTTTACCCCTGGGCCGTCAGCTTCGACGCCCTGGGGATTTTCGGGCTCGTGGAGATGCTGCTCTTCGTGCTCACCGTCTTTGTCGCGTACGCGTACGTATGGCGGCGCGGCGGCCTGGAATGGGACTGAGCCCCGCACAGGGGACGACAGGAGCCACAGACCAATGGGACTCGAAGAAAAGCTGCCGAGCGGATTCCTTCTGACCACTGTCGAGCAGGCCGCGGGCTGGGTGCGTAAATCGTCCGTCTTCCCGGCGACGTTCGGGCTCGCCTGCTGTGCCATCGAGATGATGACCACCGGCGCGGGCCGTTACGACCTCGCGCGGTTCGGCATGGAGGTCTTCCGCGGATCGCCCCGCCAGGCGGACCTGATGATCGTGGCCGGCCGGGTGAGCCAGAAGATGGCTCCCGTCCTGCGCCAGGTCTACGACCAGATGCCCAATCCCAAGTGGGTCATCTCCATGGGCGTGTGCGCGTCCTCCGGCGGGATGTTCAACAACTACGCGATCGTCCAGGGCGTCGACCACGTCATCCCGGTCGACATCTATCTGCCCGGATGCCCGCCCCGGCCCGAGATGCTGATGGACGCGATCCTCAAGCTCCATCACAAGATCCAGACGTCCAAGCTCGGCGTGAACGCCGAGGAAGCGGCCCGTGAGGCGGAGGAGGCGGCGCTCAAGGCGCTCCCGACGATCGAGATGAAGGGGCTGCTGCGGTGAGCGACGCGCACAGCGACGACGACAAGACGCCGAAGACCACTGCGGACAAGGCCGCGGAGACCACTGCGGACAAAACGGCACCCGTCAAGGCGGCACCGGACAAGACACCCTCGGAAAAGGCGTCCGACCAGCCGCCGTCCGCCAGGACGCCGAACGGTGTCAACCCCGAGAAGGACCTCAGCGCCTCCAACCTCCCAGGCCAGCGCGGCGACCAGGGCGAGGAGATTCGCGTCCAGCACGGCATGTTCGGCGCCAACAACGGCGGCGACACCTCCGGCTACGGCGGCCTGGTCCGCTCCATCCGGCTGCCCGGGGAGGCGGTACGCCCCTACGGCGGATGGTTCGACGAGGTGGCCGACGAACTCGAGGGCGCCCTGGAGGAACAGGACCTGCTCCCCGAGAACGCCATCACCAAGACGGTCGTCGACCGCGGCGAACTCACCTTCCACATCGAACGCGAGCACCTGGTCCGCGTCGCCCGCACCCTGCGCGACGACCCGGCCCTGCGCTTCGAACTGTGCACGGGGGTGAGCGGCGTCCACTATCCCGGCGACAAGGGCCGCGAACTGCACGCCGTCTACCACCTGCGGTCGATCACCCACAACCGCCTGATCCGCCTGGAGGTCTCCGCGCCCGACGCGGACCCGCACGTCCCGTCGCTGGTCTCCGTCTACCCGACGAACGACTGGCACGAGCGCGAGACGTACGACTTCTTCGGCATCGTCTTCGACGGCCACCCCGCGCTGACACGCATCATGATGCCGGACGACTGGCAGGGCTTCCCGCAGCGCAAGGACTACCCGCTCGGCGGCATCCCCGTCGAGTACAAGGGCGCCCAGATCCCGGCTCCGGACCAGCGGAGGTCGTACTCGTGACCGCCCACCCGTCGCCCGACCACCGCCCCTCAACGACTCCCTTCGGGAGGCACCAGTGACGTCTGCATCCCCGCGCGAGACCACCGAAGGCGCCGTCTACACGGTTACCGGGGGCGACTGGGACGAGGTCGCCCGAGCGGCGGCCAAGTCCGACGACGAGCGCATCGTCGTCAACATGGGTCCCCAGCACCCGTCCACGCACGGCGTGCTCCGGCTCATCCTGGAGATCGACGGCGAGACGGTGACCGAGGCCCGCTGCGGCATCGGCTACCTGCACACGGGCATCGAGAAGAACCTCGAATACCGCACGTGGACGCAGGGCACCACGTTCGTGACCCGCATGGACTACCTGACGTCGTTCTTCAACGAGACGGCCTACTGCCTCGCCGTCGAGAAGCTCCTCGGCATCGAGGACGAGGTCCCCGACCGCGCCACCGTCATCCGCGTCCTGCTCATGGAGCTGAACCGGCTGTCCTCGCACCTGGTCGCCATCGCCACCGGCGGCATGGAGCTCGGCGCGACCACCATCATGATCTACGGCTTCCGTGATCGTGAACTGATTCTCGACATCTACGAGTTGATCACCGGCCTGCGGATGAACCACGCGTACATCCGTCCCGGAGGACTCGCCCTGGATCTGCCGCCGGGCGCGGTGGACCAGGTTCGCGAGTTCGTGAAGAAGATGAAGAAGAACCTTCCCGAGTACGACAAGCTCGCCACCGGGAACCCTGTCTTCAAGGGCCGCATGCAGGACATCGGCTACCTCGACCTCGCGGGCTGCATGGCCCTCGGCGTCACCGGCCCGATACTGCGCTCCACCGGTCTCCCGCACGACCTGCGCAAGGCGCAGCCGTACTGCGGGTACGAGACGTACGACTTCGAGGTCCCGACCGCCGAGACCTGCGACGCGTACGGGCGCTTCCTCATCCGCCTGGAGGAGATGCGCCAGTCGCTGCGCATCGTCGAGCAGTGCCTGGACCGGCTCGCCCCCGGGCCGGTCATGGTCGCCGACAAGAAGATCGCCTGGCCCGCGCAGCTGGCCCTCGGCCCCGACGGGCTCGGCAACTCGCTCGACCACATCAAGAACATCATGGGCACCTCCATGGAGGCCCTCATCCACCACTTCAAGCTGGTGACCGAGGGCTTCCGCGTCCCACCGGGACAGGCATACGTCGCAGTGGAGTCACCCAAGGGTGAACTCGGCGTGCACGTCGTCTCCGACGGCGGCACCCGACCCTTCCGGGTCCATTACCGCGAACCGTCCTTCACCAACCTTCAGGCCATGGCGGCGATGTGCGAGGGCGCCCAGGTCGCCGACGTCATCGTCGCCGTCGCGTCCATCGACCCCGTGATGGGAGGCGTCGACCGGTGAGTACCAGTTCCTCGGAGCGGGGTGTGGAACTCGGCATGCCCGAGCTGCCCGCGCCCGGCTACCCGGACGACGTCCGAGCCCGCCTGGAGGCGGACGCCAAGGAGGTCATCGCCCGCTACCCGGACTCCCGCTCGGCCCTGTTGCCGCTGCTGCACCTCGTGCAGGCGGAGGAGGGCCACGTCAGCCGCACCGGCATGCGGTTCTGCGCGGAGGCGCTCGGCCTGACCACCGCCGAGGTCACCGCCGTGGCGACCTTCTACTCGATGTACCGCAGGAAGGACGGCGGCGACTACCAGGTGGGCGTCTGCACCAACACGCTCTGCGCCGTCATGGGCGGCGACGCCATCTTCGAGACGCTCCAGCAGCACCTCGGCGTCGGCAACGGCGGCACCACGGACGACGGCAAGGTCACCCTCGAACACATCGAGTGCAACGCGGCCTGCGACTACGCGCCCGTGGTGATGGTCAACTGGGAGTTCTTCGACAACCAGACCCCCGAGTCGGCCAAGCGGCTCGTGGACGACCTGCGCGCGGGCGCGCAGGTGTCACCCACCCGCGGCGCCCCCTTGTGCACGTTCAAGGAGACCTCGCGCATCCTGGCCGGTTTCCCCGACGAGCGCCCCGGAGCCGTGGAGGCCGGCGGAGGCGCGGGCGAGGCGACCCTCGCCGGGCTCCGCATGGCCAAGGGAGAGACGGCCCCGGCCCGCGTCGTGCATCCGCGGGACGCGGCCCCCGAGGAGGAGCCACCAGCCGGCCAGGCCAGTGAGGAGGGGGAGTGATGACCTTGGCAGCCGAAGTGAGCGACAACGACACCAGCCCGGAGAAGCTGCTCGCACCGGTCCTGTCGGCCTTCTGGGACGAGGACAGGTCCTGGACGCTCGACGTGTACCGCAGACACGACGGATACGAGGGCCTGCGCAAGGCCCTCGCCATGCAGCCGGACGACCTCATCGCCTATGTGAAGGACTCAGGGCTTCGCGGGCGTGGCGGCGCCGGGTTCCCCACCGGGATGAAGTGGCAGTTCATCCCGCAGGGAGACGGCAAGCCTCACTATCTAGTTGTCAACGCCGACGAATCGGAGCCGGGGACGTGCAAGGACATCCCGCTCCTCTTCGCGAACCCGCACAGCCTCATCGAGGGCATCGTGATCGCCTGTTACGCGATCCGTTCCGAGCACGCGTTCATCTATCTGCGCGGTGAAGTGGTCCCCGTGCTGCGGCGACTGCACGAGGCCGTGCGAGAGGCGTACGCCGCGGGCTACCTCGGGACGAACATCCTGGGCAGCGGTCTGAACCTCGAACTCACCGTGCACGCGGGCGCGGGCGCGTACATCTGCGGCGAGGAGACCGCGCTGCTGGACTCGCTCGAGGGCCGCCGTGGCCAGCCGCGACTCCGTCCCCCCTTTCCTGCGGTCGCGGGCCTCTACGCGTGCCCCACTGTGGTGAACAACGTCGAATCCATCGCGTCGGTTCCCGCGATCGTGAATCGGGGCAAAGAATGGTTCCGGTCGATGGGCAGCGAGAAGTCACCCGGCTTCACGCTGTATTCGCTCAGCGGGCATGTCGCCAGGCCCGGACAGTACGAGGGACCGCTCGGCCTCACGCTGCGCCAGCTCCTCGACATGAGCGGCGGAATGCGCCCCGGCCACCGGCTGAAGTTCTGGACCCCCGGCGGCAGCTCCACCCCGCTGCTCACCGACGAACACCTCGACGTCCCCCTGGACTACGAAGGCGTCGGCGCCGCCGGATCGATGCTCGGCACCAAAGCCCTGCAGTGCTTCGACGAGACGACGTGCGTCGTACGGGCCGTCACCCGCTGGACCGAGTTCTACGCCCACGAGTCCTGCGGCAAGTGCACGCCCTGCCGCGAAGGGACCTACTGGCTCGTGCAGTTGATGCGTGACATCGAGGCGGGCAAGGGCTCGATGGCCGACCTCGACAAGATCAACGACATCGCCGACAACGTCAACGGCAAGTCGTTCTGCGCCCTCGGCGACGGCGCCGCACAGCCGATCTTCTCCTCGCTCAAGTACTTCCGTGACGAGTACGAGCAGCACATCACGGGCAAGGGCTGCCCCTTCGACCCGGCCCGCTCCACCGCGTGGGCCGACCAGCACGACACGGAGGTGAACGCATGACCGTGACCGCGAGCGCTCCCTCCGGTGGCGGCGAGGCGGCGGTGCCGCCAGAGGATCTGGTCTCCCTCACCATCGACGGCATCCGGATCAGTGTCCCCAAGGGAACCCTGGTCATCCGGGCCGCCGAGATGCTCGGCATCGAGATCCCCCGCTTCTGCGACCACCCGCTGCTCGACCCGGCGGGCGCCTGCCGCCAGTGCATCGTGGAGGTGGAGGGCCAGCGCAAGCCGATGGCCTCCTGCACCATCACCTGCACCGACGGCATGGTCGTCAAGACGCAGCTCAGCTCGCCCGTCGCCGAGAAGGCCCAGCGCGGCGTGATGGAACTGCTGCTCATCAACCACCCGCTGGACTGTCCGGTCTGCGACAAGGGCGGCGAGTGCCCGCTGCAGAACCAGGCCATGTCGCACGGGCAGGCCGACTCGCGCTTCGACGGCAAGAAGCGCACCTACGAGAAGCCGGTACCCATCTCCACGCAGGTGCTGCTCGACCGCGAGCGGTGCGTGCTGTGCGCACGCTGCACCCGCTTCTCCCACCAGATCGCGGGCGACCCGATGATCGAACTGCTGGAGCGTGGCGCGCTGGAGCAGGTCGGCATCGGCGAGGGTGATCCGTTCCAGTCGTACTTCTCCGGCAACACCATCCAGATCTGCCCGGTCGGCGCGCTGACCTCGGCGGCGTACCGCTTCCGCTCCCGCCCCTTCGACCTGGTGTCGTCGCCGTCGGTGTGCGAGCACTGCGCGGGCGGCTGCGCCACCCGCACCGATCACCGGCGCGGCAAGGTGATGCGGCGCCTCGCGGGCAACGACCCGGAGGTCAACGAGGAGTGGCTGTGCGACAAGGGGCGGTTCGGCTTCCGCTACGCCCAGCGCCCCGACCGGATCACCCACCCCCTGGTGCGCGACACCGACACCGGTGAGCTGCGGGCCGCGTCCTGGCCAGAGGCGCTGGAGACCGCGGCGCGCGGCCTTTCGGCGGCGCGCGGCAGGGCCGGCGTGCTGACCGGCGGGCGGCTGACCGTCGAGGACGCCTACGCGTACAGCAAGTTCGCGCGCGTGGCGCTCGACACCAACGACATCGACTTCCGCGCGCGCGTGCACAGCAGCGAGGAGGCCGACTTCCTCGCGGCGCGTGTGGCGGGCCGGGGCCACGACCTGGACGGCAGCGGTGTCACCTACTCCTCGCTCGAGAAGGCGCCGGCGGTGCTGCTCGTCGGGTTCGAGTCGGAGGAGGAGGCGCCCGCCGTCTTCCTCAGGCTCCGCAAGGCGTGGCGGGGGCACGGCCAGAAGGTCTTCTCGATCGCCACTCACGCGACCCCCGGCCTGGAGAAGGCGGGCGGCACGCTGCTGCCCGCCGCGCCCGGCACCGAGACGGAGTGGCTGGACGCGCTGGCCTCAGGCGTCGGCCTCGAGGGCGACGGGACGGCGGCCGCCGAGGCGTTGCGCGGCGACGGCGCGGTGATCGTCGTCGGTGAGCGGCTCGCCGCGGTCGCCGGTGGTCTCACCGCCGCCGTACGGGCCGGGTCGGCGACCGGCGCCCGGCTGGCGTGGATCCCGCGCCGAGCCGGTGAGCGCGGCGCCGTGGAGGCGGGCGCGGTGCCGTCGCTGCTTCCCGGAGGGCGTCCGGCGACCGACCCGCGCGCGCGGGAGGAGGTCGCCGCGGCCTGGGGCGTGGCCGAACTGCCGCACCGCTACGGGCGCGACACGGGCCAGATCGTGGAGGCCGCCGCCACCGGGGAGCTGCGGGCGCTGCTGGTCGCCGGGGTGGAGGTCGCCGACCTGCCGGACCCGGCACGCGCGCGTGAAGCCCTCCACGAGGTCGCCTTCCTGGTCAGCCTGGAGCAGCGCCCCAGCGAGATCACGGAGCACGCCGATGTCGTGCTGCCGGTGGCGGCGGTCGCCGAGAAGTCGGGCGCGTTCCTCAACTGGGAGGGCCGGGTGCGGATGTTCGACTCCGCGCTCAAGCCGGACCAGATGACGCGCCGCCTCGACCCGGCGGACGCGCGCGTGCTGCAGATGCTGGCCGATGCGATGGACCGCCACCTCGGTCTGCCCGATCTGCGGGCCGTGCGCGGTGAGATGGAACGCCTGGGCCGCTGGGACGGGCCGTACGCGGGCGACCCCTTCGAGACTCAGGCGCAGTTGGTGCGCCCCGCGGCCGGGGAGGCGGTGCTCGCCGGGCATCGGCTGCTGCTCGACCAGGGCCGCCTCCAGGAGGGCGACGACGCGCTCGCCGGCACCCGGCACGCCGCCCGCGCGCGCGTGTCGGAGGCGACGGCCGCGGAGGCGGGCGTGAAGGACGGCGACGTCCTCGCGGTCACGGGCCCGGCCGGAACGGTCCGGCTGCCGCTCCAGGTGACCCGGATGCCCGACCGCGTCGTGTGGCTTCCGCTGAACTCGGCCGGAGGCGGCGTCGCCTCGGACAGCGGAGCCGTCCCCGGTGACCTGGTGAAGATCGGCCCGGCCGTCGCCGCCGAGGCCGCGGAGGTGCAGTCATGATGTCCATGGCGCTGAGCCCGGCGGCGCTGGGCCCGCTCGCCGCCGAGAACATGTCGGTCTTCGGCCGCGACCCCTGGTGGCTGGTGGTCGTCAAGGCGGTCTTCTGCTTCGCCTTCCTCATGGTGACGGTGCTGTTCTCCATCGTGTGGGAGCGCAAGGTCGTCGCCTGGATGCAGTTGCGCATCGGGCCCAACCGGCACGGCCCCTGGGGCATGCTCCAGTCGCTCGCCGACGGCGTGAAGCTGATGCTCAAGGAAGACGTGATCGTCAAACGGGCGGACAAGGCCGTCTACGTCCTCGCGCCGATCGTCGCCGCGATCCCCGCCTTCATGGCGATCGCGGTCATCCCGTTCGGGCCGTCCGACAACGAGATCTCGATCTTCGGCCACCGTACGACGATGCAGCTCACCGACCTGCCGATCGCGATGCTCTACATCCTCGCGGTCGCCTCGGTCGGCATCTACGGCATCGTCCTCGCGGGCTGGTCCTCCGGGTCGACGTACCCGCTCCTGGGCGGGCTGCGGTCCGCCGCGCAGATGATCTCGTACGAGATCGCGATGGGTGCCGCGTTCGCCTCGGTGTTCCTGTACTCGGGCTCGATGTCGACGTCGGAGATCGTCGCCCAGCAGCACGACCGCTGGTACATCCTGCTGCTGCCGGTCTCGTTCCTGCTGTACATCGTGACGATGGTCGGCGAGACCAACCGCGCGCCGTTCGACATGCCCGAGTCCGAGGGCGACCTGGTCGGCGGCTTCAACACCGAGTACTCGTCCATCAAGTTCGCGATGTTCATGCTCGCCGAGTACGTGAACATGGTGACGGTCTCGGCCGTGTCGACCACGCTGTTCCTGGGCGGCTGGCGGGCCCCGTGGCCGATCTCCACGTTCTGGGAGGGCGCCAACCACGGCTGGTGGCCGCTGCTCTGGTTCGTCATCAAGGTCCAGTTGCTGCTGTTCTTCTTCATCTGGCTGCGCGGCACGCTGCCCCGCGTCCGCTACGACCAGCTGATGAAGCTCGGCTGGAAGGTCCTCATCCCGGTCTCCGTGGTGTGGCTGATGCTGGTGGCGACGGTGCGCGCGCTGCGCAACGAGAACTACGACTTCGCCTCCATCGCCCTGTACGTCGGCGGCGCCGTCCTCGCGCTCTTGCTGCTGTCGTTCGTCGTCGACATCCTCCGTGACCGGGCGGGCAGGCGGGAGGCCGCGGACGAGGTTGCCGAGAAGCCCGCCGCGTTCGACCCGATGGCGGGCGGATTCCCCGTGCCCCCGCTGCCGGGACAGACCCTGCCGCCCGTGCCGCGCAGGCGCCCCCGCCACGAGGGAGAGCTGATTGTCAGTGGCGGGCCCGATACTCACAGTGACGAATCGCCGGGTGGATCTCGTGACGGAAAGGAGGCGTCCGATGGCTGACGAGACGAACGGCATGGACACCGAGCCCGGGTTCATGAACCCCGTCGCCGGCTTCGGCGTGACCTTCAAGGCCATGTTCAAGAAGCGGCTGACGGAGCAGTACCCGGAGGAGCACAAGACCACCGCTCCCCGCTTCCACGGCAGGCACCAGCTCAACCGCCATCCGGACGGCCTGGAGAAGTGCGTCGGCTGCGAACTGTGCGCATGGGCCTGCCCGGCGGACGCGATCTACGTGGAGGGCGCGGACAACACCGACGAGGAGCGCTACTCCCCGGGCGAGCGCTACGGGCGGGTGTACCAGATCAACTACGCCCGCTGCATCCTGTGCGGACTGTGCATCGAGGCGTGCCCCACGCGCGCGTTGACGATGACCAACGAGTTCGAGCTGGCCGACAGCACCCGCGCCGATCTCATCTTCACCAAGGAGCAGCTGCTCGCCGGGCTCGAAGAGGGCATGGTCGACACGCCGCACGCGATCTACCCGGGCACCGACGAGCAGGACTACTACCGGGGCCTGGTCACCGAGGCCGCGCCCGGCACCGAGCGGCAGGTCGCCGTCTCCAAGGGCGAACAGCCCGCCGGGCCGGCCGAACCCGAGGGGGCGGACGCATGACGCTCGCCGCGTACTCCACCTCCACCGGCGAGGCCTTCCAGTTCTGGGTCCTCGGCACGGTCGCCGTGCTCGGCGCCCTGGGCACGATCCTGATGAGGCGGGCCGTGCACAGCGCCCTGTGCCTGGCCGGAACCATGATCGTCCTCGCGGTGTTCTACCTGGCCAACGGGGCGTACTTCCTGGGCATCGTGCAGATCATCGTCTACACGGGCGCGATCATGATGCTGTTCCTCTTCGTGGTCATGCTGGTCGGTGTCACCGCCGCGGACTCCCTGAAGGAGACCATCAAGGGGCAGCGCTGGCTGGCGGCCCTGTGCGGGGTCGGCTTCGGCGTCCTGCTGCTCGCCGGGATCGCGAACGCCTCACTGAAGCAGTTCGACGGGCTCTCCGACGCGAACGCGCAGGGGAACGTGCAGGGCCTGGCGGCCCTCATCTTCACCAAGTACGTCTTCGCCTTCGAGATCACCGGCGCCCTGCTGATCACCGCGGCCGTCGGCGCCATGGTGCTCACCCACCGGGAGCGCACCGAGCGGCCCAGGACCCAGCGCGAGCTGTCCGAGCAGCGCGTGCGCGAGGGCAAGCACGTGCCGCCGCTGCCCGCCCCCGGCGTCTACGCCCGGCACAACGCGGTGGACGTCGCGGGCCTGCTGCCCGACGGCACCCCGTCGGAGCTCACGGTCAACAAGACGCTCCGCGCGCGCGGCCAGATCCGTGACGTGTCCAGCAAGGCGCTGAACGACCTGAAGGCCCTGGAGCAGCGCTCCGCGGAGCGCCTTGACAGGCCCGAGGAGGCGTCGAAGTGAACCCTGTCAACTACCTGTATCTCGCCGCCCTGTTGTTCACGATCGGCGCGATCGGCGTGCTCATCAGGCGCAACGCGATCATCGTGTTCATGTGCATCGAACTGATGCTGAACGCGTGCAACCTCACGTTCGTCGCGTTCTCCCGGATGCACGGCAATCTCGACGGCCAGATCATCGCCTTCTTCACGATGGTCGTCGCCGCCGCGGAGGTCGTGGTCGGGCTCGCGATCATCGTGTCGCTGTTCCGTACCCGCCACTCGGCCTCGGTCGACGACGCCAGCCTGATGAAGCTGTAAGGGGCCGCTGCACCGATGAACACAGAGAATCTGATCGCGCTGCTGGTGGCGGCGCCCCTGCTCGGAGCGGCCGTACTGCTCTGCGGCGGGCGGGCGTTGGACCGGGTGGGCCATCTGCTCGGCACGCTGCTCGCGGCCGTCTCCTTCGTCATCGCCGTCGTCCTCTTCTCCGACCTGGTCGGCAAGAGCCCCCACGACCGTACGCTCACGCAGCACCTGTTCAGCTGGGTCCCGGTCGAGGGATTCCAGGCGGACGTCTCCTTCCAGCTGGACCAGCTGTCGATGACGTTCGTGCTGCTGATCACCGGCGTGGGCACGCTGATCCACATGTACTCGATCGGGTACATGGAGCACGACGAGCGCCGCCGCCGTTTCTTCGGCTACCTGAACCTGTTCCTCGCGGCGATGCTCCTGCTGGTCCTCGCCGACAACTACCTGCTCCTGTACGTCGGCTGGGAGGGCGTGGGCCTCGCCTCGTACCTGCTGATCGGCTTCTGGCAGCACAAGCCCAGCGCGGCCACCGCCGCGAAGAAGGCGTTCCTGGTCAACCGCGTCGGCGACATGGGTCTTTCGATCGCGATCATGATCATGTTCTCGACGTTCGGGACGTTCGCCTTCAAGCCGGTCTTCGACAGCGTCGGCGACACCAGCCAGGGCAAGCTCACCGCCATCGGCCTGACGCTGCTCCTGGCCGCCTGCGGCAAGTCCGCCCAGGTGCCGCTGCAGTCCTGGCTCGGGGACGCGATGGAGGGCCCGACGCCGGTCTCGGCCCTCATCCACGCCGCGACCATGGTGACCGCGGGCGTCTACCTGATCGTCCGTTCCGGCGTCATCTTCAACGGGGCGCCGGACGCCCAGCTGGCCACCGCCGTCGTCGGCGCGGTCACGCTGATGTTCGGTGCGATCGTCGGTTGCGCCAAGGACGACATCAAGAAGGCGCTGGCCGGTTCGACCATGTCGCAGATCGGCTACATGGTCCTCGCCGCGGGCCTGGGCCCCGTCGGATACGTCTTCGCGATCATGCACCTGGTGACGCACGGCTTCTTCAAGGCCGGGCTCTTCCTCGGCGCCGGCTCGGTCATGCACGGCATGAACGACGAGGTCGACATGCGCAGGTACGGGGCGCTGCGCAAGTACATGCCGATCACGTTCGCGACGTTCACTCTCGCCTATCTCGCCATCATCGGCTTCCCCGGCCTGTCCGGCTTCTTCTCCAAGGACAAGATCATCGAGGCGGCGTTCGCCAAGGGCGGCACCGAGGGCTGGATCCTCGGCATCACGGCCGTGGTCGGCGCGGCGGTCACCGCGTTCTACATGACCCGCATCATGCTCATGACGTTCTTCGGCGAGAAGCGCTGGGTGCCGGACGAGCAGGGCAACGAGCCGCACCCGCACGAGGCGCCCTCGTCGATGACGATCCCGATGCTCGTGCTCGCCGTCGGCTCGGTCTTCGCGGGCGGCATCTTCTCCCTGGGCGACCGCTTCCTGAAGTGGCTCGAGCCGGTCACCGGCCACACGGAGGGCCACTCGCCGATCAGCACGGGCGCCATCACCGGCGCCACCGTGGCGTGCATGCTGATCGGCATGGGCGTCGCCTGGGTGATGTACGGGCGCCGGGACGTTCCGGCCCTCGCCCCGCGCGGTTCGCTGCTCACCCGCGCGGCACGGCGTGACCTGCTGCAGGACGACTTCAACCACGTCGTCCTGGTGCGCGGCGGCGAACACCTGACGCGCTCCCTGGTCTACGTCGACCACACCCTGGTCGACGGGGTGGTCAACGGGACGGCGGCCTCGGTCGGCGGACTCTCCGGCCGCCTGCGCAAACTCCAGAACGGCTACGTGCGCTCGTACGCCGTCTCGATGTTCGGCGGTGCGGCGGTCATCATCGCCGCGACCCTGCTGATGAGGGCGGTCTGATACCGATGTCCTTTCCTCTGCTGACAGCGACGGCGGCGCTCCCGGCCGTGGGGGCGATCGCCACGGCCGCCGTGCCGGCGAAACAGCGCACCGCGGCCAAGTGGCTCGCGCTGCTGTTCTCGCTCGGGACGCTGGTGTTCGCGGCGGTGATCGCGGCTCGCTTCGACCCGGGTGGCAACCAGTTCCAACTCACCGAATCACACGCGTGGATCACGGACTTCGGTGTCCGCTACGAGCTGGGTGTGGACGGCATCGGAGTGGCGCTGATCGCGCTGACCGCGCTGCTCATGCCGTTCGTGATCCTCGCCGGCTGGCACGACGCCGACCCGCAGGAGACCGGAAGCAGCAGGTGGCGGCCGACGCAGGGCTTCTTCGCCCTGATCCTCGCCGTCGAGGCGATGGTGATCGTCTCCTTCGAGGCCACCGACGTCTTCGTCTTCTACATCTTCTTCGAAGCCATGCTGATCCCGATGTACTTCCTCATCGGTGGCTTCGGTGACCGCGCGGGGCCGCACGGCGAGAAGGAGGCCGCCACTCAACGCTCGTACGCGGCCGTCAAGTTCCTCCTCTACAACCTGGTCGGCGGTCTCATCATGCTGGCGGCCGTCATCGGCCTCTACGTGGTGGCGGGCAACTTCTCGCTCCAGGAGATCGTGGCCGCGCGCGCGAACGGCTCGCTGCACATGGCGACCAGCACCGAGCGGTTGCTCTTCCTGGGCTTCTTCTTCGCCTTCGCCGTCAAGGCTCCGCTGTGGCCGCTGCACACCTGGCTGCCGAACGCGATGGGCGAGGCCACGGCCCCGGTCGCCGTGCTGATCACCGCGGTGGTCGACAAGGTCGGCACCTTCGCGATGCTCCGCTTCTGCCTCCAGCTCTTCCCGAACGCGAGCAAGTGGGCGACACCCGCGATCCTGGTCCTCGCCCTGATCAGCATCGTCTACGGGGCGCTGCTGGCGGTCGGCCAGCGCGACATCAAGCGCCTGGTGGCGTACGCGTCGATCTCGCACTTCGGCTTCATCATCATGGGCATCTTCGCGATGACCAGCCAGGGCCAGTCCGGCGCGACGCTCTACATGGTCAACCACGGTATCTCCACGGCCGCGCTGATGCTCGTCGCCGGCTTCCTCATCTCGCGGCGCGGCTCGCGCCTCATCGCGGACTACGGGGGCGTGCAGAAGGTGGCCCCGGTGCTCGCCGGGACCTTCCTGATCGGCGGTCTCGCCACCCTCTCGCTGCCTGGTCTCGCGCCGTTCGTCAGTGAATTCCTCGTCCTGGTCGGCACGTTCACGCGCTACCCGGTCATCGGGATCATCGCGACCATCGGCATCGTGCTCGCCGCGCTCTACACGCTGGTCCTCTACCAGCGCACCATGACGGGCCCGGTGAAGCCGTCCACCGAGGGCATCGCCGACCTGCGGGTGCGTGAACTGGCGGTCGTGGTCCCGCTGATCGGCGTGCTGATCTTCCTGGGCGTCTACCCGAAGCCGCTCACCGACATGGTGAACCCGGCCGTCCAGCACACCCTGTCCGACGTACACAAGAAGGACCCGAAGCCGGAAGTGGAGGCGGCTCACAAATGAGCTCACTGGTGAGTGCTCCAGCCGTCCACAGTCTGTGGACAACCGCCGCCGACCCGATCTCCAAGATCAACGCACCGAAGATCGAATACGGGCAGTTGTCCCCGACCTTGATCGTCATCGGTGCCGCCGTCCTGGGAGTCCTGGTCGAGGCCTTCGTGCCGCGCAAGTCGCGCTACTACGTGCAGGCGTTCCTGGCGGTCGTGGCCCTCGCGGCGGCCTTCGCGGCGGTCGTCGGGCTCGCGGCCGGCGGATACGGCACGACGAAGGCCCACATCGCGGCGATGGGCGCGATCGCCGTCGACGGCCCGGCGCTCTTCCTCCAGGGGACGATCCTGCTCGCGGGCCTCGTGTCGATCTTCATGTTCGCGGAGCGGCGACTCGATCCCGAGGCGCACGGCAACCGCGTCGACTCGTTCGCCGCACAGGCCTCCGCCGTACCCGGCGGTGACACGGAGAAGGCGGCCATAAAGGCCGGGTTCACCACCACCGAGGTGTTCCCGCTGGCCCTCTTCGCCATCGGCGGCATGCTGGTCTTCCCCTCGGCCAACGACCTGCTGACGCTCTTCATCGCCCTGGAGGTCTTCTCGCTGCCGCTGTACCTGCTGTGCGCCCTTGCGCGCCGCAAGCGGCTCATGTCGCAGGAGGCCGCGGTCAAGTACTTCCTGCTCGGCGCCTTCGCCTCGGCGTTCACCCTGTTCGGTATCGCCCTGCTGTACGGCTACGCGGGCTCGGTCTCGTACGCCACCATCGCGAGCGTCGTCGACGGCTCGATCACCAACGTCGACCCGGCCCTCGCCGACACCATGGGCAATGACGCGCTGCTGCTGATCGGCATGGCGCTGGTCGGCATGGGCCTGCTGTTCAAGGTCGGTGCCGTTCCCTTCCACATGTGGACGCCGGACGTCTACCAGGGCGCCCCGACGCCCGTCACGGGCTTCATGGCGGCGGGCACCAAGGTCGCCGCGTTCGGCGCGCTGCTGCGGCTGCTGTACGTCGTCGTGCCGGGCATGCGCTGGGACTGGCGGCCGGTCATGTGGGCCGTGGCCATCGTCACGATGCTCGGCGGCGCCGTCGTCGCGATCACGCAGACCGACATCAAGCGGCTGCTCGCGTACTCGTCGATCGCGCACGCGGGCTTCATCCTGGCCGGTGTCATCGCCATGACGCCGGACGGTGTCTCGTCCGTCCTGTTCTACCTGGTGGCGTACTCGTTCGTGACGATCGGCGCGTTCGCCGTGGTGACGCTGGTGCGCGACGCCGGCGGCGAGGCGACGCACCTGTCGAAGTGGGCGGGCCTGGGGCGCCGCTCCCCGCTGGTGGCGGCGGTCTTCGCGGTGTTCCTGCTGGCCTTCGCGGGCATTCCGCTCACCTCCGGGTTCGCCGGGAAGTTCGCCGTGTTCAAGGCGGCGGCCGCAGGCGGCGCGGGCCCGCTCGTCGTCGTCGGTGTCGTCTCATCCGCGGTCGCGGCGTTCTTCTACATCCGGGTGATCGTGCTCATGTTCTTCAGCGAGCCGAAGGCCGACGGCCCGACCGTCGCGGTGCCGTCGCCGCTGACCATGACGACGATCGCGGTGGGCGTGGCGGTGACCGTCGTGCTCGGCCTCGCGCCGCAGTACTTCCTGAACCTGGCGAGCCAGGCCGGGGTCTTCGTGCGCTGAGTGGACGCGACTCACAGAGACAGGGCGGCCCGGTCCCCGCACGGGGGCCGGGCCGCCCTGTCCGCTGCTCGCCGTCGGCCTGTGGATAACTTCCCGGGCTGTCGGCGCGGACGCCTATCGTTACAGGAGACGTCGAGGAACGGCGCACGGGGGGACGGACGACGAATGGGACTGAGGGTATGAGCGAGGTGACGGAGCGCGAGGCCGTCGCGGGCACCGCAAGCGCGGGCAGCGACAGCGAGGTGCTGGCCACGCTGCGCCGCGTCTTCGGGTACGAGGACTTCCGCGGAGAGCAGGAAGCGGTCATCGAGCACGTGGTGGCGGGCGGGGACGCCGTCGTCCTGATGCCGACCGGCGGCGGCAAGTCGCTGTGCTACCAGATCCCGGCGCTGGTCAGACCCGGTACGGGTGTCGTCGTCTCCCCTCTGATCGCACTGATGCAGGACCAGGTCGACGCGCTGCGGGCGCTCGGGGTGCGCGCTGGTTTCGTGAACTCGACGCAGGACTTCGACGAGCGGCGCACGGTCGAGGCCGAGTTCCTCGCGGGCGAGCTGGACGTGCTGTATCTGGCACCTGAGCGGCTGCGCCTCGACACGACGCTCGATCTGCTCTCGCGCGGCAAGATCTCCGTCTTCGCGATCGACGAGGCGCACTGTGTGGCGCAGTGGGGGCACGACTTCCGGCCGGACTACCTGGCCCTGTCGGTTCTCGGGCAGCGCTGGCCCGACGTGCCGCGTATCGCGCTCACCGCGACGGCGACGCACGCCACGCACCAGGAGATCACCCAGCGCCTGGGCATGCCGGACGCCAAGCACTTCGTGGCCAGCTTCGACCGGCCCAACATCCAGTACCGCATCGTGCCCAAGGCCGACCCGAAGAAGCAGCTTCTGGCCTTCCTCAAGCAGGAGCACGAGGGCGACGCGGGCATCGTGTACTGCCTGTCGCGCAAGTCGGTCGAGGCCACGGCCGAGTTCCTCTGTCGCAACGGGATCGACGCGGTGCCGTACCACGCGGGACTGGACGCCGGCACGCGCTCGGCCCACCAGGCGCGGTTCCTGCGCGAGGACGGCCTCGTCGTCTGCGCGACCATCGCGTTCGGCATGGGCATCGACAAGCCGGATGTCCGGTTCGTCGCCCATCTGGATCTTCCGAAGTCCGTCGAGGGCTACTACCAGGAGACCGGCCGGGCCGGGCGTGACGGCCTCGCGTCCACGGCGTGGATGGCGTACGGGCTGCAGGACGTCGTGCAGCAGCGCAAGCTGATCAACTCGGGGGAGGGGGACGGAGCCTTCCGGCGCCGTGCCGCCTCCCACCTCGACGCGATGCTCGCGCTGTGCGAGACGGCCCAGTGCCGCCGCGCCCAGCTCCTGACGTACTTCGGGCAGGAACCGCAGGCGGCGAACTGCGGGAACTGCGACACCTGCCTGACCCCGCCGGAGACCTGGGACGGCACCGTTGTGGCACAGAAGCTGCTCTCCACGGTGGTGCGGCTGAAGCGGGAGCGTGGACAGAAGTTCGGCGCGGGCCAGATCATCGACATCCTGCTGGGGCGGCGCACGGCGAAGGTGATCCAGTTCGACCACGACCAGCTCTCCGTCTTCGGTATCGGGGAGGAACTGTCCGAGGCCGAATGGAGAGGTGTGGCGCGGCAGCTGCTGGCCCAGGGGCTGATGGCCGTGGAGGGCGAGTACGGGACGCTGGTGCTCACGGACGAGAGCGCCGCCGTGCTCGGCCGGCAGCGTGAGGTCAGGCTCCGGAAGGAGGCGCCGAAGCCTGCCGTCGCCCGGGCGGCGCGCGGAGAGCGCAAGGCCAAGACCGTGGCGGCGGAGCTGCCGCCGGAGCTGGTGCCCGTCTTCGAGGCGCTGCGGGCATGGCGCGGCGCGCAGGCGAAGGAGAACGGGGTTCCGGCGTACGTCATCTTCCACGACGCCACGCTCAGGGAGATCGCGCTACAGCGGCCCACGTCGATCGCACAGCTGGGCACGGTCGGCGGTGTCGGCGAGAAGAAGCTGGCCACGTGGGGCGAGGGGGTGCTCGCAGTACTGGCCGAGCTGGACGGCGCCGACGCCGGTGCGGACCCCCGAGCCGACGCCCACGCCGGCTCGGGGGCCGGTGCCGACTCCGGCCCGGACGCGGGTGCGGGTGCTGGCGCGTCCGGACCGGACCTGTGGGCCGGTGGCGAAGCGGAACCGGAACCGGAACCGGAGGAGATCGATTGGTGATGACGACTGTCGGCCGGCGGGCGGCGCGGCTCTAGCGGGCCGGGACGATCCTGCCCCTGACCTCGCCCAGGCCGACGCGGGTGCCTTCCGGGCCGGGTGCCCAGGCGGTCATGGTGACTTCGTCGCCGTCCTCCAGGAACGC
This sequence comes from Streptomyces beihaiensis, assembly GCF_026274175.1. GTDB lineage: Bacteria > Actinomycetota > Actinomycetes > Streptomycetales > Streptomycetaceae > Streptomyces > Streptomyces beihaiensis. The sequence continues at coordinate 25,926 of NZ_JAPHNL010000307.1, forward strand.
CCGCTTGCCGTCGGGGAGTTCGAGCGGGTCACGGCCGTTCCAGGTGATCTCGATGAGGGAGCCGCGCTGGTTGTCCTCGGTTCCGCTGATGGTGCCGGAGCCGTAAAGGTCGCCGGTGCGCAGGGAGGCGCCGTTGACCGTCATGTGGGCCAGCATCTGGGCGCCGGTCCAGTACATGCCGGAATAAGGGGGTTCGGAGATGACGTGGCCGTTGAGGGCCACGGTGATGCGGAGGTCGTAACCGCAGGATTCGGTGGCCGCCGTGGCGTCGGTGGCCTCGGCCGAGTCGTCCAGGTAGGGGAGCAGGGGCACGGTTCGCTCCGGCGCGGGCACGCGGGCCGCGTCGAGGGCGTCGAGGGGGGTGATCCACGCCGAGACGGATGTCGCGAAGGACTTTCCGAGGTGGGGGCCGAGCGGCACGGTCTCCCACGCCTGGATGTCGCGCGCCGACCAGTCGTTGAGCAGGCAGAGACCGAAGACGTGGTCGCGGTAGGAGGAGAGGGGGACCGAGGTGCCCTGCGAGGAGGGGGCGCCGACCACGTAGCCGACCTCCGTCTCGATGTCGAGGCGGACGGAGGGGCCGAAGACGGGGGCCGGGTCGTTCGGGCCCTTGCGCTGGCCGGACGGGCGGACCACGTCCGTTCCGGAGACCACGACCGTTCCGGAGCGTCCGTGGTAACCGACGGGCAGGTGCTTCCAGTTGGGCTTGAGCGGTTCCTCGTTCGGGCGGAAGAGGCGGCCGAGGTTCGTGGCGTGGTTCTCGGACGCGTAGAAGTCGACGTAGTCCGCGACCTCGAACGGCAGATCCAGTGTGACCGAGGACAGGGGGTGCAGGAAGGGCCGTACGGCGTCGCGGTGGGCCGGGACCGTCACCCAGGCGGTCAGAGCGCGGCGCACGTCCGACCAGGTCGTACGGCCCGCCGCCATCAGGGTGTTGAGCGTGGGCCGGGCGAGCAGGGAGGTGTACGGGGAGCCGAGCGCGGCGGCTGCCGCACCCGCGTCCAGGACGTGGTCGCCGAGGCGTACACCGACACGGCGTTCGCCGTCCGGGTTCGGGGAGAAGACGCCGTAGGGGAGGTTGTGCGGACCGAAGGGGTCGCCCTCGGGGAGGTTGAGCGGGTCGGGCGAGGTCTGCCCGGACGCGTCTGCCATGGCTGCCGTGTCGGCCATGTCTGCTGCCTTCCTCACTGATGGTGGTGCGTGTGGCCCTGCGCGGGTGGGCCACACGTTACGTGGGAGTCGGGGGTTAGGGCAGTGCCAAAAGAGTTCGTAATGTCTGGAAGATGCTTGCTGGGTCGGGTAATTCCGGCTTGGCGTTGATATCCGGTTCGTGGGCGTGGGCGTGGGCGTGGGCGTGGGCGTGGGCGTGGGCGTGGGCGTGCACGCTGGTGCGTGGGTGTGCGTGGTGTGGGGGTGGCGGTGGAACAGGGCGGGGCGGGGAAGCGCCCTGCGGTGTCGTGAAGTTCGGTGGAGGGTGAGGGGTGAGGGGTGAGGGGTGCGGGGCGGGGGTGAGGGGCGGGGAGGCGGTCGAGTAGTTCATCACCGAAGAGCGCCGTTGAGCGGTGACCGCTCGTGCCGCTCGTGCCGCGAGTGGCTGTTTGGGGCTGCTCATGGCGGCGCGCAGGTGCGCCCGTACATCCATGTCACCCGTACAGGCGGTACCGGTTCGCGGCGGGGCGTGCGTGCGCCCCGCGCCGGGCGAGACAGGGCTCAGCGCATAGGCCACTGGCACCGGCGGCCTGCGGGGCCCGCGCCGCACCGTCCGGTGCGCTCTACCACATCCCCCTCACACGACCGGTAGTCGACGGGGCAGCAGGGGTTCCGGTCCGTATTCTTCGGATCATGGCCGCTCCCGCTCCCGCATATGCACTCATCGCCACTGACCTGGACGGAACACTGCTGCGTGGCGACGACACCGTGTCGGACCGCACCCGGGACGCCCTCGCGGCGGCCGCGGCTGCCGGAGCCCGGCACATCGTGGTGACAGGACGGCCCGCGCCGCGCGTGAAACCGCTCCTCGACGATCTCGGCAGCGGGGGCCGCCTCGCCGTATGCGCGCAGGGGGCGCAGCTGTACGACGCCGTGGCGGACCGGTTGCTGTGGTCGCTCACGCTCGACCTGGAAATGGCGGAGCAGGCGCTCGGCAAGATCGAGGCGGAGGTCGGGCAGGTGTACGCGGCCGTCGACCAGGACGGTGTGGACGGCCTCACGCTCATCGAGCCCGGCTACCTCATGCCGCACCCCACACTTCCCGCGGTCCGCGTCCGCCGCCGGGCCGAACTGTGGGCGCAGCCCATCAGCAAGGTGCTGCTGCGCCACCCCGAGTTGTCGGACGACGAACTGGCTCAGGCGGCCCGTGCGGCGGTCGGCTCGCTGGCCACGGTCACCATGTCAGGGCCGGGCACTGTGGAACTGCAGCCGACCGGTGTCACCAAGGCCACCGGCCTGGGTCTCGCGGCGGAGCGGCTCGGCGTCGGGCCCGCCCGGACCCTGGCCTTCGGGGACATGCCGAACGATGTGCCGATGTTCGCGTGGGCCGGGCGCGGTGTGGCCATGGCCAACGCTCACGACGAGCTGAAGCGAGTGGCCGACGAGGTGACCGCGTCGAACGAGGACGACGGGGTCGCCATCGCCCTGGAGCGGCTGTTCGGCTCTTGCCCCGATGGCCACGTCCGTCCCGGCGGCCCCGGCCGTCCCGGCCCTGTCGATGGTCTCGACCGCCCCGAGGTCGATCGCTCCGACGTCGATCGCCCCGACACCGGCCGCCCTGACGTCGTCGACCGCTCCGACATCGATCGCCCCGGCATGGACCGCCACCCCCGCGGCGCCTGCCCGAAGATTGACATCCGGTCTTGACCAGTGGCTCCCCTCGCCTGCTGGGCGAGGTCTGGCGATGAGGCCCGGCAAGACTGCGGATAAGGTGGACATTGCCGGGCATATTCGATGACTGGGGGTGTGCCCGCGAGGTCTGTGCCTGCTGATCCGGCTTGTCCGGGCGGGCGCCGCCTGTGATCGAAACGCGACCGGATACGCTGACTTGAGTGATGGCAGCGACACATCGACAAACCGTGTCATCGACCGAATGATCGACCGAGTTCGCCATGTGATCGTCAGCAGACAGGAGACCCACTCGTGACCGTCGTCGGGACTTTCGGTCTTAGCGTGCGGGACCAGGCTCTGGAAGCCGATGTCCAGGCCGGGTTGGCCGCCGTCGAGGAGGGGCTGCTCGAGGCGACCAAGAGCGAGGTCCCCTTCATCACGGAGGCCGCCCAGCATCTGGTCCGGGCCGGCGGCAAACGTTTTCGGCCACTGCTGGTGACCCTCGCCGCGCAGTTCGGTGACCCGTACGCGCCGGGTGTGGTGCCCTCCGCCGTCGTCGTCGAGCTCACCCACCTCGCGACGCTCTACCACGACGACGTCATGGACGAGGCCGACGTACGGCGCGGTGTGGCCAGCGCCAACCAGCGGTGGGGCAACTCGCTGGCCGTCCTGACCGGCGACTTCCTGTTCGCCCGTGCCTCGCACATCCTCGCCGACCTCGGCCCGGACGCGGTCCGGATCCAGGCGGAGGCGTTCGAGCGCCTCGTCACCGGCCAGATCCTGGAGACCGCGGGTCCCACCGACGGGCGGGACCCCGTCGAGCACTACCTCGACGTGCTCGGCGGCAAGACCGGCTCGCTGATCGCCGTGGCGTGTCGTTTCGGCGCGATGATGTCCGGCGCGGACGAGACGGTCGTCGACGTCCTCACCCAGTACGGCGAGCGGCTCGGCGTCGCCTTCCAGCTCGCCGACGACGTGCTCGACATCGCCTCCGACTCGCACGAGTCCGGCAAGACCCCCGGCACCGACCTGCGCGAGGGCGTCCCCACGCTGCCCGTCCTGCGGCTGCGTGAGCGCGCCGAGCGGCTCGGGCTCGACGAGGACAAGGCCCTGGTCGAGCTCCTCGACTCCGATCTCACCGACGACGCCCGGCACGCCGAGGCCCTGTCCCGGCTGCGCGTCCACCCGGCTCTCGAACAGGCCCGCCACGACACCGTCCGCTACGCCAACGAGGCGCGGGCCACGCTGAGCCCGCTCCCGGAGTGCGAGGCGAAGCGCGCGCTCGTGGAGCTGTGCGACGCGGTCGTGCACCGCGCCGGCTAGGGGCTGTCAGGCGGATCGGCGGATCGGCGGATTGATGGACCGGCGGATCACCGGATTGATGGATCGGCGGATTGGTGGGTCGGTGGGTCGGTGAATCGGTGGATCTTGTCGGGGGCGCGGGGTCTGCCACGCCGACCTGCGGCGTTGGGTGGTTGCCGAACCTCCGGCCTCGAATCGAGCTCCGTCCGGCTCGGCGGGGCGGTACCCCTTCGCGTCGACGGCCTCCTCCGCCTTGCTGCCCGACGCGCCAGGCCGGGCTTGCCCGCACCGATCGGCACGGTCGACAGAGTCCGGCCTGCTCCGCCGGACAGCCCCTGGTCGCGTCGAGGTACGCGCGTCAGGGTTCCGTCATCCCGTAGTCGTACGCGGAGTTGAGCCCGCGGTCTGACGCTTCTCCCTCGCCGCTTTGGTCAGATTGAGTACACCACTCCTGACCAATTCGGGTGAGAATGGCGGCCTGGGGTGGAGCGCAGTGAACGTGCGCGCAGGATGGTAAGCCGCCGCCGATCACGGAGGTAGGGCAACAAGATGGCACCGTACGAATCCGACGACAGCCAGAGCACCGGGCGGCGCCGCAAGGCGGCCCGGTACGCGGTCCCCGTGGCCGTGGTGGGGGTGGCCGCGGCGACGATCGGGCTCGTCCCGGCACTCGCCGCATCGGGCGATCCGAACCTGCCGAAGATCACCGCACAGCAACTCATCGAGAAGATCGCGAAGTCGGACACCCAGCAGATCTCCGGCACCGTGAAGATCAGCACGGACCTGGGGCTGCCGTCGCTCGGCGGCTCGGCCGCCACCTTCATGGGCGGGGGCGGCGGTGGCCGAGGTGGTGACGGCGGCGGCGGTTCCGCGGACCCGCGTACCAAGCTGACCGAGCTGGCCACCGGCACGCACACGCTGCGGGTCGCGGCGGACGGCCCCGACCGGCAGAAGCTGTCGATCCTGGACGACACGTCCGAGTACAGCGTGATCCACAACGGTGACGACGTATGGGCCTACGACAGCAAGTCGAACCAGGCGTTCCACTCGAAGGACACGGAGACCCGGGAGAAGCACGCGGGCCGCGCGAGCGAGATGCCCGCCACGCCCAAGGAGCTGACCGACCAGATTCTCAAGGCGTCCGCCGACACGACGTCGTACAGCGTCGACGGCACGGCGCAGGTCGCGGGCCGGGACGCGTACCGGTTGCAGATCAAGCCGAAGCAGTCCGGCTCGACGGTCGGCTCGGTCACGGTCGACGTGGATGCCAAGACCGGCACGCCGCTGAAGTTCACGCTCGCCCCCGCGGGCGGCGGCGCGGCGGTGGTCGACGCGGGCTTCACCAAGGTCGACTTCGGTAAGCCGGCCGCGTCCACGTTCGACTTCAAGCCGTCGAAGGGCATGAAGGTCACCGAGGGCGACAAGCAGATGAAGGAACAGAAGCGGCAGAAGGGGCACCGTCCGGAGTCCGGCGGCCTCGGCGGCCTCGGCGGTCTGACCGGCCACGACGTCAGTGGCGGCAGCGAAGGCGCCAAGGTCGTCGGGAAGGGCTGGACCTCCGTCGTCGAGTTCGACGCGCCGGGCATGTCGAGCCTGGCGAAGGGCTCGGGCTCCTCCCGGATGCCGGGCGACGCCGCCAAGTTCCTGGACTCCCTCGGGGACCAGGTGAAGGGTTCGTTCGGCTCGGGCACGGTCTACTCGACGCGGCTCGTGAACGTACTGATCACCGACCACGGGAAGGTCTACGCCGGTGCCGTCACCAAGGGCGCGCTGGTGAAGGCGGCCGACGCCGGCTGACCAGGACGTCAGACGCCGCGGGAGGGACGGGGCACACGCCACCGCCCCTCCCGCGGCCGTACGTGGATGAGGGGCAGGGAGTGCCATGGACGACGCCGCCGAGGACGTAGGGGCCGAGGCCGGGGTGGGAGCCGGGGGCGAAGTGGGTGCCGGATCTGGGCGCGAAATTGAGGCCCGAACCGCAACCGCAACCGGAATCGGAACCAGAACCGGAACCGGAACCGAAGCCGGAGCCGAAGCGGAAGCGGGAGCAGGTCGCTCCGCCACGGGCGCGCGCCCCGTCATCGAGACCCGCGAGCTCACCAAGCGGTACCGCGGCGGCCAGCTCGCCGTCGACCGGCTCAGCCTCACCGTCCCGGAAGGCGCCGTCTTCGGGTTCCTGGGCCCGAACGGGTCCGGCAAGACCACCACCATCCGCATGCTGATGGGCCTGATCGAGCCCACCTCCGGCGCCGTCGACGTCCTGGGCCGCCCGATGCCGCGCGCGAGCCGCGCGGTCCTCCCTCACGTGGGCGCGCTCATCGAGGGCCCGGCGTTGTACGGGTTCCTGACCGGCCGCGACAACCTGCTGCGCTACGACTCGGCCGACCCGGACGCCGACCCGCGCACCCGTAAGGACCGGGTGGCCGCGGCGCTCGACCGGGTGGGCCTGACGGCCGCCGCGGGCAAGAAGGCGAAGGCGTACTCGCTGGGCATGAAGCAGCGGCTCGGGCTCGCGGCGGCGCTGCTCCAGCCGCGCCGCCTGCTCGTGCTCGACGAGCCGACGAACGGCCTGGACCCGCAGGGCATGCGCGAGATCAGGACGCTGGTGCGTGAACTGGCCTCCGACGGCACCACGGTCTTCCTCTCCTCGCACCTCCTCGACGAGATCGAACAGGTCTGTACACACGTCGCGGTGATGGCGCAGGGGCGGCTCATCACTCAGGGGCCGGTCGCCGAACTGTCGGCGGGCGCCC
>NZ_JAPHNL010000308.1 GCF_026274175.1 Streptomyces beihaiensis
CCCCGGCACCCATGAGGATGCCGGGGCCGCGGTGTCGGTGGCGTCGGTCGTCGGGGACGGCATGGCGGTCTCCTCGGGCACGGCGGAAGTGGGCACCCTGTGGTGGGTATCCGCGCGCCGCGCCCGAGCCGCGCCCAACACGCCTGCCGGCCACACGATCCCGTCGTCGGACCACTCGTTCGCCCGATCGCGGGGCGGTGACCAGAGGCCCGACCACTCGATGAGGACTCGGTCACCCGATGACGACTCGGCCACTCGACGCCGACCCCGTCACTCGATGACGGCTCGCTCACCCGATGCCGCCCCGGTCACCCAATGACGACTCGGTCACCCGATGCCGACACGGTCACCCGACGCCGACCCCGTCACTCGATGACGGCTCGCTCACCCGATGCCGACCCGGTCACCCGACGCCGACCCGGCCACCCGACGCCGACCCGGCCACCCGACGCCGACCCGGCCACCCGACGCCGACCCGGCCACCCGACGCCGACTCGGTCACTCGATGACGAGTTCCACGTCGATGTTGCCGCGGGTCGCGTTCGAGTACGGGCAGACCTGGTGCGCCTGCTCGACGAGCTTGCGGCCGGTCTCCGCGTCGACCGTGTCCGGCAGCTCGACGCGGAGGACCACCGCGAGGCCGAACCCCTCGCCCTGCTTGCCGATGGAGACCTCGGCGGTGACGGCCGCGTCGGCGACGTCCGCCTTGGCGGCCCGGCCGACCAGGCCGAGCGCGCTGCCGAAGCAGGCCGCGTAACCGGCGGCGAACAGCTGCTCGGGGTTCGAGCCCTGGCCGGTGCCGCCCATCGCCGCGGGGATGCCGAGCTGGAGGTCGATCACGCCGTCGGAGGAGACGGCGCGGCCGTCACGGCCGTGGGTGGCGGTGGCGACGGCGGTGTAGAGGGCGTCCATGAGGGGTCTGCCTCCCGGTTCGGGGTTGTGGTGACGACCAAAAGTAGAGCACACAATTCAGTTGTGCACAACTCAATCGCGGATGGCTACCCTGGAGTCATGAGCGACACCTACCTGCGTCTGGACCGCCAGATCTGCTTCTCCCTCAACGCGGCGTCGCGCGCCTTCGGCAGCGTCTACCGGGTGCTGCTCAAGGACCTGGGCCTGACCTACCCGCAGTACCTGGTCATGCTCGTGCTGTGGGAGGACGGCGAGCTGCCGGTCAAACGGCTCGGCGAGCGGCTCCGGCTCGACTCGGGCACGCTCTCGCCGCTGCTCAAGCGCCTGGAGGCGAACGGCCTGGTGCGGCGCGAGCGCAGCGCGCGCGACGAGCGCTCGGTGAACGTCGCGCTCACCGAGGAGGGCGCCGCCCTCAAGGAACGCGCGGCCGAGGTGCCGCGCCGGATCGCCGCGGCGACGGGGTTCGACCTGGCGGAGATCGACGACCTGCGGGCACGCCTGAACCAGCTGACCGAGGCACTGGACGCGGCCGCGCTCCTCCAGGACGCGTGAGCGCGGGACGAGACGCGGGCCCGGCGGGGTGTGACACACTCCGGGGTGGCAGGCTCAGGGGTGTCCGGGTTCCGTTCCGCCCTCACGGGTAAGAACACGTAAAACTCACGTCTTACCGGGCAATTATCTGAAACCTCTAAGCTGCCCGTGTGGATCGGATCGAGCCTCGCCAGGACGCCGCCCCTGTCACCGTCGTCGTGATCGGGTACGACGATGCCGCGCACGTCGCCGACGCGGTGCGCTCCGCGCTGGCTCAGGGTCCGGCCGTCGGCGAGGTCATCGCCGTCGACGACTGCTCCACCGACGGCAGCGGCGCCCTGCTCGACGCACTCGCCGCGCGCGACCCACGCCTGACAGTGGTGCGCCGCACGACCAACAGCGGCGGCTGCGGCACTCCCCGCAACGACGGCATCGCGCGCGTGTCCTCCCCCTACCTCATGTTCCTCGACAGCGACGACGTGCTGCCGCTCGGCGCGGTGGACGCGCTGCTCGGGGCCGCCGTGCAGCACCGTGCCGATGTCGCCTCCGGCCTGTGCGTGCGGCGCGAGCTGCCGTCGGGGCGCGAGGTCGAGTGGCAGCCCGAGCTGTACGCGAAGGCGTCCGTCGTCGCCCGTCCGGCCAGACGCCCGCGCCTGGTCCGCGACACGCTGTGCGTCAACAAGCTGTACCGCACGGACTTCCTGCGCGAGCACGGCGTGCGCTTCCCCGACGGGCGGTTCGTCTACGAGGACTTCGTCTTCACCGCGCGCGTGCTCGCCGCCGGGCCACGGCTCGCCCTGGTCCCCGACCGGGTCTACGTGTGGCACGTGCGGCGCGCCGCCGACCGGCTCTCGCTCTCCCTCGACCGGGCCGCCATCGACAACTGGCAGGCCCGCCTCGACGCCCACCGCCAGGCCGTGGACACCTTCCTCGACGCCTCCCAGAAGCGGCTCGCGCGCGCGGCCCGTGCCCACTTCCTGGACCACAGCCTGCGGATGTACGCGCGCGAACTCGGGCTGCGCGACGCGGAGTACCGGGCCCAGTGGTGGAAGCGCACGCGCGCTTACCTGGCCACGTTCGACACCGCCGACTTCGAGGCGGCGCCCGCGCCGGGGCGCGTCGCCGGGCGACTGGTCCTCGCCGCCGACGAGCCGCGCGACCTGCCGCGCCTCAAGGAGTTCGCCGCGCGCCCCGCCCGCCTGCTGCCCCCGTACGCGCGCGCGCCCGACGGCACGCCCGTCTGGGCGGCCGACCTTCCGCGGGTCGACCTCGAACACCTGCGGTACCGGCCGATGCGGCTGCTTCCGGTCTGCGTCGACGCGGTGCTGCGCCCGCGCGCGCACGGCACCCGGCTCGGCCTGCGCCTGCACGAGCTGTACGGGCGGGTCGCCGACGCGGGACCGCGCGCGGTCGACGTCGAGCTGGTCGACCGCCACAGCGGCGAGGTCGTGCAGCGCCGCACGGCCCGCTGGACGGCGCTCGACGAGCGGGGCCGCGACGAGCGGGACCTGTGGTCGGCATCGGTCGCGCTCGACCTGGCCGGGCTCGGACGGGCGGGCACCTGGGACATCCGGCTGCGCCTGCGGTTCGCCGACGGCAGCCACCGCGACACCACGCCGCACGCCGTCGCCCACCCGGGCGTGCTGCGCCGCAGCGCAGTGCCGAGCCTGCGCGCCGGAGTACTGCTCGTCCAGCCGTACGCCACGCACTCCGGCGCCCTCGCCGTGCGCACGGCGTCGGGGCTGCGGGGCGCCGCGTCGGTGGTGCGGCGCAAGGTGTCGCGTTTGCTTCACTGAGGTGCGGTGGAACCTCGGGCGCCGTTTGCCGTCTTTTCTTCGGGACCATCCACCGTCTCGTCCGCGAGACCGTCCACCGTCTTCCAGGAGGGGACTTCAACGACATGACCTGGCTGATCACCGGCGGGGCCGGCTACATCGGCGCGCACGTGGTGCGCGCGCTGCGCGAGGCGGGCGAGCGGGCCGTCGTCTACGACGACCTGTCCACGGGCGTGGCCGACCGGGTGCCCTCCGACGTGGAACTCGTGGTCGGCTCCACGCTCGACCGGGCCCGGCTCGACCGGACGCTGGAGCGGCACGACGTCAGCGGCGTCATCCACCTCGCCGCGAAGAAGCAGGTCGGCGAGTCGGTCGAGCAGCCGCTGCGCTACTACCGGGAGAACGTCGAGGGCCTGCGGGTGCTGCTCGCGGCGGTGACGGCGGCCGGGGTGCGGCCGTTCGTGTTCTCGTCGTCGGCGGCGGTGTACGGGATGCCGGACGCCGGGCTGGACGGGGGCCTGGTCACCGAGGAGACGCCGTGCGTGCCGATGAGCCCGTACGGCGAGACGAAGCTCGCGGGTGAGTGGCTCGTGCGGGCGGCGGGCCGCGCCGCGGGACTGGCGACGGCGTCGCTGCGCTACTTCAACGTGGCGGGCGCGGCCTCCCCCGACCTCGCCGACACCGGCGTGTTCAACCTGGTCCCGATGGTCTTCGAGCGCCTCACGGCCGGCGAGGCGCCCCGCGTCTTCGGCGACGACTACCCCACCCCGGACGGCACGTGCGTGCGTGACTACATCCACGTCGCCGACCTGGCGGAGGCCCATGTGGCGGCCGCCCACCGCCTGGCCTCGGCGGCGCCCGGCACGGACCTGACGCTCAACATCGGGCGCGGTGTGGGCGTGTCGGTCCGCGAGATGATCGACGTCATCGGCGAGGAGACCGGCCTCACCACGCCCCCCGTGGTCGACCCGCGCCGCCCCGGCGACCCCGCACGCGTGGTCGCCTCGGCCGACCGGATCGCGACGGAACTGGGGTGGACGGCCAAGCGGGACGTACGGGAGATGGTGGCGTCGGCGTGGGCGGGCTGGCCCGGCTGACGCGAAGTCAGGGGGCAGACGCGCCGTGTCGCCGGATCCGCCGACCGGGCCGGCCGGCATGCGGCTTCGGCACCGGGTGCGCGTGCGCCCGACGCCCGGCCGTGCCGGACGGCCGACGCCCGGTCACAGCGCCCTGAGGCCCGCCGCCGTCGCCGCCGCCAGCCGTTGCAGGTGGCCCTTGGGGAGTTTCGGGGAGCGTACGACCACCGCCCGCCAGTACAGCGGGCCCGAGATCAGGTCGAGCGCCAGGTCCTCGTCCAGGCCGGAGCGGAGCTCGCCGCGCGCGGCCGCCGCCCGTACGATCCCGCTCGCCACCCCGTGCTGCCCCTCGCGCAGCGCCTTCTGCATGGCCTCCGCGATCTCGGGGTTGCGGGCGGCCTCGGCCTGGAGGTCGGGGATGATCTGGCCCGCCACGGGGTGGCGCAGCGCCCGTGACGTGACCTGGTAGAGGAGGAGCAGGTCGCCCTCCAGGGAGCCGGTGTCCGGCGCGGGCAGGCCCTGGACCGCCATGGCCGAGACCAGGTCGAGGACCAGGTGGAGTTTGGAGCGCCAGCGGCGGTAGACCGCCGTCTTGCCCACTCCCGCGCGGCGTGCGATGCCCTCGATGGACATGCGCGCGTACCCGACGGCGGCCAGTTCCTCGAAGACGGCCTCGCGGATGGCTTCCGTCACGTCTTCCCGCAGGACGGCCGCCCCTGCCGGGGCCCGGCGACGCGGCGTCGGCTTGGCGGAGTCGGCGTTGGTCGCGTTGGTCGTCATACGGCAAAGCATAGTTCCGTAACGACGAAACGGTTGCGTTCCGACGTCGTTGCGTTCTACTCTCGCGTCACGACGATACGGGATCGTTCCGACGTAAACGCCTGGCAAACGCACGGTGAACCGGTCGCCGCGATCCCCGCACCTGCCCCCGAGCGAAAGCAGTGGACGTGAGTCAGGTTCTGGAGCCGCCCTCCACTCCACCGACCGCCCCCGCCCCGGGCCCCCGCCCGTACACGGAGGAGGACCCGGCCACCCTCGCCGCCCGCTACGGACTCACCGTCAGCGGCGCCCGCCCCTCGCTGCCCGCGTACGTACGGCAGCTGTGGCAGCGGCGGCACTTCATCACCGCCTTCGCCACGGCCAAGCTCACCGCGCAGTACAGCCAGGCGAAGCTCGGCCAGGTCTGGCAGGTGCTCACGCCGCTGCTGAACGCGGCCGTGTACTACTTCATCTTCGGCCAGCTCCTGGGCACCAGCAAAGGCGTGCCGGACTACATCCCCTTCCTCGTCACGGGCGTGTTCGTGTGGACGTTCACCCAGTCGTCGGTGATGGCGGGGACCCGGGCGATCTCCGGCAGCCTCGGGCTCGTGCGGGCCCTGCACTTCCCGCGCGCCGCGCTGCCCGTCTCGTACTGCCTCCAGCAACTCCAGCAGCTGCTGTTCTCGATGTGCGCGCTCGTCGTGATCCTGCTGGCGTTCGGCATCCCGCCGGCCCTGTCCTGGCTGCTCATCGTCCCGGCCCTCGTGCTGCAGTTCACCTTCAACACCGGCCTCGCCATGATCATGGCGCGGATCGGCGCGCACACCCCGGACATCTCGCAGCTGATGCCGTTCCTGCTGCGGACGTGGATGTACATGTCGGGCGTGATGTGGAGCCTGAGCAAGCTCATGAAGGGGCAGGACCACCACGGGATCGCCTACCAGCTGCTCCAGGCCAACCCCGCCGCCATCTACATCGACCTGATGCGCTTCGCGCTCATGGACAGCTTCCACGCGAGCCAGCTGCCGCCGCACGTGTGGGCGCTGGCCGCGGGCTGGGCGCTGCTCGCCGGCGCCGGCGGGTTCATCTACTTCTGGAAGGCAGAGGAGACGTACGGCCGTGGCTGACCACACCTCGAACGACCTGGTTCCGACCGTCATCGCCGACAGTGTCGACATCGTCTACCGCGTCAACGGCACCGGCTCGGGCCGCGGCACCGCGACCGCCGCGCTCAGCCGCATCGTCGGCGGCAAGAAGAAGGCCGAGAAGCGGGCGGGCGTGCGCAAGGTGCACGCCGTCAAGAACGTGTCGTTCACCGCGTACCGCGGCGAGGCCATCGGGCTCATCGGCACCAACGGATCGGGCAAGTCGACCCTGCTGAAGGCGGTGGCCGGGCTCCTTCCCGTGGAGAACGGGCGGATCTACACCGACGGGCAGCCGTCCCTGCTCGGCGTGAACGCGGCCCTCATGAACGACCTCACCGGCGAGCGCAACGTCCGGCTCGGCGGCCTGGCCATGGGAATGAGCCCCGAACAGATCCGCGACCGCTACGACGAGATCGTCGATTTCTCCGGCATCAACGAGAAGGGCGACTTCATCACGCTGCCCATGCGCACGTACTCGTCGGGCATGTCGGCGCGGCTGCGGTTCTCCATCGCCGCCGCCAAGGACCACGACGTACTCCTCATCGACGAGGCGCTCGCCACCGGTGACCGCTCCTTCCAGAAGCGGTCCGAGGAACGCATCCGCGAGCTGCGCAAGCACGCCGGCACCGTCTTCCTCGTCAGCCACAGCAACAAGTCCATCCGCGACACCTGCGACCGGGTGCTGTGGCTGGAGCGCGGCGAACTGCGCATGGACGGGCCCACGGAGGAGGTCCTCAAGCAGTACGAGGCGTTCACCGGCGGCTCCGGAGCCGGGGCCAAGGCCCCGGCCAAGCGGGCGGCATAGGACGAGACCGAGCAACCCGGAGGAGCGAAATCGCCTCTTCCGTTCCGAGTGTGCCCTGCCTCCCCCGTCCCTCACAGGGCACACTCACGTTTACCGTTTTGTCGCACCGGTGACAGGATGGTGCTTCTGAGTAGCCAGCACACAGGACAGGGAGACCACGTGCAGGCCAGGCCCGCCGGGAACGTCGAGACAGCCACCTCATCCGCCCCCACCACTCCTACCGGCCCTACCACCCCCGCCGCCCCACGGCTGAGTATCGTCGTCCACGGGCGCGACCTCCAAGGGCTGCTCGCACCCTGTCTGGAGAGCGTGACCGGGCAACTGCCGCCCGAGGTCGAGCTGGTGACCGCCGCGGTGGGCGAGAACGCGCAGGACGTCGCGGTGCGCCACGGCGGCGTCGTCGTACCGCTGCCCGACGGCACCACGGACGCCGCCGCCCGCGCCGCCGGAGCCGAGCGCGCCCGCGGCACCTGGCTGTGGTTCCTGTCCGCCAAGGACCGCCTGCTGCCCGGCGGCCCGCAGGCGATGCTCGCCCGGCTCGCCGACGTGCCCGACGAGGTGGACGTGGTCCTCGCCGACCACCTCCGCTCGACCTGGCGCGAGACCGACACGACCGGCGCCGACGCCCGGCTCCTGGCCCGCGTCGGCCGACGCGACCTGCCGATCGGCGAGGCCCCCGCCCCCGACCTGCTGCGCACGGCCCCCCTGCTCGGCAACCGAGCGCTGCGCGCCTCGTTCTGGCACGGCCGGCGAGAGCGGCTCGGCGACCCCGACGAGATGTACGCCGCCCGCGCCGCCCTGCTCCTGGCCGACCGGGTCGCCTGCCTGGAGCAGCCCGTCGTCGACGTACGGGAGCTGCGGCCCGAGAGCCTGCCGCCGGTCACCGCGCAGGAGCGGTACGCGCTCGTCGACGCCTACGAACGGCTCCAGCTGCTCATGCAGCACGAGGGCACACCGGCCGGTCCGCGCGCCGTCCTGTACGACCTGATGGCCACCGGCACCCTGCGGGTCGTGGCCCGCGAGAAGATGCCGGACGCCGTCGCCCGCGAGTTCTTCCACCGGGCGTCCGCGGCGGCCGTGCGCTGGGAACCCGAGGGCTACCGGCGCCCCGGCGGCCTCGAAGGCATCCGGCGCCGCCTGCTGGAGGACGACGCGTACACGAAGTACCGCGCCTTCCAGGCCGCCAACCACCGGCGCCGCGACGCGCGGGCCGCCCTGCGCGAGGGCAAGAAACGGGTCGGCGGCAAAGTCCGTGATCTGCGGTACCACCGCGCGCTGCGCGAGCCGGTCGACGCCAACCTCGCCGTGTTCTCCGCCTACTGGGACCGCGCGGTGGCCTGCAACCCGGGCGCGATCGCCGCGAAACTGACCGAACTCGCCCCGCACATCCGGCCGGTGTGGGTCATCTCGAAGGCCAACGAGGCGCTGCTGCCGCCCGGCACCGACCACATCGTGCCCGGCACCCGGCGCTACTGGGAGGTCATGGCGCGGGCCAAGTACCTCGTCAACAACGTCAACTTCCCCAACGCCGTCGTGAAGCGGCCGGACGCCGTCCATCTCCAGACCCACCACGGCACCCCGCTGAAGAAGATGGGGCTCGACCAGCTCGACTACCCCACCGCGGCCCAGGGTCTCGACTTCGACGCGCTGCTCGCCCGCATCGACAAGTGGGACTACAGCGTCAGCGCCAACAGCCACTCCACCCGCATGTGGGAGCACGCCTACCCGTCGCACTACGTCTCCCTCGACCACGGCTATCCGCGCAACGACGTGTACTACCGGGCCGGCGCCGCCGACATCCGCGCCGTGCGCGACCGCCTCGGCATCGCCCCCGGCCGCCGCGCGATCCTCTACGCCCCCACCCACCGCGACTACGAAGCCACCTGGACACCGCGCCTCGACCTCGCCGCGCTGACCGAACGGCTCGGCGACGACACGGTCCTGCTCGTGCGCGGCCACTACTTCTACGGCGCCGCCGCGTCCCCGCTCGCGGGCCTGCGCCGCACCGGCCGCGTCATCGACGTGTCGGCGTACGACCCGGTGGAGGAGCTGGCACTCGCCTCGGACGCGCTCATCACCGACTACTCGTCCATCATGTTCGACTACGCCAACCTCGACCGGCCCGTCATCAGTTACGCCGACGACTGGGACACCTACGCGAAGACCCGCGGCGTCTACTTCGACCTCATGGCCGAACCACCGGGACACGTCGCCCGCACCCAGGACGAGCTGACCGAACTGCTCGCCACCGACGCCTGGCGGGACGCCGCGTCCGCCAAGGCACGCGCCCACTTCCGGCGCCGCTTCTGCGAGTTCGACGACGGCCGGGCCGCCGAACGCGTCGTACGCCGCGTCTTCCTCGGCGAGCCGGAACACGCACTGCCGCCCGTGCTGCCGCTCGACGCCCGCACACCCGCCCCCACCCCCGAGGAGGCGACCGCCTGATGGCGTACACGCCCGACGTCACGGTCACCGTCATCGTGCACAACGACGCCGAGCGCCTGCCGCGCGCCGTCGCCTCCGTCCTCGCCCAGACCCACCCCAACATCGAGATCGTCATCAGCGACGACCACTCCACCGACAACACCCCCGAAGTGGCACAGGGCCTGGCGGCGTCCGACGCGCGCGTCACCTATCTGCGGCTCCCGGAGAACTCCGGCGGCTGCAGCGCCCCGCGCAACCGCGCCCTCGACATCACCTCGGCGCCGTACGTCATGTTCCTCGACAGCGACGACGAACTGACGCCCGACGCCGTCGAACTGCTGCTCGCGGCGCACCGCGACGACCCGTCGATCGACTTCGCGATGGGCGCCGTGGAGCGCATCCGCGTCGACACCGGGCGCCGCTCCACCTGGATGCCGCACCTGGTCGCCGAGCGGCGCACCGTGCCCGGCATCGAGGCCGAGCCGGGCCTGCTCTTCGAACACCTCGCCACCAGCAAGATGTACGCGCGCGCCTTCCTCGACCGGCACAAGCTGCGCTTCCCCGAGGGCATCCACTACGAGGACCAGCTCTTCTCGGCGCAGGCGTACTTCCTGGCGGCGGCGTTCACCGTCGTGCCCGAGCCGGTCTACCGCTGGTACATCGCCCCGTACGCCGCCGAGTCCGCCGCCTCCATCTCCAACCAGCGGTACAAACTGAGCAACGTGCGCGACCGCGTCCACGTGCAGGAGCTCATCGACACCTTCCTCGACCAGCGGGGCGCGAGCGCGGCGCTGCGCGAGGCCAAGGACTACAAGTTCCTCAAGCACGACTTCCGCATGTACGCGGGCGACCTGCCCTACCGCGACAACGTGTGGCTGGCCGGGTTCGCCGACATCGTCGACCCGTATCTGGACCGGCTCGCCCCCGGCGCGTACGCGAGGCTGCCGCGCGCCGAACGGGTCGTGCTGCAACTCGTCCGCGACCGCCGCCTCGACGACGCGGCGCTGGCCGCGCGCGGCCTGGGCCACGGCGTGGCGCCGCGCACCACCGTGACCGACGAGGCGGGCGCCGTCTACTGGGGCGACACGGTCCCGGACACCGAGACGGGCCGCCGCGAGCTGGACCTGAGCGACCTGGCGCTCGACTCGCGGCCGTTTCCCGGCACCCAGTTCCGGCATGAGATCCTCTCGGTCGAGCGAGGCCCGGGGCCGATCTCGGTCGACCTGCACGTACGCACGTACGATCCGGCGCTGCGGCTGCCCGTGGGACCGCAGGTCGCCTCGCTGCTGCTCGCGCCCGGACGGCGCCGGATGAGCGTGCCGTTCCGGCTCGATCCGGTGCGGCCCGGCGTCTTCGAGGGACGGGTGCGGCTCGACCTGACCCGCGCCGAACTGCCGTTGCAGGGCTTCGACGGGGTGCGCCACCCGCTGCTCCAGCTGCGCGCCCCCGAGGGCCTGCGCAACACCGGGCTTCTGCTGGCCCCGCTCGGCTTCGTCACCGTCCTCGGGCAGGCCGGGCACCACCGGATCACCGTGGAGCCGGAGGGGCGGGGCGCCGGGCGGCTCCAGGTGCGCTGGGAGCCGCTGGGCGTGACCGCACGGGTGGTGCGCCCCGCCGCCCGCCGGGTGGCACACAGTCCGGTGGGACGGCGGTTGCGCGGAGTGGCACGGCTGGTGCGTTCGCTGGCCAGGTGAGGGGGCGGGGCGGCTGCCGAGGGGCTGTTCTTGAACGGGCGCCGGGCCGTAGGGGGGGGGCGGCTGCGCCGCGCGGGCGCGACCCGTCACCGCGGCCCCGCCGGCACGAACGGCCGGGGCCTACGAACGGCCGGGGCCTACCCCACGACCCGGTACAACCGCTCGCCTCCGGGCCCCGCGGCCACCCGCTTCAGCGCCGGGTCCCCGGGCGCCAGGCCCCCGTCGCCGCGGCGGGCGACCACCCACCGCACCCGGTACCTGCGCAGCACCGCGAGCCGCTCGCCCCGCGTGGAACCGGGGGCGAAGTACCGCCGCACCGCGGCATCGCGCGCGTCCTCGTCCGGCAGGAAGAAGTCCGGGTAGCCGGGCGCCACGGTGTAGGGCCCGTACGCCGGGATCTGCCGCGCGGGCCACTGCTCGGCCATGACCACGTCCCCGTACCGCACCCACGGCGTCAGCCAGTGGAACCCGGTCCACGGCTCCCGGTACTTCGCGGCGACCGCCGACGGCAGATCGGCGCGCGGCAGCACGTACCCGAGCGTGCCCGCCTGCGTCCACGCCCCGGTGAGCAGCGCCGCGCCGAGCACCCAGCCGAACGCGACCCGCACCGTCCGCCGCGCCGCGCAGCACACCTCCAGGGCGGCGGCGACCTGCGCCGGGATCAGCACGGCGGGCAGCACCCGCCCCCACGACCAGTGACCGCTCACCCCGCCCGCCGCGAACACCGCGAGACCCAGCAGGCACATGAGCACCAGCGGATCACGCCGGTCGCGCAGCCACCGCAGCACGAGCGCGGCCCCGCCCACGACGGCGGCCAGCCAGAACCGGCCCACCAGGTCGTCGTAGAGCGGCCGGTGGATCGCCTCCAGCCCGCCGACACCGAAGAGCGAGAAGAACGAGTAGTACGGCCAGGCGCCCAGCAGGGCGAGCCCGGTCGCCAGCGCCGCCGCGAGCCGCAGCCACACCGCCCGCGCGGGCCACGGCCGCGCCCCGCACACCATCGCCGCCGCGCCCAGGGACGCGACGACTCCGGTGAACTGGTGGCTCAGCAGGATCACGGCCCACAGCACACCGACGCCGACGAAGGGCCCGACGCCGCTCGCCCGCGCCAGGGCGCGCCGCAGCAGCGCCCACAGCCAGAAGGACGCCCCGAGCGCGAACGTGCTGGGGTACGACACCGTCAGGGCGAGGGAGTGCAGGCCCGTGAGCCCGCTCCAGTCGAACAGCGTGGTCCCCCACAGGAACACCAGGCACAGCAGTACGAGCGCGCTCGCCACGGGCCGCCGCGCCGCCTGCCCCGCGAACTGCGCCGCGAACGTCCCGACGAACATCCACACGCCCGACACGAGCACCGTGAGCGACATCAGCGCCGCGATCCGCAGCACCACGAAGACACTCAGGCCGGTCACCTTCGCCAGGGCGCCGAGCAGCAGCATCCACGGCGAGTTGTACGGGCTCGGCGTGCCGGAGTCGACCAGCGGGTCACCGGGGTGGAGCAGATCGTGCCGCAGGCGCTGGATCGTGGCGGCGTGCACGCCCAGATCGCCGGCCCACGGCAGCCGCAGGACGACACCGGCCATGAGGACGAGCAGCAGCACCGCGCACACGCCGGCCAGAACCCCGGCGACGGTGGCACGCGGCGTGGCGCGGGCGGAGGGCGGCGCGGTGGTCGCTCGTGCCATCAGCCGCGGGAACGGGCACGTGCCGAACGGGCGCGCAACTTCCACGGCATGGCCACCGACTCCAGCTGCACCATCAGGTCCATCTTCGACTCGCCCGCGGTGCGGTCCTCGAAGTGGATGGGCACCTCCATGACGCCGTACCCGCGGCGCACCGCCCGGTACTTCATCTCCACCTGGAAGCTGTAGCCCGCGCTGTCGACGGAGGCCAGGTCGATGGCGCGCAGCGCGTCCTCGCGCCACAGGTTGAAGCCGCCGGTGATGTCACGCACCCGGGTGCCGAGGATCGTGCCCGCGTAGGTGTTGGCCCAGCGCGACAGGAGGCGGCGGTGCGGGCCCCACGCGGCGGACAGGGTGCCGCCCTGCACGTAACGGCTGCCGATGGTGACGCCCGCGCCGGTGGCCAGGGCGACACCGAGCATCTGGGGGATCTTGTCCACGGGGTGGCTGCCGTCGGCGTCCATCTGCAGCACGTAGTGCGCGCCGTCGGCGACGGCCTGCGCCATACCGGCCGCGTAGGCGCGGCCGAGGCCCTCCTTGCCCGCGCGGTGCAGCACGCCCATACGGGTGTCGCCGTACGTGCGGGCGTGCTCGTCGGCGATGTCGCCGGTGCCGTCGGGGCTGGAGTCGTCGACCACCAGCAGGCGCAGGCCCGGCAGGGGCAGGCCCATCAGCCGCTCGGCCATCCCGGGCAGGTTCTCCGCCTCGTTGTACGTCGGCATCACGACCGTGAGCGGCGTCGCGGCCCAGTCGTCGGGCAGTGCGACCGCGTGCTGCTCGGTCGGCTTCGCCTCCGGCATCGGCTCTCCCTGATCCGTCGGGCAATCAGGTCCACTTTAGACGGAATACCCGACTAAGCATCACATGCTGAATCTCATGGCCCGTCCGCGTACGCCGGGCAACGCGACCATCCTGCGCCCCGTCAGACAGAAAAGGGGCAGCGGCGAGCAAGGAGACGGTAAGAGCATGCGAGGGCGCCCCCGGCCGGACCGCATCCGGCCCGAGGGCGCCCTCGCGTGTCGGGCGTCCGGCGCCCGGCCCGCTACGAGTGCGTACGCAGCAGCGTGCGCATCGTCCGCATCGCCACGGACAGATTGGCCAGGTCGAACGCGTCGGACCCCTGGATCTCGTCGAGCGTCGTGCGCGCCCGGCTCAGGATCGCCGCGTTCTTCTCCTCCCACGCCTTGAACCGCTGCTCGGGCGTCGACGTCCCGTTCCCCGCGGCCAGCACGTCCGCCGTGAGCGCGGCGTGCGCCGCGTACAGGTCCTCGCGGATGGAGACGCGGGCCATGGACTGCCAGCGGTCAGCGCGCGGCAGCTCGATGATGCGGTCCATCAGCTGGCTGATGGAGAGCCGGTCGGCCAGGTCGTAGTAGACCTCGGCGACCGACAGCGCGTCCTTGCCGGTGCGGTCGGAGATCGCCACGATGTCGAGCGCGGGGAAGACGGACGAGAACCCGGCGACCTGCTGCGCCAGCTCCTCGGGCACCCCGGCCACGGTCAGCTCGTCGAAGATCGACTGGTACCACTCGGCGTCCGCGCCCTTGAGCATCTTCGACAGGGCCGACCACACCTCGGCGACGCCGTCCTTGAAGAAGGCGACCGTGTCCGCCAGCTGCAGCGGCTGCGGCCGGTTGTTGAGCAGCCAGCGGGTGCCGCGCTCGACCAGCCGCCGCGAGTGCAGCCGGATACGGGTCTGCACGTCGTCGGCGACCGTGTTGTCGAGCGCCTCGACCGCGTCCCACACGTCACCGAGCCCGAAGATCTCCCGGGCGGCCATCTGCGCCCGCACGATCTCCTCCAGGGAGGCGCCGGTCTCCTCACGCATGCGGTGCAGGAAGGTGCAGCCACCGGTGTTGACCGTGTCGTTGACGAGGACCGTGGTGATGATCTCGCGGTGCAGGGCGTGCGCGTCGATGGCGTCCGCGTACTTGTCGCGCAGCGCGTGCGGGAAGTACGCGTGCAGCAGCCGCCGCAGGTACGGGTCGTCGGGCAGGTCCGTCTTGATGAGCTCCTCGGACGCGGTGATCTTCGTGTACGCGAGGAGGACGGCGAGCTCCGGCTGGGTCATGCCGCGCCCGGAGTTGAGCAGTTCCCGGATCTGCCGGTCGGTGGGCAGGAACTCCAGGGACCGGTCGAGGTGGCCCTGCTTGCCCAGGCGGCGCATGAACCGCTGGTGGGCATGGAGCAGCGACGGGGCCTGCGCGAGGGAGTTGGCCAGGGCGACGTTCTGCGCGTAGTTGTTGCGCAGCACCAGTCGGCCGACCTCGTCGGTCATGGCGGCGAGCAGCTTGTTGCGCTGCTTGACGGTCATGTCGCCGTCGGCCACCAGGCCGTTGAGCAGGATCTTGATGTTCACCTCGACGTCGGAGGTGTTGACGCCCGCGCTGTTGTCGATGGCGTCGGTGTTGACCTTGCCGCCGGAGCGGGCGAACTCGATGCGGCCGAGCTGGGTGGCGCCGAGGTTGCCGCCCTCGCCGATGACCTTGGCGCGGACGTCCTTGCCGTCGACGCGGATGGCGTCGTTGGCCTTGTCGCCGACGTCCGCGTTCGACTCGACGGACGACTTCACGTAGGTGCCGATGCCGCCGTTCCACAGCAGGTCGACCGGGGCCTGCAGGATGGTCTTCATCAGTTCGGCCGGGGTCATCTTCGCCTGGCCGGACTCGATGCCGAGGGCCTCGCGGATGTGCGCGTTGAGCGGGATGGCCTTGGCGGAGCGCGAGAAGACGCCGCCGCCGGACGAGATCAGCTCCTTGTTGTAGTCGGCCCACGACGAGCGCGGCAGCTCGAACATGCGGCGGCGCTCGGCGTAGGAGGTGGCCGCGTCCGGGTTCGGGTCGATGAAGATGTGCCGGTGGTCGAAGGCGGCGACCAGGCGGATGTGCTCGCTGAGCAGCATCCCGTTGCCGAACACGTCGCCACTCATGTCGCCGACGCCGACGACGGTGAAGTCCTCGGTCTGCGTGTCGACGCCCAGCTCACGGAAGTGCCGCTTGACCGACTCCCAGGCGCCGCGGGCGGTGATGCCCATCGCCTTGTGGTCGTAACCGGCCGAGCCGCCGGAGGCGAACGCGTCGCCGAGCCAGAAGTCGTAGCTGCCCGCGACCTCGTTGGCGATGTCGGAGAACGTCGCCGTGCCCTTGTCGGCCGCGACC
This sequence comes from Streptomyces beihaiensis, assembly GCF_026274175.1. Lineage (GTDB taxonomy): Bacteria > Actinomycetota > Actinomycetes > Streptomycetales > Streptomycetaceae > Streptomyces > Streptomyces beihaiensis. Next base: position 15,959 of record NZ_JAPHNL010000308.1, read on the forward strand.
ACCAGGTAGGTGTCGTCGCCGTCGTGGCGCACCACGTCGGCCGGGGGCACGACCTCACCGGCGACGAGGTTGTCGGTGATGTCGAGCAGCGCGGAGATGAACGTCTTGTACGAGGCGATGCCCTCGGCCAGCCACGCGTCCCGGTCCACCGACGGGTCGGGCAGCTGCTTGGCGACGAAACCGCCCTTGGCGCCGACCGGCACGATGACGGTGTTCTTCACCATCTGCGCCTTGACCAGACCGAGAATCTCGGTGCGGAAGTCCTCACGCCGGTCGGACCAGCGCAGACCGCCGCGCGCGACCTTGCCGAACCTGAGGTGCACACCCTCGACGCGCGGCGAGTACACCCAGATCTCGTAGGCGGGCCGCGGCTCGGGCAGCTCCGGGATGGCCTGCGGGTCGAGCTTCATGGAGACGTACGAGTGGGGCTCGCCGCTCTCGGTGCGCTGGAAGTAGTTGGTGCGCAGCGTCGCCTTGATGACGGTGAGGAACGACCGCAGGATGCGGTCCTCGTCGAGCGAGGCGACCTGGTCGAGCGCCCCGTCGAGCTCCTCGATCAGACCGTCGACGATCTCGGTCCCGGCGCGCTGCCGGTCCGGCGAGAGCCGCGCCTCGAAGAGCGAGACGAGCAGCCGGGTGGTGTGGACGTTGTTGCGGAGGGTGTCCTCCATGTAGTCCTGGCTGAACGTCGCGCCCGCCTGACGCAGGTACTTCGCGTAGGCGCGCAGCACCATCGCCTGGCGCCAGTTCAGCCCGGCGCGCAGCACCAGGGAACTGAAGCCGTCGTTCTCCGCGGCCCCGGTCCAGGCGGCGGAGAACGCCTCCTGGAAGCGCTCACGGCCGTCCGCGCCCAGCTCTTCGCCATGGGTGGCGGCCTTGGGCATGCGCAGGCCGAAGTCGTAGATCCACGCGGTCGTCCGGTCGCTGCAGCGCAGCTCGTACGGGCGCTCGTCGGTCACCTCGACGCCGAGCTTCTGCAGCACCGGCAGGACGGCCGAGAGGGAGACCGGGGGGCCGACGCGGTAGATCTTGAAGCGGCGCTCGTCGGCGGCCGCGCCCACCGGCTCGTACAGGGAGAGCGCGAAGTCCTGCCCCTCCTTGCCCTTGCCGAGCTGCTCAAGATGGACTAGGTCGGCGACGGCGGCGCGCGGCGTGTGGTCGGCCTTGTAGCCCTCGGGGAACGCCTGGTTGTAGCGGCGCAGCAGTTCCGCGGCGCGCTCCTCGCCGAGCTCGGCGTTGAGTGCCTCGCCGAAGCCGTCGGCCCAGGAGCGGGCGGCCTCCACCAGGCGGGCCTCGATGCGGTCCTTGTCGGCGTCGGACAGTTCCGGCAGCTCGGTGCCCTGCGGGACGCGGACGACGAAGTGCAGCCGGGACAGGATCGACTCGGTGTTCCAGGCGGTGAAGTCGACGCTGGTGCCGCCGAGCTCCTCCTTGAGGATGTCGATGATCCGAAGGCGCACACCGGTGGTGTAGCGGTCGCGCGGCAGGTAGACGAGGGCCGAGTAGTAGCGTCCGTACTCGTCCTGGCGCAGGTAGAGCCGCAGTCGGCGGCGCTCTTGCAGGTAGAGCACCGAGGTGACGATGGAGCGCAGTTCGTCGGCGGGCGTCTGGAACAGCTCGTCGCGCGGGTAGGTCTCCAGGATCTGCAGCAGGTCGCGCCCGTCGTGGCTGCTGGGCGCGAAGCCCGCGCCCTCCAGCACCTCGGCGACCTTGCGGCGGATGACGGGCACACGGCGCACGGACTCGGTGTACGCGGCGGAGGAGAAGAGCCCGAGGAAGCGGCGCTCGCCCACCACGTTCCCGTCCGCGTCGAACTTCTTGACGCCGACGTAGTCGAGGTAGCTGGGCCGGTGCACGGTGGCGCGGCTGTTCGCCTTGGTCAGTACGAGCAGGCGGTGCTCGCGGGCCTTGGCGCGGGCGTCGGCGGGCAGCCGGTTGAAGGACGGCGAGACGGGGTGGTGGTCCTCGCCCTCGTGCTGCGGGTCGGAGCGCAGGATGCCGAGACCTGTTCCGGCGACGGCGGAGAGCGAGTCACCGTCGACGAGGTCGTACTCGCGGTAGCCGAGGAACGTGAAGTGGTCGGCGGAGAGCCAGCGCAGCAGCTCACGGGCCTCTTCGATTTCCTGCTCGCTCAGGTCGGCGGCGGTCGGCTCGTTCGGCAGCTCGTCGGCGATGCGCAGCGCGGCCTCGCGCATCTTCTCCCAGTCCTCGACGGCCTCCCGCACGTCGGACAGGACGCGCAGCAGATCGGCGGTCATCTGCTTGAGGTCAAAGCGGTCGGTCTCGCGGTCGGTCTCCACGTGGATCCACGACTCGGTGAGCACGTCGTGGCCCTTGGCGAGGGCGCCGTCCGGCAGCACTTCGAGGAGCTTGCCGGTGACGTCGCGGCGGACCCTGACCTGCGGGTGGATGACGACGTGGATGCCGCGGCCCTGGCGGGACAGCTCGTTGGTCACCGAGTCCACGAGGAACGGCATGTCATCGGTGACGACCTCGACGACGGAGTGGCTGCACGTCCAGCCGTTCTCCTCGACGGTCGGCGTGTGCACCTTGACGTTCGCGGTGCCCTGCGGACGGTTCTCGGCCAGTCGGTAGTGCGAGTAGGCGGCGCCGAAGATGTCGACCGGGTCGCGGTCGGCGAAGTCCTCCGGCGCGGTGTGCAGGTAGTAGTGCTGGAGGAACGCGAGCACGGAGTCCTGGTCGGGTGTGCCCTCGCCCGATGCCCCGGTCGGAAGGTACCCCCCGACCGGGCTGTTCTCAGCTACCCGGGCGGCCCGCGCGAGCAGCTCGGTCTTGGCTTCGTCCAGCTTGGTCTGCATTGTCCTCTGGCTCCTGTCGCGCGCCGTTGCGTGACGTAGACGTGGCATGGGTGGATCGCTCGACGTAACGCCGCGACGCGGGGTCTCCGGTCTGCGTCGACGTTATGCCGGAATGAGAGAAGAGCGGACGGAAATACTGCTTTTTCACCATGTTGTCTGTGGCGACCGTGTCGACCGTCCGCGGGAAACGATCAGCGGTCGAGCGCCGGGTCCGGCCGTCGTGACGGGCCGTGTGTCCCCGGCGCGGGCAGGGGGCGACGATGCCCCCGCGACATATCGCGCTGATCACGGGACAAGGCTATCGCTCCCGGCGGTCACCGTTCTTGTGCCAGTTGCCACAAAACCAGCCATGGGACTGTGACATCTGTATGAGTGTGCGCGCGGCCCTCTTGCGGCTATGCCGCATCGGGTCCACGTTCGAACCAGGGGTTCTCGTCCGTACGCGGACGTGATCGACCGCCTCACCGCGAGAAAGGGAGCTTGAGGACGATGGCACCGACGACGGCACCGAGTGCGGCACCAAGCATCCTGATCGTGACCGGCGACGCGGCGGAGTCGCTAGAGGTCCTCTACCCGTACCAGCGGTTGCGCGAGGAGGGCTACGAGGTCGACATCGCGGCCCCCACCCGCAAGCGGCTGCGGTTCGTCGTACACGACTTCGAACCGGGCTACGACACCTACACCGAGAAACCCGGCTACACGTGGCCCGCCGATCTCGCCTTCTCCGAAGTCGACCCCGGCCGGTACGCCGCTCTGGTGATCCCCGGGGGCCGCGCTCCCGAGTATCTGCGCGGCGACGGTGAACTCCGCAAGATCGTGAAGACCTTCTTCGACACGGACAAGCCCGTCGCCCAGATCTGCCACGGCCCGCTGCTGACGGCCTCGGTCGACGCGCTGCGCGGCAGGCGCGTCACGGCGTACCCGGCGCTCGAACCGGACATGGTGGCCGCCGGCGCCGACTTCCAGGACGCGGAGGCGGTGGTCGACTCCGCCCTGGTCTCCGCCCGCGCCTGGCCGGACCACTCGGCCTGGATGCGCGCGTTCCTGGCGGTGTTGCGCGCGAAGGCGCCGGTGGCCTGAGCGCTCCGCGCACCGCCGGCCCCCGTGTCGCGCACTGCCCGAAGTCGCATCATGTCTCGTCCCCCGTCACATCGCGTCTGTCGCTTCAGCTCTCGCATCACAGAGTACGCGGGTGGAGACAGAGCGTGACCGAGCCTGTGGAGAAACGTTCCTCCGGCCCGTTTTCCACAGTTTTCCTCGGCATTCACCTACGGAGCGAAGCGGGCGCCGCCGACGCCGGTCACATCGCGGCGGCGATCCGTACCGCCTCGCCGAGCGTGTCCACGACCGGTGCGCCCGCGCCCTCCAGGCTGGCTCGGCTGTGTGAGCCGCCGGTGTACAGGACGGCTCGCGCGCCCGCGTGGCGCGCGGCCACCGCGTCGTCCGCCGCGTCACCGATGACGACGGTCCGCTCGGGCGCCACCCCGTCGAGCGCCGCGAGGTGACGCACCATGTGCTCGGCCTTGCTGCCCCCGGACGGGCCGGTGCGCCCGTCGACCCGTACGAACCGCTCGGCGATCCCGAACCGGCGCACCATCGGCACGAGCCCGTCGTGCTCGTACATGCTCAGGATCGACTGGCTGCCGCCCGCCTCCTGCCAGTCGGCGAGCAGCGGCTCCACTCCGTCGGCGAGCGCACACGCAGCGGCATGTCGCGCGTAGTACCGGTGGAAGAGGCCGTCCATCCGCTCCCATTCGGCGTCGGTGGGCAGCCGCCCCATCAGCCGCTCGTAGAACTTGGGGACCGGCACGCAGTACAGCTCCCGGTACCGCTCCAGCGTGATCGGTTCGAGGCCGACCTCGGCGAACGCGGCGTTGGTGGCACGGATGATCGCGTCGTTGTCGTGGAAGAGCGTCCCGTTCCAGTCCCAGACGATGTGCGCGGCTATGTGCTTCCCCATGACCAGCAACGTACCCGCCCGCACCGACAGCGCGGCAACCCGACCACGCCCCCGGACGGCGTCAGCGGTCGAGCCCGCCCACGAGATTCGGGATCTCCTGCGTGGCGAACCAGAGCAGTTCGTGATCCTCGGCCCCGTCGACGATGAACTGCGCGTCGTCGTCCCCGTGGTCCGCGGCGCCGAGCGCGTCGGCGGCGGCCGTGACGTCGGCATCGGCGTCGTCCGCGTCCACGTGCACCGCCGCGGCCTTGGCCAGCCGCACCGCCTCACGCACCGACACCTCGCCGAGCGCCGCGGGGTCGAGCCCGCGGTCGGGGTCCGCGACGGCCTGCCGGTCGGGCACGTCCACGGCGACCACCACCCGGCGCCGCGGGGCGTCCGGCTCCCCGGCCAGCATGCGCAGCGAGGCGAGCGCGGCCCGGTTCAGCGCCGCGTACTCCAGCTCCTCGATGTCGTCGGAGAGGTACCACTCACGCAGCGCGGGCGTCACGGCGAACGCGGTCAGCGGCGCCGGGCCCAGTTCGCCCGACTTGTACGCCTCTGCGAGTCGAGGCAGGGACAGAGGTACGTACACACGCATGACCGGCCGCTTTCGTAGTCGAGGGCCTTCAGGATACGTGTGGCGTCCCCCTTCGGACCGCCGCCCGCACCCGCTCCCGGCGTCAGCCGCCGTCCGCCGCTTCACCCGGCCCCGCCCTTGTCCCGCCTGAGCCGACCTCCGCCCGGTCACCCGGATAAGTGAATCCTCCCGCCCCTCCCGGCGCCGCTGCGGGTTCTTGCGACCCGCCTTCCGCCCCCGTACAAGATTCCCCAGAAGTTACCGACTGGTATTCGACGGTACGGCCACCAGACACCGAACGGGGAGAACCATGACGTCCACGGACGAGAAGACGAACCGGGGAACCGGCGCGGAGGCGGACCGGGGAACCGGCGCGGAAGCGGACCGGCTGACGGGCGGGGCACCGGTTCTGCGCAAGGTCATGGGCACGCCCCGGCGGCGGCGCCCCGACCGGCCGCCGGGCCGCCGCGACCCGCGCGGTCCGGGAGGTCCGGGAGGTCCGGGAGGTCCGGGAGGCCGGTCGGGCCAGAAGGCGCCGCGCGTGCCGCCCCGCAGGCCGCCGACGCCCCAGGAACAGTTCACCCAGCGGCTGCTCCTGATGCTCAGCGGCCGCCGCCCGGTCCACTGGGCCTCCCGGCACTTCGCCGGCTATCTCTACGACCACCTGGTGCGGCTCGCGGAGTCGCGCCCGCTGGGCCGCCCCGGCGGCCGCGACCCCGTCGTCCTGGGCATCGGCCACTACGAGCCCGCGCCCGGCGTCTTGGAGGTCTTCGCCCGGGTCGGAACCGGTCACAGGCTCCACGCCCTGGCCTTCCGCCTCCACCGCCGCGCGGACAACCGCTGGCTGTGCACGGCCCTGGAAACGGCCACGGTCCGCGCCCGGGGCCCGGAAGACGACGACTGACCGGAAGGACGTCGAGTGACCGGCAGCCGACGGCCGACCGGCAGCACGACGGCTGACCGACAGAACGACGGCCGACCGGCAGCACGACGACCGAACGGCAGCACGACGGCTGACCGACAGAACGACGACCGAACGGCAGCACGACGGCTGACCGACAGAACGACGACCGACCGGCAGCACGACGGCTGACCGACAGAACGACGGCTGAGCCGACAACCGGGCCGGCAAACGGGGAAGGGGCTGGGCACCAGGTGCCCAGCCCCTTCCTCACGCGCACAAGGTCACTTCTTGCGGCGCCGCCCCTTCTGCTGCTTGCGCCGCTCGGCCCGCGTCAGACCGTCGGCGGCGGACCGCGTCGGCCCGCCCTCGGTGACGAAATCGCTCTCGTCGACGCCGCCCTCGGCGTTGGGCGCCTGGAAGTGCAGCCGGTCCGGCCGCTGCGGGGCGTCGAGGCCCTTGGCCCGGATCTCCGGCCGGGCACCCGGCACCGCGGCCTGAGCCGGAACCGAGTCCTCCGCGCCCTTCTCCAGAGACGTCGCGGGCTCGCCGTCCGCCACCGGGACCTCCTCGACCTGCTGCTCGACCTGGACCTCCAGGTTGAACAGATAGCCGACGGACTCCTCCTTGATGCCCTCCATCATGGCGGTGAACATGTCGAAGCCCTCACGCTGGTACTCGACCAGCGGGTCCTTCTGCGCCATGGCCCGCAGGCCGATGCCCTCCTGCAGGTAGTCCATCTCGTAGAGGTGCTCACGCCACTTACGGTCGAGCACGGACAGCACGACGCGCCGCTCCAGCTCACGCATGATCTCGGAGCCGAGCTGCTCCTCACGCGCCTCGTACTGCGCGTGGATGTCGTCCTTGACGGCCTCGGCGATGAACTCGGCGGTCAGACCCGCGCGGTCACCGGCCTCCTCCTCCAGCTCCTCCACGGTCACCTTGATCGGGTAGAGCTGCTTGAACGCGCCCCACAGCCGGTCCAGGTCCCACTCCTCGGCGAAGCCCTCGGCGGTCTCGGCCTGGATGTAGGCGTCGATGGTGTCGTCCATGAAGTGCTGCACCTGCTCGTGCAGGTCCTCGCCCTCCAGCACCCGGCGACGCTCGCCGTAGATGACCTCGCGCTGCCGGTTGAGCACCTCGTCGTACTTCAGGACGTTCTTACGCGTCTCGAAGTTCTGCTGCTCGACCTGTGACTGCGCGGACGCGATCGCCCTGGTCACCATCTTGTTCTCGATCGGCACGTCGTCCGGCACGTTCGCCATCGACATCACACGCTCGACCATCTGTGCCTTGAACAGCCGCATCAGGTCGTCACCGAGCGACAGGTAGAACCGGGACTCGCCCGGGTCGCCCTGGCGGCCACTACGACCGCGCAGCTGGTTGTCGATACGCCGCGACTCGTGCCGCTCGGTACCCAGCACGTAGAGGCCGCCGAGCTCCTTGACCTCTTCGAACTCGGCCTTGACCGCCTGCTCGGCCTTCTCCAGGGCGGCGGGCAGCGCGGCCGCCCACTCCTCGACGTGCTCGACCGGGTCGAGCCCCGCCTGGCGCAGCTCCGCCTCGGCCAGGTCGTCGGGGTTGCCGCCCAGCTTGATGTCGGTACCACGACCGGCCATGTTGGTGGCCACCGTGACGGCGCCCTTACGGCCCGCCTGGGCGACGATCACGGCCTCACGGTCGTGCTGCTTGGCGTTCAGCACCTCGTGCTGAACACCGCGCTTGTTCAGCTGCTGCGACAGGTACTCCGACTTCTCGACCGACGTCGTACCGACGAGGATCGGCTGCCCCTTCTCGTGCTTCTCCGCGATGTCGTCCACGACCGCGTCGAACTTGGCGACCTCGGTGCGGTAGATCAGGTCGGGCTGGTCCCGGCGGACCATCGGCTTGTTCGTGGGGATCGGGACGACACCCAGCTTGTAGATCTGGTGGAACTCGGCGGCCTCGGTCATCGCCGTACCGGTCATGCCGGAGAGCTTGTCGTAGAGGCGGAAGAAGTTCTGCAGGGTGATCGTGGCGAGCGTCTGGTTCTCGTCCTTGATGTCCACCCCTTCCTTCGCCTCGATCGCCTGGTGCATGCCCTCGTTGTAACGGCGGCCCGCGAGGATACGGCCGGTGTGCTCATCGACGATCATGACCTCGCCGTCGATGACGACGTAGTCCTTGTCGTTCTTGAACAGTTCCTTCGCCTTGATGGCGTTGTTCAGATAACCGACCAGCGGCGTGTTCACCGACTCGTACAGGTTGTCGATGCCGAGCCAGTCCTCGACCTTCGCGACACCCGACTCGTGGATGGCCACGGTCCGCTTCTTCTCGTCGACCTCGTAGTCGCCGGTCTCCTCGATGCCCTTCATGGGGTTGCCCGCCTCGCCCTTCTTCAGGCGGGTGACCAGCTTCGCGAAGTCGCTGTACCACTTGGTGGCCTGGTCGGCCGGACCCGAGATGATCAGCGGCGTACGGGCCTCGTCGACCAGGATCGAGTCGACCTCGTCGACGATCGCGAAGTTGTGGCCGCGCTGGACGAGCTCGTCCTGCGACCACGCCATGTTGTCGCGCAGGTAGTCGAAGCCGAACTCATTGTTCGTGCCGTACGTGATGTCGCAGTTGTACTGCTCACGGCGCTGCTCCGGCGACATGTTCGCCAGGATGCAGCCCACGGTCAGCCCCAGGAACTTGTGGACGCGGCCCATCATCTCGGAGTCGCGCTCGGCCAGGTAGTCGTTGACCGTGATCAGGTGGACACCCTTGCCGGACAGCGCGTTCAGATACGCCGGCAGCGTACCGACGAGGGTCTTGCCCTCACCGGTCTTCATCTCAGCGACATACCCCAGGTGGAGGGCGGCGCCGCCCATCAGCTGCACGTCGTAGTGACGCTGGCCGAGCACGCGCTTGGCGGCCTCACGGACGGTGGCGAACGCCTCGGGCATCAGATCGTCGAGGCTCTCGCCGTCGGCGATCCGCTCCTTGTACTCGTCGGTGAGGGCCCTCAGCTCGGCGTCGGAGAGGCTCACGAAGTCCTCTTCGATGGAGTTGACCTGGTCCGCGATGCGGTGCAGCTTGCGCAGGATCTTGCCTTCGCCTGCACGCATGATCTTCGAGAGGACGGACACGGGGGTTGGTCTCCTTGCCGGTCGGGCCTGGCACGGTCGGGTTCGCTTACTACCACTGGACACTGCTGAACACTTCTTGAGCAACGGCCATCGTAAGCGAGGACCCGCCCGCACCGGGAGGTCTGCCATGAGGTCCAACGCACGGGCCCCACGGAAAGTGCCGGTACGCCACACGAAAAGTGATGGCGACAGCCCCCGGAGCCGCGCAGAATCGGTCGATGGAACCCGTGACGCTGACCACCGACCGCCTCCAGCTGAGCACCTTCGTGCCCGCCGACATCGACGAGGTGTGCGCCGCGGCCCAGGACGCCGACATCCAGCGCTGGACCACCATTCCCTCCCCGTACGCGCGCGTGGACGCCGAACACTTCATCACCCGCGTGGTCACCGACGGCTGGCGCACCGACACCGAGTACACCTTCGCCGTACGGGCCGACGGGCGTGCCCCGATCGTCGGCGCGGTCGCCCTGCACCACCCGCGCGCGGGCGCGTGGGAGATCGGATTCTGGACGACGAAGGAGTTCCGCGGCCGCGGCTACATGACGGAAGCCGTGCTGGGCCTGGCCCGCTGGGCCTTCACCACTCTGTCCTGCACACGCCTGGAGTGGCGCGCCGAGGTGGGCAACACCGGCTCCCTCGCCGTCGCCGAGAAAGCCGGCTTCACACTCGAAGGCGTCCTGCGCGCGGGCATGCCCAACAACGGCGTCCTGCGCGACTGCTGGCTCGGCTCCCTCCTCCCTTCCGACCTGCGCCTCCCCACGCCGCTCCCCTACCTCCCGTCCCCCGGGCCGCCGCCGCGGCGGCAAGCGTGAGGCCCCCCGTGCCTGACGCGGCCGGGCGGGGTCCGCTGGGGCGTGGCCCGGCAGGACCGGCGGCCGGGGCGGATTGTCAGTGGTGGCCCCTATCGTGCGGAGCATGACGACCCCGCCGCGCCCCGACACCGACCTGTCCGCCGCCGAAGCCCGCCGTATCGCCCTGCGCGCGCAGGGCTTCCTCGGCGCCCCGGACCGCAAGGCGGGCGCGCCGGGAGTGCTGCGCCACCTGGGCGCGGTGCAGCTGGACACGATCTCCGTCCTGGCCCGCTCGCACGAACTCGTTCCCTACGCGCGCCTGGGCGCGGTCGGCCGCCGGAAGGTCGAGGCGGCGTACTGGACCGGCACGCGCGCGTTCGAGTACTGGTCGCACGCCGCATGCGTCCTGCCGATCGAGGAGTGGCCCCACTTCGCGTTCCGCCGCCGCGCCTACCGCAACCGCCCCCACTGGTACCACCATCTGCCCCAGGGAGCGTACGACCAGGTGATCAAGCAGCTGCGCGCCGAGGGCCCGCTCACCGCCACAGAGCTCGGCGGCGCCAAGAACAAGGGCGAGTGGTGGGACTGGTCGGAGTCGAAGATCGCCGTCGAGCGCGCCCTGATGTACGGCGAGGTGGTGTGCGTCGAACGGCGCGGCTGGAAGCGCGTCTACGACCTGGCCGAGCGCGCCGTCCCCGCGGAACTGCTCCACGACGAGCTCGACGACAAGGAGTGCGTGCGCCGCCTGGTCCGGCAGGCCGGAGAGGCCCTGGGCGTGGGCACACGCGCGGACATCGCCGACTACCACCGGCTCAAGAGCGAACAGTTCGACGCGGTGATCGAGGAGACGGGCCTCGTCCCGGTGACGGTGGAGGGCTGGACCAAGCCCGCCTGGGCCGACCCGGCGGCACTGGCCACCGACCCGCGCGGACGGCACCGCACCACGCTCCTGTCGCCCTTCGACTCGCTCATCTGGGAGCGCGCGCGAACGGAGCGGATCTTCGGCTTCACCCACCGCCTGGAGGCGTACGTGCCCAAGCAGAAGCGCGTCCACGGCTACTTCGCGATGCCGGTGCTCTCCGGCGGCCGTCTGGTGGGCCGCGTCGACCCGGCCCGCGAGGGCACCACCCTGGTCGCCAAGCAGGTCTCCCTGGACGGCCCGAAGGCCGTACCGGCGGTCGCGCAGGCACTGCGGGAGGCGGCGACCTGGGTGGGCTGTGACAGCGTTCGCGTGGAACACATGCCCGATCCGACACTGAAGCCGGCCCTCACGGCGGCCTTGGCCTAGCGAGGACGTGTTCCGCGGCGTCGGCGCTCAGGGCCTGTTCGGCGGCGTCGGCGCCCAGGACCTTACCCGCGGCGCCGGCACTCAGAACCTGACCCGCGGCGTCGGCGCTCAGGACCTGATCCGCGGCGTCGGCGCCCAGGACCTGTTCGACGCGCGGCAGCTCTCGCGGGAACTCAGCGGATCTCGAGGATCTTCTCCCGCATCGCGTACACCACGGCCTCCATCCTGGAGTGCAGTTGCAGCTTCTCCAGGATGTTGCGCACATGGTTCTTCACGGTGTTCTCCGAGATGAACAGCTCCTTGGCGATGTCCCGGTTGTTCATCCCCGTGGCCACGAGCTTGAGCACCTCCAGCTCCCGATCGGTCAGGCGCGGCGCGGGCACCAGCCTGCGCTCGTCCGTCCGCTGGATCATCGACTTGAACTCGGTGAGCAGCTTCGACGCCATGGACGGGCTGATCTGCGACTGCCCGTCGGCCACCGCGCGGATGGCCGTCGCCACCTCGTCGGTCGAGATCTCCTTGAGCAGATAGCCGGTCGCCCCCGCCTTGATCGCGTCGTAGAGGTCCGCCTCCTCGTCGCTGATCGTCAGCATGATGATCTTCGCGCTTGGTGCGACCTCCTTGATGGCGGTGCACGCCTCGATGCCGCCCCTCTTGGGCATCCGCACATCCATCAGCACGATGTCCGGCAGCAGATCGGCCGCCTTGTCCACCGCCTCCGCGCCGTCGCCTGCCTCACCGATGACCTGGATGTCCTCCTCGGCCGCCAGCACGATCTCCAGGCCGCGCCGGAACAGGGCGTGGTCGTCCACCACGAGAACCCTGATGGGCTCCTTGCGCGGGGAGACCTCGTCCGGTCCCATGCCGGCTCCGTCGTCGACAGCGCCGACGTCCGCGCCTCGCATCGGTCCGAAGCTGTCCGCCATCGTTCCTCCCCCTGAAGGCCGTGGCCCGTGGTCCTGTGCCGGCCCAACCCGAGGCGTCGGCACACCGGTTGACCCGGCACAGCCATGATTTCATGCCGCGCCCCTCACGCTACGACAGCGCGACGCACAAGGGGTCGCACGAGAGTGCCCCCGGGGCGCACGCGCATCCCGGGGGCTCTCGTCGGACGAGTGCCGAGGAGTGTCGAGAGGGGTCAGCCGCCGATGGCGTCGCCCGCGTCGGCCGACCTCACCTGGGCGACCATCGGGTCGGTGCTGAGGTGGATGACACCGTAGTCGTAGGCATGCCGCCGGTAGACGACACTGGGCTCCTTGGTCTCGGAGTCGACGAACAGATAGAAGTCGTGCCCGACCAGCTCCATCTCGTAGAGCGCCTGGTCGAGCGTCATGGGCGCTGCCACGTGTGTCTTCTCGCGGACGACGAGCGGGCCCTCACCCTGGACCTCGAGCGATCCCATCTTCTTGGTCGGTACGCCGTCGGGTTCGGCCTGCGCCGTGGCGATCGTGCCGTCCCCGTTGAACCGCGCGGCGTCCGGGACGTGCTCGGGGACCTCGGCGGCCGAGAGCCGCTTGGTGCCGCGCCGCGACGACCGCTTGTCGTGCTGCTTGCGCAGGCGCGCGTCCAGCTTGTCCGTGGCCAGGTCGAGCGCCGCGTACGGATCGCTTGCCGAGGCTTCCGCCCGGATCACGGGGCCCCGGGTGCGCAGCGTGATCTCCACGCGGTCGCTCCGGTCTGCCTGCCGGGGGTTGGGCTCCTTGGACACCTCGACGTCGAGGCTGATCACCTTGCCGTCGAGCTTCTGGATCTTGTCCAGCTTCAGCTTCTCGGCCACGTGCTTGCGGAACCGCTCAGGTACCTCGGTCTTGCGGCCCTTGACGACGATGTCCACGCAGAACTCCGTTCCCGGATAGCTCCGCTCCAGTGGCGGAGCATCTCCCTCTTGCACCAGACTCCGGCCAGATCCGGAGCCTCGGACTCGGTGACTTCCACCTCCTCCTCCCCCATCGGCAAGATCGCCACCCCCGACACGCCGGGTGATTGCAGAAACCACCGCGCAATCAGCGGCATGGCATTCCGAATGCGAGGTACAGCGCCCGGCTTTCCCGCCGAGTTCCTCACAACCGAACATATCTCGCCCGGACGGATGTCGTCACCCGCTACTGACGCGTACCCCCATTCAGGTGAATGGAACCCCTCGCTACCTGCAACGACTCAGATCCCGCGTCAGTTCCGGTTTATTTCGAAAGAATCGGGAGAGGAAGCGATCACAGCCGCTCGGACGGTGACGGCCTCTGGTTTTTCACGGCCTGAAGCGGCATGAGCCGTGCCGTTCCACTTCCGGTCGCCGCCTTCTCCGGGCCTCGCCGTACCCAGCGCCGCGCGCATGACACGCGCCGCCTCCGCCAAGGAAGCGCCGGTCGTCATCAGGTCGTCGACCAGCACGATCCGGCCAATCCCGGCGAGCAGGCCACGGCCTCCGCCCGCGACTTCCAGCGCGCCGGTCACATTGGCCAGCCTCTGCCGCGCGCCGAGCCCCGCCTGATCGGCCACTTGTCGCCGCTGCCGCAGCACGGACAGCACCCGCACGGCGACCCCGGCACGCCGCAGCTCCGCCGCCGCGGCATACGCGATCCGCAGCGTGGGGTCGTGACCGCGCGCACGGGTGGCTCGGGGGGCGGAGGGGACGGGAACCAGCGCCAGGGGGCCCTCCCCTCCCCCTCCCCCTCCCCCCGTCCCCGCCGCCACCGCCACCGCCCCCGCCAGCGCCGCTCCGAGCGGTCGGGCCAAGCCCAACGCGCCGCGTTCCTTGTGCGCGAGCAGCACGGCCCGTGCCGGGTCCCGGTAGGGGACCGCCGCATGCACCGGCGGCAGCCCCGGTGGCGCCGGGCGCGGCCGGACCCGGCTCGGGCCGGTGCCGCGGACCGTCACCGCGCACCGGGTGCACAACGTCGTACGAGCCCTGCCGCAGCCCGCGCACCGGCCCGGCAACACCAGGTCGGAGAGGTCCTGCCACCAGCCGCGCATGGGCCAACTGTGCCAAGGGACGGCTCGCGCCACCAGGCCTGTGGACAACGCGCGTCGGCATGCTCTCCCTCTCGGAAGGAGGGGGATGGCAACGGGGAGGAAAATCCCGGTCAGCCGGGGTAGACCGGCGCCGTTCCGTCCTTGACGATGGACTGCCAGGACGCTCCGGAGGGCAGCCGTACGATCCCGTCGTCGGAGTGCGCGAGCAGGGGCAGCCGGTCGTCGTCGGATGCCGTGACCTCGCTGACGCCGGCGAGGCCCGGCAGCGCCTGGCCGGTCGGGGCCGAGCCGTCGCACGGCACGTACCGGATCTGCTGGAGCCCTCCGGCCTCCCGGCCCACCACGACGAGCTGGCTGCTGCCCGCCCACGACATGGCCGTCACCTCTTCCATCTCCGGGGCGGCCGGGCGCAGTTCGGTCACCGACACCTCGGTGCCGCCCTCTGCTGCCGAGTGGCGTTCGACGCGTCCTATACGCAGCTGTGTCGTGCCCTTGCCACCGTCCTTGCTCGCCTCCTTCACCAGGAGCGCGACGCGGACGCCGTCGGAGGACATCTTGACCGCCTCGACGCGGGCGCCGTCACCGAGTCCGTCGACCTGGACCTGCTGCATCCGGTCGGCGCGGCCCTGCCCGAACATCAGCAGACGCGGGTTCTTCGGGTCTCGGTCGGCGACCCACAGGTCGCCGCGGCCGTCCCAGCTGGGCGTCGAGAGCCCGTCGCTCTCGGAGCGGGACTGGCTGTGGACGAGCGCGGAGCCCAACGACGCGCCGTCGACCAGTGACGCCACGTACAGCGAGCGTCCGTCGACGGACACACCGGCGGCCTGGTCCTGGTCGTGCGCGACGGCGACGGAACGCAGCTCCCGCCGTCCCTCACCGAGCGGCCCGGCGACCGGCTCGGGGCTCTTGCCGGACGCGTTGTTGCCCGGGAGTTCGGCGAGGCGCCCCTTGGAGTCGAGGAAGTACGGATGGTCGAACCGGCCCGCCGCCCGCTGCGACACCAGGCCGTCGGCCGCGTCCTCGGTCAGGGCGCACATGAGTCCGCCGTCGGACCGCTTGAGCTCGACCTCGTCGACGGCCGACGACGCCAGGTCGCGCAGCGAGAACAGCAGCTGCGCCGCCATCTCCTTGCACTGGCGCTGCCCGACGCCGTCCGCCTTGTCGTTCAGCGGCACGGTCAGCTTGTTCGCGTCGTCCGGCGTCAGCGACGTCACGCCGTCCTTGAGGGCCGTACCCGACGGGAACGCGCTGGTCACCACGGGATTGAGCCAGTTCGACGGGCCCGCGACGACCTGTCTGACGGTCTCCGTCAACGGGTCGGTCCACTGCCGTACGAAGACGGGGTCGGCGACGAGTTGCTTCTGCCCGCGGCTCGCGTCCGACGCCGACTGGCTCTCCGCGTAGTAGTACTTGTTGACGGATTCGTAGATCCGCTGGAAGTTGAACTGGCCGAGGACGACGCCGTCCGGCGGGGAGTCGATGCGCCATTGCTTGCCGGAGGCGGTGTCCACCTGGGACAGGTGGAGGCTGCCTCTGTACGGCTTCCGGTCCGGGTGGTACGCCTGGTGCCTGTCGATCGTGGCGACCTGTTGCCCGGTGATGGTGAAGGTGCGTCCCTCGTCGCCGGTGTTGGGCCGACCGGTCGAGGTGGTGTTGGGGCCGCTGTCGAGCACGGTGGTGCGCTGCTCGGGCCGCCACGCTTTGGCCGCCTTCTTCGTCAGGTACTTGCGTGCCATCGTGTACGAGGGGTCGTCGCTGGTCAGCGCGTCGAGGAAGCCGTCGACGATGCTCGACGGGCTGGCGTTGTCCTGCGGCGGCAGGGCGAAGACACGCACTTGTGGATCGGGGCTCTGGGCTCCTTCGACGGGCTGGAGGCCACCGCTGTCCGGCATGGACGCGCAGCCCGCCAGCACGATGACGCCGCACCCGGCGAGCGCTCCTGCCCGTACCCCGCGCCGCGCTCGCGGCGTCCGCTGCTCATCCACGACCGCCGTCGCTCCCCTCACCGCGTTCCACCGCTGTCGTCCGCCCGGCCGGCTCTCCGGCACCGTGTCGGGTGCCGGCCGAGCCTTCGCGCGGTGCGGCGGAACCGCCGCGCGGGCGTGCCGCCGCGCCGCCGGTCCTGTCGCCTGGCGTCCGGCTGTCCTCGGTCGGGTCGCCGCCGCGCTCGTCCGG
>NZ_JAPHNL010000309.1 GCF_026274175.1 Streptomyces beihaiensis
CGCGACGGCGGCGGCACGGCGGCCGGTGACCTCGGGGCCCTCGTCGAGGACGTACGCCGCGGCGGCGGCGACCGGAGCGGCGAGCGTCGCGCCGGTGGCCGTGAGCACGTCGAGGACACGGGCGGCGAGCCGCTCGCCCTGGCCGGTGGTCGGGAAGCGCGCGCACGCGGCCGGCAGCGACGGCGGCAGGTAGGCGCCGGTGAGGTCGGTCAGGACGGTGACCAGGTCGGGGAACATCTCGGCGGGACCGAACAGCACGGTCCCGGTGCCCGGGTGCACGGTGTCCCGCCAGGTCTCGTCGCTGAGGATGTGCAGGCCCTCGCCCGCGGCGGCCTCCACCGCCTCGTGCAGCACCTCGGGCGGCGGCACGGTCCCCGTGGGGTCGTCGGCGACCGAGAGCACGAGGAGCCGCGGGTCGCCGCCCTCGTCCCTGACCCGGCGCACGGTCTCCAGCAGGGCGTACGGGTCGGGCACGCCTCCGCACTCGGCGGGGGTCGGTACGTGGAACACGTCGCGGCCCAGCAGGCGGGCCTGCGGCACCCACCAGGCCGGGCAGGGGCGGGGCACGAGCACGGCGCCGCCGAGCGCCGCGGTGATCGCGTGGAGCAGCGGGGCGGCGCCCGGCGCGGCGGTGACGTGCGCGCGCCGGGCGAGGAGGCCACGCCGTTGCCAGTAGCCGCGGGCCGCCTCCAGGAGGGCGGGGGCGCCGCCGGGCGGTTCGGCGGCGGCGCGGCCCGCCGCTCCCGCGACCACGGCGGCGAGGCCCGGCAGGACCGGGAGGCCGGTGTCGGGCAGCGGCGGCCCGTAGCGCACCGGGCCCCGGCCCACCGGGTCCATGAGGTCCGGGTGGCCGGGGTGGGCCGGCGGGCCGTGGCCGGGGCCCGGGGGATCCGCTCGCCGCATGCTGCCTCCGTCACCGTCGCGGGACCGGCCCGGCCGCGCGGGTCGGGTCCTCTCCCCCACCCTCACATCCCGCCCGCCTTCCTCGCGCGCGGTACGGCCCCAGGAGGGTGCCGCGCACGAGTCCGTCACGAGCGGGGCACGAGTCGGCGCGCGGTGAAGTGCGGTGCGCGGTGAGGTGCGGTGCGTGGCCGCTACCGGGCGCGCTCCACCCGCCGCTCGTCCCATACGGGCTCGGGCGTCTCGCGGACCCGCCCGTCCGAGCCGAAGACGAGGAACCGGTCGAAGGAACGGGCGAACCAGCGGTCGTGGGTGACGGCGAGCACCGTCCCGTCGAACGCCTCCAGGCCCTCCTGCAGCGCCTCGGCCGACTCCAGGTCGAGGTTGTCGGTCGGCTCGTCGAGCAGCAGGGCGGTGGCACCCGCGAGTTCGAGCAGCAGGATCTGGAAGCGGGCCTGCTGGCCGCCGGAGAGCCGCTCGAAGTTCTGTTCGGCCTGCGCCGTGAGCTCGTAGCGCCGCAGCAGTGACATGGCGGCGCCGCGGTCCTTGGCGTGGTCGCGCCACAGGATGTCGAGGAGCGGACGTCCGAGCAGCTCGGGGTGGGCGTGGGTCTGGGCGAAGTGGCCGGGGACGACGCGCGCGCCGAGCTTCCACTCCCCGGTGTGCCGAACGGAACCGTCGCCCGCGAGCAGGCGCAGGAAGTGGGACTTGCCCGAGCCGTTGGAGCCGAGGACCGCGACCCGCTGGCCGTAGAAGACCTCCAGGTCGAAGGGGTACATCAGGCCACTGAGTTCGAGCCCCGTGCAGGTGACGGCCCGCACCCCGGTGCGGCCGCCCTTGAGCCGCATGGTGATGTCCTGCTCGCGCGGCGGCTCGGGCGGCGGCCCGGCCTCCTCGAACTTGCGCAGCCGGGTCTGGGCAGCGGCGTACCGGGAGGCCATGTCGTGGCTGACGCTCGCCGCCTGCCGCAGGGTGACGACGAGTTTCTTCAGCTGGGCGTGCTTCTCGTCCCAGCGGCGGCGCAGCTCCTCGAAGCGGGCGAAGCGCTCGCGGCGGGCCACGTGGAAGGTGTCGAAGCCGCCGCCGTGCACCCAGGCGTCGGCGCCGCCGGGACCCGGTTCGACGCTGACGATCTTCTCGGCGCTGCGGGCGAGCAGCTCGCGGTCGTGGGAGACGAACAGGACGGTCTTGCGGGTCTCGCGCAGCCGCTCCTCCAGCCAGCGCTTGCCGGGCACGTCGAGGTAGTTGTCCGGCTCGTCGAGCAGGAGCACCTCGTCGGTGCCGCGCAGCAGCGCTTCGAGCACGAGCCGCTTCTGCTCGCCGCCGGAGAGCGTGCGCACCTCGCGGAACTGCGCCTTGTCGTACGGGACGCCGAGCGCGGCCGTGGTGCACATGTCCCACAGGGTCTCGGCCTCGTAGCCCTGTGCCTCGGCCCAGTCGGCGAGGGCCTGCGCGTACCGCATCTGCGCGGCCTCGTCGTCGACGGTCATGATCGCGTACTCGGCCTCGTCGACCGCCTTCGCCGCCTCGCGGATGCGCGGCGGGGCGACGGAGACGAGCAGGTCGCGCACGGTCGTCTCGTCGCGCACGGAGCCCACGAACTGGCGCATCACGCCGAGCCCGCCGCTGACGGTGACGGAGCCGCCGTGCGGCTGCAGCTCGCCCGAGATCAGCCGCAGCAGCGTGGTCTTGCCCGCGCCGTTGGGCCCGACCAGGGCGACGATCGCACCCTCGCCGACCCGGAAGGAGACGTCACCGAGCAGCGCCCGTCCGTCCGGCAGGTAGTACTCGAGGTGCGCGGCTTCCAGATGTCCCATGCCCGCATTGTGAACGGTCCCGGCAGGCGGCCACAAACCAATTCGCCCCGAGGACAGTTGTCCGTATGCCGAGATTCAGGTCTCACTATGCGAGGGGGCGGCGTACGGTGGCGATCGGACCGCCGACCGCGCGCACCTCGCCGAAAGGACCGGAACATGCCTCAGGAGACCGCCGTGTACACCCACGGCCACCACGAGTCCGTGCTGCGTTCGCACACCTGGCGCACGGCCGCCAACTCGGCCGCCTACCTGCTCGGTTCACTCAAACCGCACATGAAGATCCTGGACATCGGCTGCGGCCCCGGCACGATCACCGCCGACCTGGCCGAACTGGTCCCCGACGGGCGGGTGACGGGCGTCGACCGCGCGGAGAACGTCCTGGACCGGGCACGCGCCACGGCGGCCGAACGCGGCCTGACGAACGTGGAGTTCGCCACGGCCGACGTGCACGCCCTGGACTTTCCGGACGACACGTTCTGCGTAGTCCACGCCCATCAGGTGCTGCAGCACGTCGGCGATCCCGTGCAGGCGCTGCGCGAGATGCGACGGGTCACCAGGCCGGGCGGGATCGTCGCCGTGCGGGACGCCGACTACTCCGGGATGGCCTGGTATCCGCGGCTGCCCGGCATGGACGACTGGCTGGAGCTGTACCAGCGGGTGGCCCGCGCGGGCGGCGGCGAGCCGAACGCCGGCCCGGCCCTCAAGTCGTGGGCGATGCGGGCGGGTTTCACACCGGAACGGATCAGCGTGTCGGCCAGTACCTGGTGTTACTCCACGCCCGAGGAGATCTCCTGGTGGAGCGGTCTGTGGGCGGACCGTACGGTCGCCTCCGCCTACGCCGACCGCGCGACGGCGGGCGGCCATGCGACGGCCGAACGGCTCGAAGCGGTGTCCCGCGCCTGGCGGGAGTGGGGCACCCACGCGGACGCGGTCTTCACGGTGCCGCACGGCGAGATCCTCTGCCGCAAGGAGTGAGCGCGGACCGGTCCCTGAACAGGCATCGCCAACTAGGCTTGCCCGTATGGAGATCCTGGGCACCACGCTGCGCATCTGCGTCGATGACCTGGCGTCGTCGGTCGCGTTCTACGAGAACCTCACGGGCACCAGAGCGCTGCGCTTCGAGCGCGGCGGGGTGTCGGTGGCCGCGATCGGCTGCTTCCTTCTCATGAGCGGGCCGGAGGAGGAACTACAGGTGCTCCGCAGGGTGGCGGCGACCATCGCGGTGCACGACGTCGACAAGGCGTACGCCATGCTCACCGAGTCCGGTGCGAAGGTGCTCGCGGGGCCGGTGCCGACGCCGGTGGGCCGCAACCTCATCGCCGTCCATCCGGACGGTTCGGTCTTCGAGTACGCGGACCGGAAGACACCGGCCGAGCACGGCTGAGGGCGCTCGGGCGTCCGGCGCTCACGCGTGCGGCGCTCAGGCGTCTTCGGCGGGTGTCACTCGCGCATCTTTGCCGTGAGCGCCCAGCGCTCGTGGTCGCGCCACGCCCCGTCGACGTACAGGAAGTCCGGCGAGAGACCCTCCAGGCGGAATCCGGCGCGGCGGGCCAGGGCGATGGAGGCGGTGTTGCCCGGCTGGACGTTGATCTCGAGGCGATGCAGTCCGAGGGGCCCGAACGCGTGCCGCACGACCAGGTCGAGGCCCTCGGTCATGAGACCGCGCCCGGCGGCGTGGGCGAAGGCGCCGTAGCCGAGTGCGCCACAGCGGAAGGCGCCCATGACGACGTTGTTGATGTTGATGAATCCGGCGATGGCGCCGCCGGCACGCTCGCAGACCAGGAACCCGTGCCGGCCCGGCTCGTCGATGAGCCGCTGCGCGTACGCGGCGAACGACGCGGCGCCCAGCGGCGGGAAGAGCCACGGCCGGTGCAACGGTTCGCTCTCACGGGCGCGCGCGGTGAACTCGTCGGCGTCCTCGCGGGTGAGCGGACGGATCACGACGCGCGGGGTGGATGTGGTGTCGGACATCCGGTCAGGGTACGGACCCTCACCAGCTATCTTCGCCTGTTCCTTCGTGACATGAAGTACGCGCCGCAGGCCGCCCCGATGACGGCCACGCCGCCGAGCGCCAGGTACAGCGGCATGGTGACCTCGGGGATCAGCAGCCGGATCTTCACTTCTCGGGTGTTCTCGAAGACGAAGACCAGGACGAGCACGGCCAGGAGGATCATCGCGATCCTGCCCGGGGTGAACGGGCCGTCGCCGCCGCTCCGCTTCCCGGAGCTCGCGGTGTCCTTCGGACTCATCGCAGCGCCTCCCTCGGTCGTGTGAGGCCGTCGCCGCCTCCCACGTCAAGCATGGGCCGAAGGACGCGGGTCCCGCACCGGCCGAGGGCCGTACGGGTGAGGCGGCGCGCCGTCAGGACCCGGTCACGGGCAGCCGCAGGGTGCCCGTGTCGTCGGGGGCGCTGACCACGGTGACCGGCTTGATCCCCTTGTTGCCGCCGTACGCGTCGTCGCTCGCGGCGATCACGAAACGCAGCCGGTGCCCCTTCGCGAAGCGGTGCACGATGCCCGGCAGCGTGACGGTGAACGGCCGCGTCACGTCGGGCACCCGCACGGGTGCGACGAGCCGGTGCACAAGGGTCTTCGAACCGTCCGGCGCGATGTCGTACAGCTTCGCGAAGAGCACCAGCTTGTCGGCGGCGTCGCCGGAGTTCTGCGTCTGCTCGGCCTTCGGCGAGACGACCTTCAGGGTGGCCTTCGGCGCGCCGACGACATCGGCGGCCCGCGTCAGCGGTGCGCTGGTCCATCCCAGGTAGGTGCCTTTGATGTCGTACGGGGCGGGGTCGGGCAGCCCGATGAGCCCGGCCAGGGACGACTCGGAGTGACTCGTGGGGACGAGCCAGTTGCGGTACTCGCGGCTGCCGCGCACGACCTCGGCCCGGTTGCCGACCAGCTTGCCGTCGCCGGAGAGGTAGAGCGTGCGGGTGAGCGGCGGGACGGCGGAGGCGGTGGCGTAGGTGTGGTCCGGGTCGGCGATCCAGTCACGGTAGTAGGCGAAGGCGGGCCCGGTGTCGGCGCTCCTGTCGTGGCGCAGGTAGCGGTCGAACCAGGCCAGGACGCGGCGGCCCACGTACGACGTGTCGAGGTTGCCCTGCGACAGGTTCAGCTCGCCGCTCGACGGGTCGGTCTGGCCGCCGCTGTGGCCCCAGGACTGCCAGATCATCTTGGCGGTGGTCCCCTGCCGGGTCAGGGTGTCGTACGTCGCCCGCGCCTCGTTCAGGTTGAACAGGGTGTCGGCCTGACCCTGCACGAGCAGCGTCGGCGCCTTGACGTCCTTCAGGTACGAGACCGGGGAGACGCTGCGCGCGTAACGAAGCAGTTGCTTGGTCCGGTCGGCCGGGTAGCGGCCCGAGTCGAGGGTCTGGACGGTCCGGCAGGCGTCGTCGACGAAGTGCAGACAGGTGAGGCTGTTGACGCGGGAGGGGTCGAGCGAGGGGACGAGCAGCGGCTGGCCCTCGCCCATCAGGTAGAAGCCGTTGCTCCACTGCCACTTGAACGCGCCGGGCACGTCGCGGTCGGCGGCGTTCTGCGGATCGAGCGAGTACGCCAGGTCGTTCCAGGTGATCATCGGGACGAGCGCGTCGACGCGGTGGTCGACGGCGGCCGTGGCCATCTGGATCGCGCCCCCGTACGAGCCGCCGATCATGCCGACCCGGGGATCGCCCTTCGCGTCGGCCGTGACGTAGTCGATCCTGGTGCCGTCGTCAGCGGCGCGGGTACCGGCGAGGAAGTCGACCAGCGCCGAGGCCGCCTTGCCGTCGATGCGCGGGTCGTCGAGTGAGATCAGGCAGCCGGACCTGCCGAAGCCGAGCCCGGAGTAGGCGAGCGAGACATAGCCGCGCTCGGCGAACGCCTTGCCGGTCCCGGCCGTCGAGCTGTCGGACTTGCTGCCGCCGAACCCGTTGGTGGTGAGCACGGCGGGCGCGGGGTGCGCCGCGTCGACCCCGGCGGGCCGGTAAAGGTCGGCGTCCACCACGCAGCTGCGGCCGCCGGTGTCGACGGTGAACTTCAGGGCGGTGACGGTGTATTGACCGGTCGCGTGCGCCGGACCCGCGAAGGCGACCGGCGTGGCCACGGCGGCCAGAGCGGTGCCGATGGCGGCGACGAGCCGGAGACGGGGCCGGGATCTGCGCCCCGGTGCGGGCCTCTGTCCGGTGCTGGGCATACGACCTCCACGCAGATGATGTACCGACCAGTAGGTATGTGTGCGGAGTCATGGTGTGACGCGTGCGAGCCCACGGTCAATGACCGTGCAGGGGGAATTCCCGTGAAGAGGGTTCTCCCGCGGACTTCAGCTCAGCGCCGGAACGTCGAGCCTCAACGACCCGTCCTCCGCCGCCAGTTCCGCGCCGACCCCCAGCGGCACCGTCAACGCCCCGCGGCAGTGCCCGAACCCGAACTCCTCCACCACCGGCACCCCGAGCCCGCCCAGCCGGTCGGCGAGCAGGTTCCGCACGTCCGGGCCGTCGCACTCCGCCCATGAGCCGAGCAGCACACCCGAGACCCCGTCGAGCAGGCCGCCCCGTACGAGTTGGGTCACAGCGCGGTCGATCCGGTACGACTCCTCCCCCACGTCCTCCAGGCACAACAGCCCGCCCCGCGCGGACCGGCGCGCGCCCGGCGACCCGAGGTCGGCCGCGAGCAGGCTCAGACACCCACCGAGGGTGACGCCGCGCACCGTGCCGGGCACGAGCGCACGCGCGCCGTCCCCGGCAGCGATGGTCTGCACGGTCTCCGGTTCGAAGAGGGTCGCCCTGAGGTGCTCGCGCGCGCGGGCGTTGTCGAGGAAGTCGGCCGCGGCGACCATCGGCCCGTAGAGCGTGCTCACCCCGAGCCGATCCGCGAACGCCTCGTGCAGGGTCGTGATGTCGCTGTACCCGACGAACACCTTGGGCCGCGCCGCCCGCATCCGCCGCCAGTCGAGCAGGTCGACCATGCGCAGCGCGCCGTAGCCGCCACGGGCGCACAGCACCGCGTCCACGTCGGGGTCGCACCAGGCTCGTTGCAGGTCGGCGGCCCGGTCGGCGTCCGTGCCCGCGAGGTATCCCAACTCCTCGTGCGTGTCCAGGACGTGGGGTGCGACGACCGGCTCCAGGCCCCAGCCGCGCAGGATGTCGAGGCCCGCCAGGAGCCGGTCCTCGGGCACGGGCCCGCTCGGCGCGACCACGGCGGCCCGCGCCCCTGGGACGAGCCGCCGCGGACGGTGCAGGGCGGGCACGGGCATCGCCACCGGTCCGCTCACTTGGTGAGCTCCAGTCGCGGCACTCCGGCCGGACAGAGGCCGAACACCTGGGCGTACAGGGAGAGCTCCGCCTCAAGCGCCCGGATCAAGGTGTCGGCGCGCCGAAACCCGTGACCCTCCCCCTCGAAGGCGATGTACGCGTGCGGCACCTGTCGGCCCTCGCTCTCCACGCGTGCGAGGAACCGCTCGCACTGGGCGGGCGGGCAGATCACGTCGTCGAGTCCCTGGAGCAGCAGGAACGGGACGGTGAGCCGGTCGGCGCGCTCGGCCGGGGAGCGCTCCGCGTACCGCGTGGGCGCCTCGGCGGGCGGCCCGACCAGTGTGTCCAGGTAGCGCGACTCGAAGTCGTGCGTCTGGCCGTTGCTCCACGTCCTCAGGTCGAGGACGGGGTAGGTGATGGTGCCGCAGGCGTAGACGTCGGTGCCGGTCAGGGATGCCGCCGCGGTCCAGCCTCCGGCGCTGCCGCCGCGGATGGCGAGGCGGCGCCGGTCGGCGGTGCCCTCGTCGGCGAGCGCGCGGGCGACGGCCGCGCAGTCCTCGACGTCGACGACGCCCCACTGCTCGCGCAGCCGGTTGCGGTACTCGCGCCCGTATCCGGTGGAGCCCCCGTAGTTGACCTCGGCGACGCCGATGCCGCGGGAGGTGAAGTAGGCGATCTCCAGGTCGAGGACGAGCGGCGCGTGGCTGGTGGGCCCGCCGTGCGCCCACACGACGTACGGCGGGAGTTCGTCGTCGGGCGCCACGTGCGTGGGGCTGTGCGGCGGGTAGATGTGGGCGTGGATGTCACGGCCGTCGGGCCCGGTGAACGTGCGGATCTGCGGCTCCGGATAGTACGCCGGGTCGACCGCGTCGCGGTGCGCGGCGCCGATCACCCTGGCGCGCCCGGTGCGGGTGTCGAGCTCCACCACCTCGGGCGCCGAGCGGGGGCTCGCGGCGACGCCGAGGACGCGGGTGCCGTGCACCGCGACGGTCGGGGCCCACGCGGTCCACGGGCCCGCGGTGTCGACGACCTCACCGGTCTCCGGATCGAGCACGCCGAGGGAGGTGGAGCCGACGCCGTGCACGACGGCGATCAGACCGGACTTCAGCGGTTGGAACCAGGTCTGCCCGATCCTCCACAGCGGACCGCCGAACTCCTCGTGGCGGGCGCACAGCGGTCGCGGCGTGGCCGCCGCCGTCCGACCGGGCGAGCCGCCTCCCGGCGTCGTGGGCACGGACAGGACGGGGGCGCCCCGCAGGCCGGCCGAGCGGGGCGGTGCGGGTGCCTCGGCAGAGACCCGCAGGCCGCCCCGCACGTCGAGCCGGTACAGATTCCACCAGCCGCCCGTGTCACCGGAGTAGACCAGCGCCCCGTCTGCGCTCCACTCGACCTGGCAGATGGACTCCTCGGCGCCTCCGGCCACCACCTGCGACGGCCCGAACGTACCGTCCTGCGTCACGTCGGCCAGCAGCAGTTCGGTACCGTCCCACGGCATCCTCGGGTGGTCCCACGCGATCCACGCGGCCCGCCGCCCGTCCGGGGAGACCCGGGCTCCGGTGACGAACCGGTGGGCGTCGTCGGTGAGTTCGCGCACCGCGCCGCGATCCTCGGCGGCCGAGCCGTCGAGCGGAACGGCCGCGATCACGCGCCGCACATCGGTGGGCCGTTCACCGGTGAACTCCTCCAGGACGCACCAGACTTCGCCCCGCTCGTCGTGCACCTGCGGGTCGACCCAGCGCAGGCCGCCGCCGACCGCCGACAGCGGGGTGAGCGGCCGCGGCTCGGCTTCCGGCGCCTCGGGCTCGTACGCGTACAGCCGCTGGTCCGCGAAGTTCACGAAGACGACGAGCGGGCCCTCGGGTGTCCGGGTGCCCGCCCAGGGGCGCCCGCCGTACTCGATGACTCGGCTGCGCACGTTCCACGGCGCGGGGAGCACCGAACTCTCCGAGCCGTCGGCCGCCCGTCGCACGAGGGCGCGCCGACCGCCCTCTGCGGGCCTCGGCTCGGTCCACCATGCCTCGTCGCCCACGAACCCCGGGAAATCCGGGCTGCCGTCGTTGGCAGCGGCCAGCGCCGCGTCGATCGGCGACGGCCAGTCCCCGAACTGCTGTGTCTGCATCATGATGTCCCCGTCCCCAAACCCTCCGGCCCCCTCGTCTTCCCTGGGCCCTCTCCGTGTTCTGTGCTCTGCCCTCGCACCGCGCGCCTCACACGGCCCGATCCCCACGCACCGGTCAAGCTCCACGCACCGCCCGGGCTCCACACACCGCCCAGGCTCCACGCGCGGACCGCACGCCCCCCGCGACCACCTGCCCCTCGTGTGCCCGGATCCCCGCCGCTGCCCGTCCCCCAGTGTGCCCGTCCTCCCGCGGTCCCGTCGCGCCGCGAAACCGCCATCCGTCCCGAAGTCGCCGTCGTGCCCGTTCATGCGCGCGGTCAGACGGTGCGCAGGAAACGGTCGAGGACCCGCACACCGAAGTGCAGCGCGTCGACCGGCACCCGTTCGTCCACTCCGTGGAAGAGCGCCTGGTAGTCGAAGCCCTCCGGGAGTCTGAGCGGGGCGAAGCCGTATCCCGTGATGCCGAGTCGGGAGAACTGCTTGGCGTCGGTGCCGCCCGACATGCAGTACGGGACGATGTGGCCCTCCGGCGCGAACTCCTCGACGGCTGCGCGCATCGCGGCGAAGGTCGGCGAGTCGACCGGGGCCTGCAGCGCCACCTCGCGGTGCTGGTACTCCCAGTCGACGTCCGGCCCGGTCAGGTCGTCGAGGGTCCGCCGGAACTCGTCCTCGAAGCCGGGCAGACAGCGGCCGTCGACGTGGGCCGTGGCCTCGCCGGGGATGACGTTGATCTTGTAACCGGCGGACAGCATCGTCGGGTTGGCGCTGTTGCGGACGGTCGGCGCGACCAGGTCGGCGGCCGGGCCGATGGCCGCGAGCAGGGCGTCGACGTCGAAGCCGGGCGCGGCGAGGTCGGCGGCGGGCCCGTCGATCCCGTACAGCGCGGCCAGTTCGCCCAGCGCGGCGCGCACCGTCGGGGTCAGGCGGACCGGCCAGTCGTGCTCGGCGATGCGGGCTACGGCAGCGGCGAGGCGGCTCACCGCGTTGGCCCGGTTGACCTTCGAGCCGTGGCCCGCCGTGCCGCGTGCGGTGAGCCTGAGCCAGGCGGTGCCGCGCTCTCCCGCCGCGATGGGGTAGATCTGCCGTCCCGCGCCGTCGTGGAAGGTGAAGGCGCCCGACTCGCTGATGCCTTCCACGCAGCCCTCGAACAGGTCGCGGTGGCGGTCGGCGAGGAACCCGGACCCGTCCTCGGCGCTGGCCTCCTCGTCGGCGGTGAAGGCGATGACGATGTCGCGCCGGGGCCGAAAGCCCACTCGCGCCCATTGCCGAACGGTCGCGAGGATCATCGCGTCCATGTTCTTCATGTCGACGGCGCCCCGCCCCCATACGACGCCGTCGCGGATCTCACCGGAGAACGGGTGCACGCTCCAGTCGGCGGTCTCGGCGGGCACCACGTCGAGGTGGCCGTGGACGAGAAGCGCGTCGGCGCCCGGATCGGTGCCCTCGACGCGCGCGACCACGTTGGCGCGGCCGGGGGTGCGCTCCAGGATCGTCGGCTCCAGGTCCGCCTCGGCGAGCCTGGCCGCGGCGTACTCGGCGGCCGGCCGCTCCTTGCAGTCGCCGCCGCCGCGGTTGGTGGTGTCGATGCGGATCAGGTCGCAGGTGAAGGCGACGACCTCGTCGAGCGCCTGCTGGTCGACGGCGGGCGCCCGGTCGGCGCCCGGCGGGTGCTGGTCAGCCATATTCTTCCTCCACCGCGGCCGAGGCGATCGTGGTGACCGCCTTGAAGGTACGGATGCCCTCGTACATGGTGTCGTGCGTGTAGGCGATCCGGCGCTCGCCGACCCGGGCGACGCCGGGCACGACGGTCGAGGCCATGGCCAGGTGCTCGGCGTCGAACTCCACCGCCACCGTGAACGGCCCGCCCGGCACCGGCTCGTGGCGCACCGCGGCCGAGGCGGCGTCCTTGGCCGCGGACCGGATCTCGGCCGCCGTGCGCGCGGGGGTGCGGCAGACCGCCGCGTACCGCGAGACGTGGTCCTTGACGGCGACCTTGCGGGCCTCGGGCGCGTAGCCCAGCGCGTCGTCGCACGCGTGGTCGTCGCCGGTGACCAGGACCACGGGGACGCCGTACTCGGCGGCCACATGCGCGTTGAGCAGGCCCTCGCTGGCCCGTATGTCGTTGAGCCACACGCCCGTGATGGAGTTGGCGAGGTAGGTGTGCGCGAGGACGCCCTCCATGCCCGCGCCCGCGTGGTAGCCGACGAAGGCGATGCCGTCCACGTCGCCGTGCTGGACGCCCTCCACCATGGACAGGGACTTGTGACGCCCGGTGAGCATCTGGGCGCGCTCGTCGAGCTGTTCGAGCAGCAGATTGCGCATGGTCCAGTGCGCCTCGTTGATGAGCACCTCGTCGGCGCCGCCGTCGAAGAAGCCCAGCACCGCCGCGTTCACGTCGGACGTGAACAAGGCGCGGCAGCGCTCCCACTGCGGTGTGCCGGGCAGGACGTCCGCGGGCCATGTCACACCCGTGGCGCCCTCCATGTCGGCGCTGATGAGGATCTTCATGCCCAGCACCGTACGCGGATCGCGGCGCCCCTCACCATGCCTGTGGAAAACTGTCGGTGGAGTGGACCGGTGTCGCACCCGTTCGGCGTGATGTCCGCTCGTCAGCTGCGTGGGAGGGGCTCTTCACCGCGGGCGGCCGGGGCCTCGGCCTCAGTCCTCGTGGCCGAGCTGGAGGTCCCGCTCGGTACGTCCGCCGCCCGCGACCCGCAGCACCGTGGCCACCGGCGGGTACCCGGCCGCGATCACGGTGTACTCACCGGACGACAGGTCGACGAACCGGAACGTTCCGTCGGGTCCCGTCGTCAGCGTGTCGACGACGTTGCCCGCGACGTCGAGGAGCGTGACCCGGGCGTCCTCGACGGGTCGCCCGCCCCCGGCCCGCACGGTCCCGCGCAGTACCGCCCCGCCCGCGAGCTCCACGTCCTGCCGGGTCTCGCGGGAGGCCATCACGGTCACCGGCAGGGCGGCCGGGCGGAACGCGGGCGCGCTGGCGGCCAGGGTGTACTCACCGGCCACCAGCTCCGTGATGGCGTACTCGCCCTCACGTCCGCTGCGGGTCGTCGCGACGACCTCACCGTGCGCGTTGGTCAGCGTGACGGTCGCCTCGCGCACGGGCGAACCGTCCGCCGTGCGCACGGTTCCGGCGAGCCGTCCCGCGCCGCCGAGCACCACGTCGAGTTCGACGGGCCGCTCGCCGACGGTGACCGTGACGGCCTGCGGCTGGTGGCCGCCCGCCGCGGCGATCAGGACGTAGCTGCCGGAACCCGGTGTGGCCAGGGCGTAGCGTCCGTCGTCGGCGCTCGCGCCGCGCCCGATCTGGGCACCGCCGGCGTCGATGAGGGTCAGCGCGGCGCTCGGCACCGCGGAGCCGTCGGAGTGCCGCACCGTGCCGCAGACGGGGACGCCGGTGGCGTGGGCGCCGCGGTCCTGCGCGGGGACGGTGGCGACAACCCGCTCCGGGGCGGCGGGCACGGGGTTCTCGGAGGGAGCGGCGCTGGACACCAGGGGTTTCTCCTTGAGGAAGAAGGCGAGGAGCAGGCCCGCGGTGAGGACCGGCACCAAGTAGAGGAAGATCCGCGGCATCGCCTCGGCGTACGCCTCGATGTAGGGCGCGCGCAGCGCCTTCGGCATGGCGTGAACAAGCTGCGGAGTGATGGACTCGGCGTCGGGCAGGCCCCTGCCGTCGGCGGGCAGCCGGTGGGCGAGGGCGTCGGCGAGCCGGTTGGTGAAGAGGGTGCCGAAGACCGCGGCTCCGACGCTGCCGCCGATCTGCCGGAAGTAGTTGTTGGCGCTCGTCGCGGTGCCCAGGTCCGAGGGGCGTACGGAGTTCTGCACGACCAGGACGAGGACGGGCATGATCAGACCGATACCGGCGCCGAGGACCGCCATGTAGACGCTGTACTCGAGCCGTGGGGTGTCGGCTTGGAGGCGGGAGAGCAGATACATGCCGAGCGCGGAGAGCACGCCGCCGAGGATCGGGTAGATCTTGTAGCGCCCGGTGTGGCTGATGAGTTGGCCGGAGACGATGGAGGCGCCGACGACGCCGCCCATCATGGGCAGCATGAGCAGCCCTGACTTGGTGGCGCTGGCGCCGTCGACCATCTGCAGGAACGTCGGCAGGTAACTGGCCGCGCCGAACAGGGCGATACCGACGATCATGCCGACGAGCCCGCTCAGGTTGAACACGGAGTCACGGAACAGCCGCAGCGGGATGAGGGGTTCGGCCGCGTACTTCTCGGCGACGACGAACAGCACGGCGGCGGCCACGGCGCCCGCGCCGAGCCCGACGATGACCCGGTCGCCCCAGGCGTACTCGGTACCGCCCCAACTGGTCAGCAGGACGAGGCAGGTCGAGGTGGCGGCGAGCAGCAGCGCGCCGAGGACGTCGAGGCGGGCCCTGGCCGCCGGTCGGGGCAGCTTGAGGACGAGGGCCGTGACCAGCAGGGTGACGAGGCCGAACGGGACGTTGATGTAGAAGCACCAGCGCCACGACAGATGGTCGGTGAAGTAGCCGCCGAGCAGCGGGCCCGCGACCGAGGCGAGGCCGAACGCGGCGCCGATCAGACCCATGTAGCGGCCGCGGCGGCGCGGCGGGACGACGTCGGCGATGATCGCCTGCACGCCGATCATGAGGCCGCCCGCGCCGACGCCCTGGACCGCGCGGAACGCGACGAGCTGGTCCATGGTCTGCGCCCGTCCCGCGAGCGCGGAGCCTACGACGAACGTCAGGATCGCGAACTGGAATACGCCCTTGCGGCCGTACAGGTCACCGAACTTGCCGTAGACCGGCAGGCCGACCGTGGAGGTGAGCAGGTAGGCGGTGATGGCCCAGGACATCTTGTCGAGGCCGTGCAGTTCGCCGACGATCCTCGGGAGCGCGGTCGCGACGATCATCTGGTCGAGCGCGGCGAGCAGCAGCGCGAGCATCAGGCCGACGAAGACCATCCGTACGCGGGCGGGACTGAGCCCGTGCGTGGGCAACGGCTCGCGCTCCCCGGCCGGTTCGGGCCCGGCCGGGGGCGCGGCCACGGCGTCCGGGGCCGCCGGGGGAGGTGTCGTCGGCTCCCCCGCGGCCTCGGTCACCAGCGTCGTCGTACCCACCTGCGGCTCCCCTCGTCGCTCCTGCGCCGCACATTTCTCGCATCGCGCGACAAGTGCGGGCAAGCTCAACCGGGCGCCGTTCAGGCGGGCTTGATCGACATAAGCGCCGGTAGGAGCCCTACGGCGTACAACTGCGGTGAAACGAAAACCACTCGAAGTGACTACAGGGACTGCTACTCGATCTACTTCTCGACCTCGGCGGCGAGGTTGGCGAGGACGGCGTCGTAGATGCGGCCGAGACCCTTGGGCGCGAAGGTCTTCTCGAAGAAGCCGCCGATGCCGCCCGCCCCGTTCCACACACTGGTGACGACGACGCGCGCCTTGCCCTCGCCTGCCGGGGTGACGCGCCACGTCGTCACCATCGAGGAGTTGCGGTCCTTCTCGACGAGTTCGCCGTCGGTGGGCTCGGTCACGTCGAGCAGGCAGTCGCGGACGCGCTTGCTGGTGGCCTGGAGCTTCCAGTGGACGAGCGTGCCCTCCCCGTCGCCGCCCTCGCGCACCTCGTACTCGCTGAAGTGCTCGGACAGCAGCTTCCCGCGGGTGCCGCTGTAGTCGGCGAGGGTGTCGAACACGTCGTCCGGCTTCGCCGCGACGACACGCTCCGTGGTGGCCTCGACCTGCGCCATGACACTTCCTCCAGCACTTGGATCTTCAGGGATCGCCCAGGGGGTTGCCCAGGGGGCGGTGCCAAGCCAACCACCCTCCGTACCCGCCGCAAAATCCGGCCCCGCCCCGGCGGCCGCCGGACCAAAGACCCGTTCGCACGATCATGGGAACAGATGTTCTATTCTGTGGCCAGCGCTACCGAGGAGGCGTCATGCGCTGGGAGAACCTCACGGACGACGACACAGGGGCGTCCGACGCCCACGGGCGGACACCGGACGCCGCGCTGTTCGGCGCGGACGCGGTGACGACCCGCACCGTCGACACCCCGGAGTTCCGCGGGGTGACGTTCCACGAGATCCGGGCCCGGTCGATAGTGAACCGCGTGCCCGGGGCGTCGCGGATGCCGTTCGAGTGGACCGTCAATCCGTACCGTGGCTGTACGCACGCGTGCGTCTATTGTTTCGCTCGCAACACCCACAGCTATCTGGATCTCGACACCGGGCTCGGCTTCGACAGCCAGATCGTGGTCAAGGTGAACGCGCCGCAGCTGCTGCGCCACCGCCTCGCCTCGCGCACCTGGCACGGCGAGCACATCGCGATGGGCACGAACGTCGACTGCTACCAGCGGGCCGAGGGGCGCTACCGGCTGATGCCGGGCATCATCGAGGCCCTGCGCGACTACGCGAACCCGTTCTCGATCCTCACCAAGGGCACACTGGTCCTGCGCGACCTCGACCTGCTGCGACAGGCGGCCGAGGTGACCGAGGTCGGCATCTCGGTGTCGGTCGGATTCGTGGACCGGGAGCTGTGGCGGACCGTGGAACCGGGCACGCCCGCGCCCGAGCGCCGGCTCGACGTCGTACGCGCGCTCGCCGACGCCGGGATCGGGTGCGGCGTACTGATGGCACCGGTGATCCCGTTCCTCGGCGACCGGCCCGAGCAGCTGCGGGAGACGGTCCGGGCCATCGCCCGCGCGGGCGCGACGTCCGTCACCCCGCTCGTCCTCCACCTGCGCCCCGGCGCACGCGAATGGTTCATGGCGTGGCTGGAAACACACCACCCGTACTTGGTACGGCGTTATGAGCGGCTCTACGCGCACGGGGCCTACGCGCCCACGTGGTACCAGCGGCGCGTCACCCGCCAGGTGCACGAGCTGGCCCAGGAGTTCGGGATCGGCCCCACGCGGTCGGGCGCGGCGCGGCGCATCCAGGAGCGCGCCGAACCCGCCCCCGGCCGCGCGGGCCCGGAACCGACCCAGTTGACCCTGTTGTGAGCGCGCCGGCCTCTGGGCCCGCGAGCCCCTGCGCCCGCGAGCCCGTGGGCCCGTACGTGGGCGGTTCCGGGCGCAATCGGGTCATCTTCCGGGGAACCGGATTTGGCCGGTGTCCGCGCCGGAAGCATGCGGCGGGGGCCGTGGTCCCGCGGCCCTGAACCCTCCGCCCCGGGAAGCCCGATGAAGAGACCCGCAGCCGCCCTGTGCGGAATCGCGGCCCTGGCCGCCGCCTCGCTCACCGCTGTTCCGGCCGCCGCCCAGTCCGGCGCCGCCGCGCCCCGCCCGGCCTCGCTCACCTGGAAGAAGTGCGGTGTCAAGAGGTACCCCGCGCTGCAGTGCGCGTCGTTGAAGGTGCCGCTCGATCACGACCACCCGGACGGGCGACACATCACCCTCGCCCTGTCGCGGGTCCCGCACACGGCGAAGAAGTCCCAGGGCCCCCTCCTGGTGAATCCCGGCGGTCCGGGCGGCAGCGGCCTCACGCTTGCCGGATACGTCGCCAAGAACCTCCCCCGGAAGGTCGCGGCCCAGTACGACGTGATCGGGTTCGACCCGCGCGGCGTCGGCAGGAGCACTCCGGCGCTCGACTGCGTGCCCGGCTACTTCGACCCGGTGCGCCCGCCCAGCGTGCCGACGACGCCCCGCATCGAGCACGAGAACCTCGAACGGGCCCGGTCGTTCGCGAAGGCGTGCGGGAAGAAGTACGAGGACCTGCTGCCCTTCATGGACACGGTCAGCACGGTCAAGGACATGGACGCGATCAGGGCCGCGCTCGGCGCGCCGAAGCTCAACTACTTCGGCTACTCGTACGGCACCTACCTCGGGCAGGTGTACGCCCGCTACTTCCCGCAGCGGGTGCGCCGCTTCGTACTCGACTCGATCGTCGACCCCACGGGGGTCTGGTACGACGACAACATGGAGCAGGACCTCGCGTTCAACGCGCGCCAGCGGGCCTTCATGGCGTGGGTGGCCAAGTACGACGCGACGTACAAGCTCGGCAAGGACCCGGCGAAGGTCGAGGCCGAGTGGTACGCGATGCGCGCGGCGCTCGCGAAGAAGCCCGCGGACGGGAAGGTCGGCGCCGGGGAACTGGAGGACACGTTCCTGCCGGGCGGCTACTACGACGGCTACTGGCCGGACCTCGCCGCCGCGTTCGCCGCGTACGTCAACGACAAGGACCCCGGCCCGCTGGTCGACGCCTACGAGAACTACGCCGCGGTCGACGCGTCGGGCGACAACGGCTACAGCGTCTACACCGCCGTGCAGTGCGGCGACGCGCCGTGGCCCCAGGACTGGGCGCAGTGGCGGCGCGACAACGACATGGTGCACGCGAAGGCGCCCTTCTCGACCTGGAACAACGCCTGGTACAACGCGCCGTGCGCGTTCTGGCCGACCGCGCCGCACGGGCCGACGGACGTCACCAACGACGACATCCCGCCGGTCCTGCTCTTCCAGGCGACGAACGACGCGGCCACCCCGTACGAGGGCGGCGTGAGCGCGCACCGCCTGTTGCGCGGTTCGAGCCTGGTCGTCGAGGAGGGCGGCGGCAACCACGGCATCACGCTCAGCGGCAACCACTGCCTCGACGGCTATCTGGCGGCGTACCTCGCCAAGGGCGAGGTACCGCGCGGTTCGGGCGGCGAGGCGGACGCCACGTGCCACAAGCTGCCGGACCCGAAGCCGTCGTCACGGACGAGGTCGACTCCGAACGCCGGACGCGGCACGCTGCTGCACGGGATGCTCGGCCCTCGCGTGTGAGATTCGGCCCCGGGCCGGGCCGGCCGCGGCCGGCCGCGGGCGGGCAGGCGGGCAGGCGGGCAGGCGGGCAGGCGAGAATGTATGGATGTCCCGGCTCTCCCGCCCGTTCACCGACGGCCCGTCCGGCGAGGACGAGCCCTACGCCTTGTACGCGCACCCCGGCCCTCTGTCGACCGGGGTGGGGCGTGCTCTGCTCGAAGCGCGTGCGGCGGGGCCGTCGCCGCCGGACGCCCCGCGATGCGGCTGTGGGTCGTGGAGGCCGACACCCGGGCCCGCCGGTTCTACGAGCGGGCCGGGTTCGCGGCCGACGGAGGCCGGGAGCCGTTCGAGATCGCCGGCGTGCCGGTGCCCGAGATCCACTATGTGCGGACGTTCGGGTGACGGCGGGGAACCGGCCACGTCGGCGCCCCCGTCACCGCCGCTTCGACGGCAGCCGCGCCAGCGCCGCCGACGCCGCCATCGCCAGGCGCGGATGGGCCGCCGCCTCGGTCAGGACCTCGCGGGCACGGGGGTCGGCGAGGCTGCCCAGGCCCTCCACGCAGGCGAGAGCCACCTTGCGGTACGGGTCGTGGGGGACCAGACGGCGACGGAGCGTGGTGATCAGGGCGGGGGCCGACTCGGGCGCGCGCAGGCGGGTGAGCAGGCGGACCGGGTGCAGGGCGTAGGCGACGCGTAATTCGTTGGTCGCCAGGGCCGCCGCCGCGCGCGCCGTGCGCGGGTCGCCGAGGACGGCGAGCGCGTGCGCGGCGCTCGCGCAGCGCTCCTGATCGCGGTGGTTCAGGAGCAGGACGAGGGACTCGAAGGCCCTGCGGTCGCCCGCCACACCGAGCCGGAAAGCCGCCAACTCCCGCGCCCACAGGGGCTGCTCGGGCGCGGTGAGAACGTCCGCGAGGACGTCCTGTTCGTCCGTGGCGGCGAGGTGCTCGTAGGCGGCCGTACCGCCGGATTCCTTCCGGATGCGTTCTGTCACCGCTCGCAACGCTTCGTCCATGACGACGAGGGTAGACCGGTGAGCCACGGCGACATAGATCACAGGAAGCAGCCGATCCAGGGGCTGGCGCGCTCGTTACTCGGTGGTTAAGCTCATGTGAGCGGGGCATACTCCCCGCAACGCCACGAGTGGCGGTCTGGTGACGCGGCCGCCTCACGTGTGATCAGCGGTACGGCACGGCTCCGGGACAGGGCCGGCCGGTTCTTCCCGTGCGGTTCTTCTCTGCCCGCGCGGGAGTTCCCTCACTTCTCCCGTTCTTCTCCCGTTTTTCCTGCTCTTCTTCAGCTCTTCTCCTGCCCTGTCGGCAGATCGTGGCGCCTTCGCGTGCGCCCCTCAGTCGTCACCCTCACTCCTGGAGTTCCCGGATGGACGCTCCCCTGTCCCCCCAGACGCCCGAGTCCCGCATGTCCACCGTCGCCGTCGTCGGCCTCGGCACCATGGGCACCGGCATCGCCGAGGTCCTGGCCCGCGCGGGCCGCGAGGTCATCGGCATCGACGTCAGCGAGACCGCCACCGCGCAGGCCGTGGCCGCCCTGGAGGCCTCGACGGCGCGTGCGGTGCGCCGTGAACACCTCACCGAGCAGGAGCGCACCGAGCTGCTCGCCCGCTTCCGAACCTACACGGAACTGCGGGCGGCGGCCGACGCGGACCTGGTGATCGAGGTCGCCCCGGAGTCGTACGAGGTCAAGCAGCAGATCTTCCGCGAACTCGACGCGATCGTGCGGCCCGACACCGTCCTGGCCACCGGCACCAACGCGCTGTCGGTGACGCGGCTCGCCGCCGACTCGGCACGGCCCGAGCGCGTGCTCGGCCTGCACTTCTTCAACCCGGCGCCCGCGATGAAGCTCGTCGAGGTGGTCTCCAGCGTGCTCACCGCGCCGACCGCCGTCGCCGCCGTAACCGACCTGGCGATCGAACTGGGCAAGGAGCCCGTCGCGGTCGGCGACCGGCCCGGCTTCGTCGCCGACGGTCTGCTCTTCGGCTACCTCAACCAGGCCGCCGCCATGTACGAGGCCAAGTACGCCTCGCGCGAGGACATCGACTCCGCGATGAAACTCGGCTGCGGACTGCCGATGGGGCCGCTCGCCCTGCTCGACCTGATCGGCGTGGACACCGCACGGACCGTGCTCGACGCCATGTACGCCGAGTCCCGCGACCGGCTGCACGCGCCCGCGCCCATCCTCAAGCAGCTCAGCGAGGCGGGTCTGACCGGCCGCAAGGCGGGCCGCGGCTTCTACTCGTACCAGGAGCCGGGCAGTGACGTGGTCGTGCGCGACGCCCTCACTCCCCTCACCGGCGCCGCCCCCGCGCCCACCCGCACCGTCCGCTCCGTCGGTGTCGCGGGCTCGGGCACCATGGCCTCCGGGATCGTGGAGGTGTTCGCCAAGGCCGGGTACGACGTCGTGCTCGCGGCCCGCAGCCAGGAGAAGGCCGAGAAGGCGAAGGCCCGGATCGGCACGTCGCTTCAGCGCTCTGTCGACAAGGGCCGGATGACCGCCGAAGCGGCCGAGCAGACCCTCGCGCGGATCACTCCTGCGGGCACGTACGACGCCTTCGCCGACGTCGACCTGGCGCTGGAGGCGGTCGCCGAGGACCTGGAGATCAAGCAGCAGCTGTTCGCGACGTTCGACAAGGTCTGCAAGCCGGGCGCGATCCTCGCGACCACCACCTCCTCGCTGCCCGTCGTCGCCTGCGCCCGCGCCACCTCGCGCCCGCAGGACGTCATCGGCATGCACTTCTTCAACCCGGCCCCGGCGATGAAGCTGGTGGAGGTCGTGCGCACCGTCCTGACCGCCGACGACGTGCACGCCACCGTCCGCGACCTCACCGAGAAGGTGCGCAAGCACCCGGTGGACTGCGGGGACCGGGCCGGGTTCATCGTGAACGCGCTGCTCTTCCCGTACCTGAACAACGCGATCAAGATGGTCCAGGAGCACTACGCCTCGCTCGACGACATCGACGCCGCGATGAAGCTCGGCGGCGGCTACCCGATGGGCCCGTTCGAACTGCTCGACGTGGTCGGCCTGGACGTCTCCCTCGCCATCGAGAAGGTCCTGCACCGCGAGTTCCGCGACCCGGGCCTGGCCCCGGCGCCGCTGCTCGAACACCTGGTGGCCGCGGGCTGCCTCGGCCGCAAGACGGGCCGTGGCTTCCGCGAATATGCCCGGCGCTGAGCAGGGACCGGGAGCGGCATCCGGCTGGGGCGGGCTGCTCGGTGATCCGGGCGGCCCGCTGACCGCCGCGCGTGGCCGAACGTCCAT
Source organism: Streptomyces beihaiensis (assembly GCF_026274175.1). Lineage (GTDB taxonomy): Bacteria > Actinomycetota > Actinomycetes > Streptomycetales > Streptomycetaceae > Streptomyces > Streptomyces beihaiensis. Next base: position 22,065 of record NZ_JAPHNL010000309.1, read on the forward strand.
GCAGTACGTTCGGGGCATGTCCAAGGCCGACCAGTCCTCCCGTACCCCCGCAACGTCCGACGCCGCGGCCACATCCATCAGCGGCTCCGCCGCGGGGCCCGCGGCGGGCCGCGCCGCCGCACAGCGGCTCAAGATGCGGCGCGAGCTCGCGGCCGCGGCGATGGAACTCTTCGCCACGAAGGGGTACGAGGCGACGACGGTCGACGAGATCGCGGCGGCGGCCGGCGTCGCCCGCCGCACCTTCTTCCGCCACTTCCGCTCCAAGGAAGAGGCGATCTTCCCCGACCACGACGACACCCTGGTGCGCGCCGAGGCGGTCTTGAACGCGGCGCCGCCGCACGAGCACCCGCTGGACACGGTCTGCCGCGGCATCAAGGAAGTCATGAAGATGTACGCCGGGTCTCCCGCCGTCTCCGTGGCGCGCTACCAGCTGACCCGTGAGGTGCCGACGCTGCGCGAGGCGGAGATCGCCTCGGTCGCCCGCTACGAGCGTCTGTTCACGCGCTATCTGCTCGGCCACTTCGACGAGCAGGACCACCACGACGGCAACGACGACCCGCTGCTAGCCGAGGTCGCCGCCTCCGCCGTCGTCACGGCCCACAACCACGTGCTGCGCCGGTGGCTGCGGGCGGACGGCCAGGGCGACGTGGAGGCCCAGCTCGACCACGCCTTCGCGATCGTCCGCCGCACGTTCGGCACCGGCATCGGCGCCGGACGCACCCCCGCCACGCCGCCGGCGCAGGTCGCGCACTCCGGTGAGGTACTCGTCACCGTGGCCCGCACCGACGCGCCGCTGCCGGAGGTCATGCGCACCATCGAGGAAGCGCTCAGGAATCGGTAGCCCTGCGGAACCTCGCCGAAGAGGCGGGGCGGACGACTCATGGCACTGCGTGCCAGGTCATCCGCCCCGCCTCTTCGATTTTCCACCCGACCGATCCGTCGCCGATCGATCATCGATCCCTCATACGCACCAGTAACCCCTTCTGACCACGGATGATCGATCATCGCTCGTCTGCTGCGTAAAGATTTCACCTGAGCGAAATTGATGGCACGCAGTGCCTTGTGCGTCGTCACGCGGTGCCATACGTTGAGGGAAGTCCGGGCGGCCGGCGCGCAGAGAACCTCCGTGCGTCGGCTGTCCCCGCACACCGCGAAGGACCGTGGTGCGCGCGCCCGGACGCCTGCGTCACAGGCACCCTTCCGCGCCACACCAAGCGCCGCCACCGCACCACCGCACCACCCCGCCGCCGTCGAATCCGACGGCACCCCCAGCCCTCGATCCGTACAGCAGCCAGCCCGACCCCGACTCAGCGTTCCCCTCAGACGCTCATCGCCGGAGGCACCACCGTGAAGGACATCCTGGACGCGATCCAGTCGCAGAACGCCACGTCTGCCGACTTCGCAGCCCTGCCCCTCCCCGACTCGTACCGCGCCATCACCGTGCGCAAGGACGAGCAGGACATGTTCGCGGGGCTCAGCACCCGCGACAAGGACCCGCGCAAGTCGCTCCACCTGGACGAGGTCCCGGTGCCCGAACTCGGCCCGGGTGAGGCCCTGGTGGCCGTCATGGCCTCGTCCGTGAACTACAACTCCGTGTGGACCTCGATCTTCGAGCCGCTCTCCACCTTCGGGTTCCTGGAGCGCTACGGCCGCACCAGCGAGCTGGCCAAGCGCCACGACCTGCCGTACCACATCATCGGCTCCGACCTGGCCGGAGTCGTCCTGCGCACCGGTCCCGGCGTCAACGCCTGGAACCCGGGCGACGAGGTCGTCGCCCACTGCCTCTCCGTCGAACTGGAGTCCTCCGACGGGCACAACGACACGATGCTCGACCCCGAGCAGCGCATCTGGGGCTTCGAGACCAACTTCGGCGGCCTCGCCGAGATCGCGCTGGTCAAGTCCAACCAGCTGATGCCCAAGCCCGACCACCTTAGCTGGGAGGAGGCCGCGGCCCCCGGCCTGGTCAACTCCACCGCCTACCGCCAGCTGGTCTCCCGCAACGGCGCCGGGATGAAGCAGGGCGACAACGTGCTGATCTGGGGCGCGAGCGGCGGACTCGGCTCGTACGCCACGCAGTTCGCACTCGCCGGTGGCGCCAACCCGATCTGTGTCGTCTCCAGCGAACAGAAGGCTGACATCTGCCGGGCCATGGGCGCCGAGGCGATCATCGACCGCAACGCCGAGGGCTACAAGTTCTGGAAGGACGAGCACAACCAGGACCCGCGCGAGTGGAAGCGGTTCGGCAAGCGCATCCGTGAGCTGACCGGCGGCGAGGACGTGGACATCGTCTTCGAGCACCCGGGCCGCGAGACCTTCGGCGCCTCCGTCTACGTCACCCGCAAGGGCGGCACGATCGTCACCTGCGCCTCGACCTCCGGCTACAACCACGAGTACGACAACCGCTACCTGTGGATGTCGCTGAAGCGCATCATCGGCTCGCACTTCGCCAACTACCGCGAGGCGTGGGAGGCCAACCGGCTCATCGCCAAGGGCAAGATCCACCCGACCCTGTCGAAGGTGTACGCACTGGAGGACACCGGCCAGGCCGCGTACGACGTGCACCGCAACCTGCACCAGGGCAAGGTCGGCGTCCTCGCGCTCGCCCCGGAGGAAGGTCTCGGCGTGCGCGACCACGAGAAGCGCGCCCTGCACATCGACGCCATCAACCGGTTCCGGAACGTCTGACCCCCGCCCCTGACCCCTCTGAACTCCCCCAGGAGCAGCAGCAGATGACTGAGCGTCAGAAGGACCGGCCGTGGCTCATGCGCACCTACGCCGGTCACTCCACGGCGGAGGCGTCCAACGAGTTGTACCGGCGCAACCTCGCCAAGGGCCAGACGGGTCTGTCGGTCGCGTTCGACCTGCCGACCCAGACCGGGTACGACCCGGACCACGTGCTCGCGCGCGGCGAGGTCGGCCGGGTCGGCGTCCCGGTCAGCCACCTCGGTGACATGCGCCGTCTGTTCCAGGACATCCCCCTGGACCGGATGAACACCTCGATGACGATCAACGCCACCGCCATGTGGCTCCTGGCGCTCTACCAGGTCGTCGCGGAGGAGCAGGGCGCGGACATCGCGCAGTTGCAGGGCACGACGCAGAACGACATCGTCAAGGAGTACCTCTCCCGCGGGACGCACGTCTTCCCGCCGGGGCCCTCGCTCCGCCTGACGACGGACATGATCGCCTACACGGTGTCCCACATCCCCAAGTGGAACCCGATCAACATCTGCTCGTACCACCTTCAGGAGGCGGGGGCCACACCGGTCCAGGAGATCGCGTACGCGATGTCCACCGCCATCGCGGTTCTCGATGCCGTACGCGACGCAGGGCAGGTCCCCGCCGAGAAGTTCGGGGACGTCGTGGCCCGCATCTCCTTCTTCGTCAACGCGGGTGTCCGCTTCGTCGAGGAGATGTGCAAGATGCGGGCGTTCGGGCGGATCTGGGATCAGATCACGCGCGAGCGGTACGGCATCGAGAACCCGAAGCAGCGGCGCTTCCGCTACGGGGTGCAGGTCAACTCGCTGGGCCTGACCGAGGCGCAGCCGGAGAACAACGTCCAGCGGATCGTCCTGGAGATGCTGGCGGTCACCCTCTCCAAGGACGCGCGCGCCCGCGCCGTCCAGCTGCCCGCCTGGAACGAGGCGCTGGGGCTCCCCCGCCCCTGGGACCAGCAGTGGTCGCTGCGCATCCAGCAGGTCCTCGCCCACGAGAGCGATCTGCTGGAGTACGAGGACATCTTCGCGGGCTCGCACGTCATCGAGAAGAAGGTCGACGCGCTGGTCGCCGAGTCGCTCTCCGAGATCGACCGGATCCAGGAGATGGGCGGCGCGATGGCCGCCGTCGAGTCGGGCTACCTCAAGTCGCAGCTCGTCGCCTCGCACGCGGAGCGGCGCGCGCGGATCGAGGCCGGCGAGGAGAAGATCGTCGGTGTGAACATCTACGAGTCGACCGAGCCGAACCCGCTCACCGCCGACCTGGACACCGCGATCATGACGGTGGACCACGCGGTCGAGCAGCGGGTGGTGCGGGCCATCGGCGAGTGGCGCACCACCCGCCAGGAGTCCAGCGACCGGCAGGGCATGGGCGACCCGTTCCACTACCCGACGACCCGGCAGGCGCTCGACCGCCTCAAGGAGGCCGCGGCGGGTACGGAGAACCTCATGGAGGCCACCCTGGAGTGCGCCCGCGCCGGGGTCACGACCGGCGAGTGGTCCCAGGCCCTGCGTGAGGTCTTCGGCGAGTACCGGGCGCCCACCGGCGTCTCGTCGGCGCCGGTCGCCGTCACCGCCGAGGAGGGCACCCCGCTGGCCGAGGTCCGCGAGAAGGTCCGCCGCACCGGCGACGAGCTCGGCGGCAAGCTGCGCCTGCTGGTCGGCAAGCCGGGCCTTGACGGCCACTCCAACGGCGCCGAACAGATCGCCGTGCGGGCCCGTGATGCCGGGTTCGAGGTGGTCTACCAGGGCATCCGGCTCACCCCTGAGCAGATCGTGTCCGCCGCGCTCGCCGAGGACGTGCACTGCGTCGGCCTGTCGATCCTGTCCGGGTCGCACGCCGAGCTGGTGCCCGATGTGCTCGCCAGGCTGCGCGAGGCGGGCGCCACCGACATCCCCGTCATCGTCGGGGGCATCATTCCCCACGCCGACGCCGAGGATCTGAAGCGGGCGGGTGTCGCCGCCGTCTTCACTCCCAAGGACTTCGGTATCACGGAGATCATCGGCCGTATCGTCGACGAGATCCGGCAAGCGAACCACCTCGACCCGTTGGAGGTCCCCGCATGACGTCCCCCGTCAACCGACTCCGTCCGCGCCGTTCGTGCCTGGCGGTGCCCGGCTCGAACCCCCGCTTCCTGGAGAAGGCCCAGGGCCTCCCCGCCGACCAGGTCTTCCTCGACCTGGAGGACGCGTGCGCCCCGCTGGCCAAGCCGGAGGCCCGGCACACCATCGTCAAGTTCCTCAACGAGGGCGACTGGACGGGCAAGACACGCGTCGTGCGGGTCAACGACTGGACGACCGAGTGGACCTACCGCGACGTCGTGACCGTCGTCGAGGGGGCCGGCCAGAACCTCGACTGCATCATGCTGCCGAAGGTCCAGACGGCCGACCAGGTGGTCGCCCTCGACCTGCTGCTCACCCAGATCGAGAAGACGATGGGCTTCGAGGTCGGCAAGATCGGCATCGAGGCGCAGATCGAGAACGCGCGGGGCCTGAACAACGTCAACGAGATCGCGACGGCCTCCCAGCGCGTCGAGACGATCATCTTCGGCCCGGCCGACTTCATGGCCTCCATCAACATGAAGTCGCTGGTCGTCGGCGAGCAGCCGCCCGGCTACCCGGCGGACGCGTACCACTTCATCCTGATGAAGATCCTGATGGCCGCCCGCGCCAACGACCTCCAGGCGATCGACGGCCCGTACCTGCAGATCAAGAACGTCGACGGCTACCGCGAGGTCGCCCAGCGCGCCGCCGCCCTCGGCTTCGACGGCAAGTGGGTGCTCCACCCGGGCCAGGTCGAGGCCGCCAACGAGGTCTTCTCGCCCTCCCAGGAGGACTACGACCACGCCGAGCTGATCCTGGACGCGTACGAGTACTACACGTCGGAGGCGGGCGGCAAGAAGGGCTCGGCGATGCTCGGCGACGAGATGATCGACGAGGCCAGCCGGAAGATGGCGCTGGTCATCTCCGGGAAGGGGCGTGCGGCCGGCATGCAGCGCACGTCGAAGTTCGAAGCCCCGGAGGCGTGAGACAACCATGCAGTTCGGCCGCACCTACGAAGAGTTCACCGTCGGCGACGTGTACAAGCACTGGCCGGGGAAGACGGTCACGGAGTACGACGACCATCTCTTCTGCCTTCTGACGATGAACCACCACCCGCTCCACATGGACACGAACTATGCGGAGAAGACGACGGACTTCGGCAAGAACGTCGTCGTGGGCAACTACATCTACTCGCTGCTCCTGGGTATGTCGGTCCCCGACGTGTCGGGCAAGGCCATCGCCAACCTGGAGATCGAGTCGTTGCGCCACGTGGCGCCGACGTTCCACGGCGACACCATCTACGGCGAGACGACGGTCCTGGACAAGACCCCGTCGAAGTCCAAGTCGGACCGCGGGATCGTCCACGTCGAGACCAAGGGGTACAAGCAGGACGGCACGCTCGTCTGCGTCTTCCGCCGCAAGGTGATGGTGCCCACCGAGACGTACATCAAGGAGCGCGGCGGCGAGCAGCCCGGCCGCCCCGAGCCGAAGGCGCAGGAGAAGAAGTAACGATGAGCCGACTCGCCCAGACCCACGGCCTCACGGACGTCCAGCAGGAGATCCTGTCCACCGTCCGGGACTTCGTGGACAAGGAGATCATCCCGGTCGCGACGGAGCTGGAGCACCGCGACGAGTACCCGCAGCAGATCGTCGACGGGCTCAAGGAGTTGGGGCTCTTCGGTCTCATGATCCCCGAGGAGTACGGGGGTCTGGGCGAGTCGCTGCTCACCTACGCGCTGTGCGTGGAGGAGATAGCCCGCGGCTGGATGTCGGTCTCCGGCATCATCAACACGCACTTCATCGTGGCGTACATGCTCAAGCAGCACGGCACGCGGGAGCAGAAGGAGCACTTCCTGCCGCGGATGGCGCTCGGCGAGGTGCGCGGCGCGTTCTCCATGTCGGAGCCGGGCCTCGGCTCGGACGTGTCGGCGATCACGTCGAAGGCGGTCAGGGACGGCGACGAGTACGTCCTGAACGGCCAGAAGATGTGGCTGACCAACGGCGGCACGTCAACGCTTGTGGCGGTTCTCACTCGAAGTGATGAAGGTCACCCCGAGGGCACCGCCCCCCACAAGTCGATGACGACCTTCCTCGTGGAGAAGGAGCCCGGCTTCGGCGAGGTCCGGCCCGGCCTCACGATCCCCGGGAAGATCGACAAGATGGGGTACAAGGGCGTCGACACGACCGAGCTGGTCATGGACAACCTGCGTATTCCGGCCAATCGCGTGCTCGGCGGCGAGACCGGCCGAGGGTTTTACCAAATGATGGACGGCGTGGAAGTCGGCCGCGTGAATGTGGCGGCCCGCGGTTGCGGCGTCGCGCAGCGTGCCTTCGAACTCGGCGTCTCGTACGCCCAGCAGCGGCAGACTTTCGGCAAGCCGATCGCCAAGCACCAGGCGATCCAGTTCAAACTCGCGGAGATGGCTACCAAGGTCGAGGCCGCTCATGCGATGATGGTGAACGCAGCACGCAAAAAGGACTCCGGGGAACGAAACGACCTCGAAGCAGGGATGGCCAAGTACCTGGCCTCCGAATACTGCAAGGAAGTCGTGGAGGACGCGTTCCGGATTCACGGCGGTTATGGATTCTCGAAGGAGTACGAGATCGAGCGCCTGTACCGCGAGGCGCCGATGCTGCTGATCGGTGAAGGTACCGCCGAAATCCAGAAAATGATCATTGGTCGTCGACTGCTCGAAGAGTATCGATTCCAGGGCTGAACCTGGGCGAGATGTCCGTTACGGGGTGTTTTCGTCGCGAAGAAGATCACACCCCGTCAACGCTCTTCGGCCGCCGACTCGGTTTCCTGGCTTGCCCAGTTGCGGCTCGCAACCGATAGCATCCCGGGAAAAGCCGCCGTCCCCCCGTAACCAGCGCGGCCTCATCCGCTACGAAGGTCATCCATGCCCCACAGCCAAACCTCTGCACCACGCGACGGCGTCCTCAAGGGACGTCTTGCGCGCGGAGCCTCGCCGTGGCTTCTTCCGACCGTGGCCACGGCGGCACTCAGCCTGGCCCGCTCACGCAGCTCCAAGAAGGCCGCAGCACTCGCCGTCCCGTCCACCGCTCTGGCGGCCGGCATGCTGTGGTTCTTCCGCGACCCCGAGCGCGAGATCACGCAGGGCCGGGTCATCTCCCCCGCCGACGGTGTGGTGCAGAGCATCATGCCGTGGAAGGACGGGCGGACCCGTGTCGCGATCTTCATGAGCCCGCTGAACGTGCACGTCAACCGCGCCCCCCTCGCGGGTACCGTCACCTCCGTCGAACACATCCCGGGCGGATACGTCCCGGCGTTCAACAAGGAGAGCGAGAACAACGAGCGCGTCGTCTGGCACTTCGACACCGACCTCGGTGACATCGAGATGATCCAGATCGCCGGCGCCGTCGCCCGCCGCATCGTCCCGTACGTGCCCAGCGGCACCAAGGTCGAGCAGGGCGAGCGGGTCGGCCTGATCCGTTTCGGCTCGCGCGTCGACCTGTACCTTCCCGAGGGCGTGGAGGTCGACGTCGAGGTCGGCCAGAAGACCGTGGCGGGGGTGACTCGCCTTGACCGTGACTGACTCAGAGACCCGGACCGGCTGGGTGCCCGAGCCCGACGAGACGGACGACGCGGAGGAGATGCCGCTGTCGCTGCGCCTGTCGATAGCGGACACGCTGACGCTGGGCAACGCCACGTGCGGCTTCATGGCGGTCTACTTCACGACGACCGGCATCCTCATCCCGCACCTCCAGGGCGCCGCGGAGTCCGGCATGGCGCGGCACAGTGCCGCCACCGCCGTGATCCTGATGCTCGCCGCCGCGATCTTCGACCTGTTCGACGGTCTGGTGGCACGCAAGCTGCGCTCGTCGCCGATGGGCGCCGAACTGGACAACCTGTCCGACCTGATCAGCTTCGGTCTGGCACCCGCGTACTTCGTGCTCGTCTACGGCATGGTCGCCGACGACGCGCACCAGAGAGTCGCGGCGGTCGGCGCCATCGTGGTGCTGCTCGCGGTCGTGCTGCGGCTTGCCCGCTTCTCGTGCGTGACGGTGAAGGACGGCACCTTCCAGGGCATGCCGTCACCGTTCGGCGCGCTGACGGTCGTCTCGATCGTGCTGCTTCAGCTGCCGTTCGTGGCGACGCTGCTCGCGATCATCGGCACGGCGTGGCTGATGGTCAGCCGGGTCGAGTACCCGAAGCCGCGCGGTCGGCTCGCGGTGGCCATGCTCTCCTGGATCGTGCTGAGCATGGGCATGCTCACGGCCTGGGCGTTCGACGCGCCCGGCGGCCAGCTGCTGCTCGCCATGGGGTGCACGCTCCAGCTGGTGCTCGGCGCGGTGATCCCGCTGTTCGCCACGGCGCGGCGGGTGAACAACTTCCGCGACAACCGCCGAGAGGCACGGGCGGCGCAGTCGTAGACCGGGCGAACCGTCGCGAAAGGGCCCCGAACCATTGCGGTTCGGGGCCCTTTCGTCTCGTCCGTACGCACCCGTCAGGCGGGGCGCCGGAACAGGGCGGTCAGCAGGAACGGCTCGCCGAAGGTCACCGCGTCCTCGCCCCGCGGCGCCATCGGGCGCATCTCGACCTCCTCCAGGTCCGCGAAGAGGTAGCGCAGCTCGTCGGGCCCGAACGCGAGGCCGCCGCCCAGGTCCCCGGTCCGGTACAGCTCCTGGTCGGGTCTGAGGGAGCCGTCGGCGCCCGCGGCGAAGCAGACCACCCCGAAATGCCCGCCGGGCGCCAGAACACGCTCCAGCAGCTCCAGATAGCTGACCCGGCGGTGCGGAGGCAGATGGTGCAGGCACCCGGAGTCGTAGACGAGGTCGTACGGGGCGTCGGGCAGCGGCACGTCGAAGATGCTGCCCTGATGGAACCGGACGTCGGCGCCCGCCGCCGCGGCCCGCTCACGCCCCCAGGCGACCGCGGTGGCCGACTGGTCGACGGCGTCCACGGTGAAGCCGTGCGCGGCGATGTGAACGGCGTTGCGGCCGGGTCCGCACCCCAGGTCGAGCGCGCGGGCGCCCGCCGGGCGGGGCGGGAGGGCGGCCAGGTGTGCCGAGAGGTTCTCGTCGGGTTTGTCCACGAAGAAGGGGACGTCGCGGTCCCGTTCCGCGTAGAACCGGTCCCACCAGTCGGGGCCGTCCTCGACACGGCCGAAGACTCCGTCGAGCAGCCGGAAGACATCCTCGGTGGTGCGGACGGTGCGGTTCGCAGGAGGCAAGGGGGAACTCCTTGTCGCCGTAGGGCCTCTGTCTCCTCGAAGACCCTACGGCGCACCGACGCTCGGGGCCCCGGACAGGGGCCTGGTGCCCCGACAGGCAACGTTCGCCCCGTCGCGACGCCCGGCACGCCCTCTCGCCGCACCGGCCGAAAGCCCAAGTAC
>NZ_JAPHNL010000310.1 GCF_026274175.1 Streptomyces beihaiensis
GCCGCCGCCGCCCGGTGCCGGGCGGCGCCGCTCGAAGCAGAAGAAGAAGTCGAAGGTCGGCAAGATCCTCGGCTGGACGGCCGGCTCGCTCGCGTTCGTGGTGATCGCCGTGGCGGGCGCCGGATACCTCTACTACGAGCACCTGAACAGCAACATCACCACGCAGGACGTCGTCGGCGCCAAGAACGGCTTCGACAAGGACAAGGCGTTCAACATCCTGATCATCGGCACCGACAAACGCACCGGCAAGGGCAACGAGGGCTACGGCGACAAGGGCAGCGTCGGCCACGCCGACACCAACGTGCTGCTGCACGTCTCCAAGGACCGTACGAACGCGACCGCGCTGAGCATCCCGCGCGACCTGATCGTGAACGTGCCGGACTGCCAGGTGAAGGAGAAGGACGGGACGCTCAGGACCATCCCGGGCACGGACGACGTCCGCTTCAACACCAGTCTGGGCCAGGAGGGCCGGGACCCGGGCTGCACGATGAAGACCGTCAAGGAGGTCACGGGCATCACCGTCGACCACTTCATGATGGCCGACTTCAACGCGGTCAAGCAGCTGTCCACGGCGGTCGGCGGTGTCCAGGTCTGCGTCGCCCACGCGGTGGACGACCCGAAATCGCACCTGAAGCTCCCCAAGGGCAAGAGCATCGTCAAGGGCGAGCAGGCGCTGGCCTTCGTCCGTACCCGGCACAGTTTCGGCAACCACGGCGACCTCGACCGCATCAAGGTGCAGCAGCAGTTCCTCGGCTCCCTCGCGCGCAAGATGAGTTCGAGCGACACCCTCACCAGCCCGACCAAGCTGACCAGCCTCGCCGAGACCGCGACCAAGGCGCTCACGGTCGACAAGGGCATAGGCAGCCTCAACAAACTCAAGGACATCGCCCTGGAGTTGAAGAAGGTTCCGCCGAAGAACCTGTCGTTCACGACCGTCCCGGTACTCGACAACCCGGCCGACGGCAAGATCCACAAGACGGTCATCGTGAACCCGACGGCCGCGCCACCGATCTTCGACGCGATCAAGAACGACGTGTCGCTGACGCAGACGAAGAAGCAACAGCAGCAGAAGCAGAAGGCCGCCGACGCCGCCAAGCTCAAGGGGTCGATGTCGTCCGCCCACGACGTGCGCGTCGACATCTACAACGGCAGCGACACCACCGGCGCCGCGCAGGCCACGCTCACCTGGCTGCAGAACTCCGAGGGCGTGGTCAAGTCGAGCCAGTTGGGCAACGCGCCCAAGCAGAAGAAGACGTCGCTGGAGTACTCGCCCGACCAGGCGGACCAGGCACGGCGGCTGGCCAAGATCATGGACCTGCCCGGCTCCGCGCTGAAGCCCGGCAAGAGCGAGACCAACGACCAGGGGCTGCCTGCGATCAAGCTCGTACTCGGCGCGGACTACGCGGGGCCCGGGGAGCCCCTGAGCAACGGTCCGGTGAAGGCTCCGGACGTGGACAAGACCACGGCTGACAAAACGGTGTGCGCCAGCTGACGAAGCTGTTGCGCCGTCTGACCAACCTCGGCCGCCTCTCGACTGTCTAACCCTGTGACAGCGAGGGCGGCCGAGCCATGGGGGCACGGCGGGGAGGGCGGGGAAAGACATGGGGCGAGGCGGCATACGCACAGGCGCCGCACGGACCGGGCGGGCGGATGCGCCGCCGGGCACACCGGCGTCGCACGCCGGTGAACCGGGCTGGGAGGCGAGCCGGTACGAGGACGGGGGCGGGCGGGGGCCCTCCGGCTCCCACAAGGCGTCGCCGCCGGGCGGCGGAGGACGCGGCCACCGCGGCGGGCACCGGCGCGGCGGGGACCGGCGGCGCCGGGGCCGAATACTGGGCTGGACCGCGGGCGTGCTCGCGTTCCTCGTCATCGGCACGGCGGGCGCCGGATATCTCTACTACGAGCACCTGAACAGCAACATCCAGACGGGCAAGCTCAACCTCGGTGACCACCAGATCGCCAAGCCCAAGCCGAACGCGGCGGGCCAGACCCCGCTGAACATCCTCCTGATCGGCTCCGACGCCCGCGACACGAAGGAGAACCAGAAGCTGGGTGGGGCGAAGAACACGTTCGGCGGCGCGGCGCGGGCCGACGTGCAGATGCTGGTGCACCTGTCGGCGGACCGCAGCAACATGTCGGTGGTGAGCATTCCACGCGACACCCTGATCAAACTGCCCAAGTGCACCGATCCGAAGACCGGGAAGGTGTACCCGGCGACCTCCACGCCGAAGATGGCGAACGAGTCGCTGACCCGCGGCGGTCCTGGTTGCACCGTCGCCACGTGGGAGTCGTTCACCGGCATCCACATCGACCACTACATCATGGTCGACTTCGCCGGCGTGGTCTCGATGGCCGACGCGATCGGCGGCGTACCGGTCTGTGTCGACGCCAACATCTACTCCAGGGACCGCAACGGGCACGGCTCGGGCCTGAGGCTGAAGAAGGGCACGACGTCCGTGAAGGGCCTGCAGGCTCTCCAGTGGCTGCGGACCCGCTACGGCTTCGAGGACGGCACCGACATCGCGCGCGCCAAGGCACAGCACATGTACATGAGCTCGATGGAACGCCAGATGCGCAAGAACGCGACCTTCAGCCACCCCGGCAAGCTGCGCGAGCTCGCCGAGCAGGCGACGCGGTCGCTCCACGTCGACGACGGCCTGCACACCGTCAAGAAGCTCTACGACCTGACCAACGAGCTGAAGAAACCCAAGCCGAGCCGCATCACCATGACGACGATGCCGTTCGTGTACGTGGGCGAGCGCGTCGCCCCGAAGCCCGGCGACGCCGAGAAGCTGTTCCGGCTCGTGCGCGACGACATCCCGCTCGACGGCAAGGGCCTGAAGAAAAAGAAGAGCGACGACGCGCAGGTCTCCGACGACCCGGCGGCGCCCGCCGCGCAGATCGGCGTGCAGGTGCGCAACGGCACGCGTACGGCGACCACCGCCGCGGTGCCCAGGCGTGCCTCGCGGGTGGCGCGGGTGCTCGTCGGCAAGGGCTACACCCGTGCCGCGGCCGACCAGTCGGGCTCGGTCGCCCAGGAGCGTACGCAGATCCTCTTCCCCTCGAAGGACCTGGAGGGCGACGCGCAGAAAGTCGCCAAGTCCCTGGGGATTCCGCTGGGTTCGGTGAAACAGTCGACGGACGTGTCCGGGGTGACGCTGATCGTGGGCGCCGACTGGACGACCGGCGACAGCTACCCGAAGGACGCCGCCGCGAAGGACACCGCGGACGACGACAAGGCGCCCAAGTCGGACCAGACCATCAACGGCGCCGACGGCTCCAAGTGCATGCACGTGCAGCCGGGCTACACCTGGTAGCCCGGCCGCGGGTCAGTTGGCGGTGGCCTCGCGCCGCACGGCGGGGCGGCGCGAGGCGATGACCTTCTTGGCGAGGGACTTGGGGCTGGTCAGAAAGCCCCAGCCCCACGACATGTGCATCGTCGCGAGCGCCACGGGGATCTGCGCGCGAGCCTTGAGCGCCAGCCCCTTGCCCGCGGGCAGCGAACCCGCGGCGATGGCCGCGAGGTAGCCGCCGGGGACCACGAAGCCCCACGGGGTGAGCGCCGCGCCGACGACCAGACCGGCCGCGATGGCGCACACCGCGGTCGGCGGGGCGAGGTAGCGCAGGTTGATGGAGCCGGAGTGGTAGCGGGCGACGACGTGGCGCCAACGGCCGTAGTTCCTGTACTGCTTGGCCAGCTCCCTGACGGAGGGGCGGGGCCGGTAGGAGACCTTCAGCTCGGGCGAGAACCAGATGAGGCCGCCCGCCTCGCGGATGCGGAAGTTCAGCTCCCAGTCCTGGGCGCGGATGAACTCCTCGTTGTAGCCGCCCTGCTGCTCAAGGGCCTCGCGGCGGAACACCCCCAGGTAGACCGTCTCGGCCTGCTGCGCCTCGCCTCCGGTGTGGAACGCGGCGTTGCCGACGCCGATCTTCGACGTCATGGCGGCGGCGACGGCCTGCTCCCAGGCGTTGGTGCCCTGGGCGTGCATGATGCCGCCGACGTTCATGGCGCCGGTCTCCTCCAGGAGGCGGACGGCGGTGGCGATGTAGCCGGGCGAGAGCGCGGCGTGGCCGTCGACGCGGACCACGACCGGGTGGCGGGATGCCTTGATCGCGGCGTTCAGCGCGGCGGGGGTGCGGCCCGTCGGGTTGGGCACCGTGTGCACGCGCGAGTCCTCGGCGACGAGCTGTGCGGCGATCTCGTCCGTACGGTCGGTGGACGGGCCGAGGGCGACCACGACCTCCATCTCGCCGCCGTACTCCTGCGCCAGGATCGCCTCGACGGCCTCCCGCAGGTGCCGCTCCTCGTTGAGGACGGGCATGATCACGGAGACCGGCGGGAGCTGCCCGTCGCTGTTCGTGTTCTGGGTGTCCATCTCGTCTTTCACGGCCGGGGGTCCGGGGGCGTCCCCCGGAGAGTGCAGCGTCGCGGGTCACGTTACCGCTAATGGGGGATCCGGACGCGCGCCGCCCGCCGCGCTACCACGATCGGGAGATCGTATCGGCCTACGGTGCTCACGATCCGCCGCCCGCCCGCCACGCGAGGTGTCCCCCGTGCCCACGCCGCCCCGCTCCCCCGCCCGTCCGCCGCGGCCGCCCCGGCCGCCGCGCCCCCCGCGGTCTCAGGGATCGGGCCAGGTCCGCCGCCCGGTCGGTCCGCCGCGCCGCAGACGGCCCCGGTGGGCGATGCGGGTGGCGACGACGTTCTCGGTGACGGTGCTGGCCGCGGCGGGCATCGGGCACGCGCTCGTCAGCGGCATCGACTCGGGCATCCACCGGATCGACCCGTTCCACGACATGAAGAACCGCCCGGCGGCCGGGCACGGCATGAACCTGCTGGTCGTGGGCGTGGACGACCGCGACAAGATCACGCCGCGGGAGAAGCGGAAGTACCGGCTCGGCGGCGCCCCCTGTCACTGCACGGACACGCTGATGATCGTGCACATCTCGGCCGCCCACGACCGGGCCTCCGTCGTCTCGCTGCCCCGCGACTCCTTCGCGCAGCTGCCCGCGCACACCGACCGCACCACCGGCCGGAAGCACCACACACACCCGGCGAAGATCAACGCGGCGTACGCGGAGGGCGGCCCGCGCCTGACCGTGCGTACGGTCGAGAAGATGACCAATGTGAAGATCGACCACTACCTGGAGGTCGACTTCACCAGCTTCATGAAGACGGTCGACGTGCTCGGCGGCGTCAAGGTGTGCACCGAGCGGCGCCTCAAGGACTCCTACACGGGTCTCGACCTGAGCCCCGGCACCCACCTGCTGAGCGGTGGTCAGGCGCTGCAGTACGTACGGTCCCGGCACGCGGACGGCTCCAGCGACCTGGGGCGGATGCGGCGCCAGCAGAAGTTCCTGGCCTCGCTGATCGCGAAGACGACGTCGTCCGGGGTGCTGCTCAACCCGGTCAAGTTCCGCGAGGTCGCCTCCACGCTCCTGAAGTCCGTCCGGGCCGACCGCGGGTTCGGCACGGACCAGCTGGTCGACCTGGCGCGGGCCATGCGGAACTTCTCACCGTCGTCGTCGGAGTTCGCGACCGTGCCCATCAGCGACCTCAGCTTCCCGGTGAAGGGCATCGGCTCGACCGTGAAGTGGGACGACAAGAAGGCCGCGAAGCTGTTCCAGGCCCTGCGCGACGACAAACCGCTGGCCGTGCACCGGGCGCACCGGAGGACGACACCGGTGGAGGTGGCGCCGAAGCAGATCCGCGTCCAGGTGGAGAACGCGACGAAGACGGCGGGGCTCGGCCGCAAGGCGGACGCCGCGCTGCGCACGACGGGGTTCCGCACGACGGGGCTGCCCCGCAACGCCACCGCCTCGGCCGCCGCCGCGGCCGGGCGGCCCGCGCACACGACAGTGCTGTACGACCCGCGCTGGGACCGCTCGGCCAAGTCGCTGGCGGCCGCGCTGCCGGGCGCGCGGCTGAAGGCGGTCAAGGGGCAGGGCGCCACGATGACGGTGCTGGTGGGCACGGACTACAAGGGTGTACGTGCCGTGCGGGCCAAGGAGGCGAACCAGGGCGAGTTCGGCACGGTCACCGGGGACCAGGTGACCTGTGGCTGATCGCCCGCCCGGCGCCCGCTCCGGGGGCTCAGCCCCGCCGCCCCGCTCCTCAAGCGTCGGAGGGGCTTGATTCTGCCGCCCGGAGCTCCTTGATGGCCCGGCGGCGCGCCAACCGGTGCTGGCGCCGGATCTGGGCCTCCTGATACCGCCGCCGGTCACGGTCGGTCTCGGGCAGCACCGGCGGCACGCTGCGCGGTTTGCCGTCGGCGTCCACCGCGGCGAAGACCAGGTAGGCGGAGCCGACCTGCTGGGCGGGGGTCGACTCGTTCCACCGCTCGGCCAGGACCCGCACGCCGATCTCCATCGAGGTGCGCCCGGTCCAGTTCACCTGGGCCTTCACGTGAACAAGGTCACCGACGCGCACCGGCTCCAGGAACGCCATCTCGTCCATGGAGGCGGTCACGGCGGGCCCGCCGGAGTGCCGGCCGGCCACGGCGCCCGCGGCGTCGTCGACCAGTTTCATGATCACGCCGCCGTGCACGGTGCCCAGGAGATTGGTGTCGGCGTGCGTCATGATGTGCGACAACGTGGTACGGGAAGCGGACGTCGGCTTTCCCGGGATCTCGCCGGGGGCATCGCCCGGAATTTCGGTTTCGGCGTCGCGGGCGTGGTCTGTCATGCCAACCACCCTATGCGCGTCCGGCGCGCGTCCGGATTGTGTCAGCTCTGCAACAGCCCTGGTGTGATTCCCCACCCGCTCTTGTCGGGCGCACAGGCGTGCCCTGCACACTGGGCCACATGAACGAGTGGCCCGATGGGTGGAGCGACAGGCAGAGCGGCGGCGGTGGCCGGGGCGGCTACGGCCGTGGCAGCGCGAACGCGCGCCCTGAGGGCGCGCGTGTCATGCCGCACGTGCAGCGGCAGCGGTCCGTACCCCCGCAGCCGCCCGCGTACGACGACGGCTACGGCGAGTACGGGAACGGCCCCGGCAACACGTACGACAGCGGCTACAACACGGGCCAGGTCTACGGCCAGCCCGGCCGCGGCCACCACCCGCGCGGCGGCGACGGCGGCGACGGCTACGGGCCGCCGACCGGCCGCCCGGCGCGCACGCCGAACTGGGGCAGGCGGATCAAGTGGACCGCCGTCACCCTGGTCACGGTCGTCGCGGTGACGGGCGTCGCCACGTACTTCTGGGCCGACTCCAAGCTGCACCGGGACGTCGACCTGTCCAAGGTGATAGACCGGCCCGCCGCGGGCAAGGGCACGAACTACCTGATCGTCGGTACCGACAGCCGCAAGGGCATGACCGCCGCGCAGGAGAAGGAGCTGCACACCGGCTCCGCCGAGGGCAAGCGCACGGACACGATGATGATCCTGCACGTCGGCGACAACGGCGACACGCTCGTCTCGCTGCCGCGCGACTCGAACGTGACGATCCCCAGCTACAAGGGCGCCGAGTCCGGGAAGATGTACCCGAACACCGGCCGCCAGACCAAGCTGAACGCCGCGTACGCGGAGGACGGCGCCCCGCTGCTCGTACGCACGGTCGAGTACAACACCGGCCTGCACATCGACCACTACGCGGAGATCGGCTTCACCGGGTTCGCCGACATCGTCGACGCGGTCGGCGGGGTCGAGATGAACCTGAAGAAGGGCTTCAAGGACAAGTGGTCCGGCGCCGACTTCAAGGCGGGCAAGCAGACCCTCAACGGCAAGCAGGCGCTCGCCTTCGTCCGTACCCGGCACGCGTTCGCCGCGAGCGACCTGCAGCGCACCAAGAACCAGCAGGCGTTCCTCGCGGCGCTCGCCCACAAGGTGTCGTCGCCGTCGACGGTGATGAACCCGTTCAAGCTCTACCCGACGATGGGCGCGGGCCTCGACTCCCTGGTCGTCGACAAGGACATGAGCCTGTGGGACCTGGGGTCGATGTTCATGGCGATGAAGTCGGTCAACGGCGGTGACGGCACGTCCATGAACATGCCGCTCAACGGTCACATCGGCGGCAACCTGCTGTGGGACAAGGCCAAGGTCAAGCAGCTCGTCCAGCAGTTCAACGCCGACGAGAGGGTCACCGTCACCAGCAACAGCTAGCTGGCTGGCCGGCCGACGGGCCGGTCGCGCAGGCAGTCCCTCAGCAGTTCGGCCAGGTGGCGCGGGCGGCGGTCGGAGAGCTGCGTGATCTGGGTGCGGCAGCTGTAGCCGTCGGCGAGCACCACGGTGTCGGACGGCGCGGCGCGCAGGGCGGGCAGCAGGGCGTGCTCGCCGACCGCGACCGACACGTCGTAGTGCTCCTTCTCGAAGCCGAAGTTCCCGGCCAGGCCGCAGCAGCCGGAGTCGAGCCGCCCGCTGTCCACGCCGATCCGGGCGAGCACCCGGTCGTCCGCCGCGCTGCCGAGCGTGGCGTGCTGGTGGCAGTGGGTCTGGGTGAGCGCGGTGACGTCCAGGCGGCCGAGGTCGGCGTCGGGGGCACGGCGGTCGAGGAGCTCGGCGAACGTCACGGTCCCGTCGGCCAGGCGCCGGGCCCGGCCGTCGCCGGGGAGCAGCTCGGTGGCGTCGGTGCGCAGGAGCGAGGTGCAGCTCGGTTCGAGGCCGACGAGCGGGATGCCGCGCCGCAGGTAGGGGTCGACGGCCTTGAGGGTGCGGCCCAGGACCCGCTTGGCCATGTCGAGCTGCCCGGTGGTGTGCCAGGTGAGCCCGCAGCAGAGCCGGTCGGGCGGCAGGACGACGTCGAAGCCCGCGTGTTCCAGGACCTCGACGGCGGCGCGCCCCACCTGCGGCGTCATGAACTCGGTGAACGTGTCGGGCCACAGCAGTACCGTGCCGCGGCGTGCGCCGGAGCGCGGTGCGGCCGGTGCGGGCCTGCGCTCGAACCAGGTACGGAACCGGCGCCCGGCGAACGGCGGCACCGGCCGCTCGGGCGCGATGCCGCCCGCGTGCTTGAGGAGCCCGGCGGCGGTGGCGTTGCCGGTCAGGGCGTTGGCGAGGCGCGGCGCGCGACCGGCGAGGTGCGCCCACAGGGGCAGCCAGCCCAGCGCGTAGTGGGAGGCGGGGCGGCGCCGTCCCTTGTAGTGGTGGTGGAGGAACTCGGCCTTGTAAGCGGCCATGTCGACGCCGACCGGGCAGTCGCTCTTGCAACCCTTGCAGGACAGGCACAGGTCGAGCGCCTCGGCGGCCTCGCCGGACCGCCACCCGTCGGTGATGACCTCGCCCTGGATCATTTCGTGGAGCACGCGTGCGCGCCCGCGCGTGGAGTCCTTCTCGTCGCCGGTGGCCCGGTAGCTGGGGCACATCACGCCGCCGGAGGCGGTGCGGCACTTGGCGACGCCGACGCAGCGGCGCAGCGCCTTGGACAGGTCGCCGTCGTCCGCGGCGAGGGCGAGGGTGGTGGTCAGGGGGAGGGCGGGCCGGTGTCCGGGGCGGATGCGGAGGCGTTCGTCGGCGCGGCGCGGGTGGACGAGGATGCCGGGGTTGAGCTTGTTGCCCGGGTCCCAGACGGCCTTGAAGTCGGCGAAGGCGTCGATGGCCTCCCGGGAGTGGACGAGCGGCAGGAACTCGGCGCGGGCCTGGCCGTCGCCGTGCTCGCCGGAGAGGGTGCCGCCGTGGCGGGCGACGAGCCGGGCGGCGTCCTCCATGAACGACCGGAAGTTCCGTAGGCCGTCCTCGGTGGCGTGGTCGAAGTCGATGCGGATGTGGACGCAGCCCTCGCCGAAGTGCCCGTACGGGGTGCCCTGGAGGCCGTGGTCGGCCAGGAGGCGGTCGAGGTCGCGGAGGTAGTCGCCGAGGTGCTCGACGGGTACGGCGGAGTCCTCCCAGCCGGGCCATGCCTCGGAGCCGTCCGGGGCGCGGGTGGCGAGACCGGAACTGTCCTCGCGGATGCGCCAGAGCGCCGCCTGCTCGGCGGGGTCCTGTACGAGCCGGACCCCTGCCGCCCCGGTGTCCTTGGCGAGGGCGTCGGCGAGCGCGAGCGCTTCGGCGTGGGCTCGTTCGGCGTCGGGCCCGGGAGCGGGCTCGGGGTCGGGGTGGCCGAACTCGACGAGGAGCCAGCCCGCGCCGTCCGGCAGGAGCGCTTCGGGGTGGGCGTCGGGGACGTGGCGGCGCAGCGCGGCCACCTGGTCGCCGCCAAGCCCCTCGCAGGCGATCGGTTCGTGGCGCAGGACGTGGCGGGCGGCGTCGCCGGCGGCGGGCAGGTCGGCGAAGCCGAGCGCGACGAGGGTGCGGCGGGCGGGCAGGTCGACGAGCTTGACGGTGGCGGAGACGACGACGGCGCAGGTGCCTTCGGTGCCGACGAGGGCGGCGGCGAGGTCGAAGCCGTGTTCCGGCAGGAGGTGTTCGAGGCTGTAGCCGGAGACCTGGCGGCGGAAGCGGCCGAACTCCGTGCGGATCATGGCGAGGTGACGGTCCCGCAGGTCGCGCAGTCCGGCGTGGATCTCGCCGGTGCGGCCGCCGCCGTCGATGATCTGCTGGAGCTGCTCGGCGGTGAGGGAGTCGCTCAGCCGCATCCGGACTCCGTCGTACGTGAGCACTTCGAGCTCGACGATGTTGTCGGCGGTCCGGCCCCAGGCGACCGAGTGGGTGCCGCAGGCGTTGTTGCCGATCATGCCGCCGATGGTGCAGCGGGCGTGCGTGGAGGGGTCGGGGCCGAAGCGCAGGCCGTGGGGGCGGCAGGCGTCCTGGAGGCGGTCGAGCACGACGCCGGGTTCGACGCGGGCGGTGCGGGTGCCGGGGTCGACGTCGAGAATGCGGTCGAGCCCGCGGGACGTGTCGATGACGACGCCGTCGCCGATGGCCTGGCCCGCGATGGAGGTGCCGGCGCCGCGGAGGGTGACGGGGACGCCGTGCTCGTGGCAGACGGCCAGGGCGGCGGCGAGCTCGTCGGTGTCGGCGGGGAGCACGACGGCGGCGGGTACCTGCCGGTAGACGGAGGCGTCCTGGGCGTATTCGGCGCGGCGGCGACGGCCGAAGGCGACCTCGCCGCGGGGCACCGCGTGGTGCAGGGCCCGGACGAGCGGCTTGAGCTGCGCGGCGGTCACGGTCATGTGCGGCTCCTTGGGGCGCGGCTGAAGGGGCGCGGGGAACCGCGCGGGAGGCGGCCGCCGCTCGCGGCCGCGCCCGGAAGGGCGCGCGGCGCGAGCGGGCGTTCGGCGGCGCGGGGAACCGCGCGAAGGGCCTCAGCCCAGGGCCGCCGTCACCGATTCCTTCCACAGCGCGAGCCCCTCGTCCACCTGGTCGGCCGTGATCACCAGGGGCGGAATCATCCGGACGACCTGCCCCTGCGTACCACAGGTCAACAGGAGCAGACCACGCTCGGCCGCGGCGGCGTGCACGCGGGACGCGGTCGCGCCGTCCGGTTCGCCGTCCGCCGTGACGAACTCCGTGCCCGCCATCAGGCCGAGGCCGCGTACGTCCCCGATGCCTCCCTGCCCGCCCACCGGACGGGCGGCGGCCACCTCCCGCAGGCCGGCGAAGAGCTGGGCGCCGCGCTCGGCCGCGTTCCGTACGAGCTTCTCCTCCTGGATGACGTCGAGCGTGGCGAGGGCCGCCGCGCACGCCACCGCGTTGCCCCCGTACGTGCCGCCCTGCGAGCCGGGCCACGCCTTCGCCATCAGTTCGCGCGGCGCGGCGATCGCGGAGAGCGGGAAGCCGCTGGCCAGGCCCTTGGCCGTGACGATGATGTCCGGGTCGCCGGCGAAGTGGTCGTGGCCCCAGAAGCGGCCCGTACGCCCGAACCCGGTCTGCACCTCGTCGATGATCAGCAGGATCCCGTGCCGGTCGGCCCGCTCCCGCAGGCCCCGCAGGAACGCCGTGTTGGCGGGCACGTACCCGCCCTCGCCGAGCACCGGTTCGACGATGAACGCCGCCGTGTCCCGCGGCGCCGTGACGGTGGCGAGCACCCGGTCGAGCTCGCTCAGCGCGAACCGGGTGACGGTCTCCTCGTCCATCCCGTACCGCGCGTAGTGGAACGGGTCGGGGAACGGCGCGAGCGCGACCCCGGGCATCAGCGGCCCGTACCCGGAGCGGAACTTCGTCGCCGAGGTGGTCATCGACGCGGCGGCCATGGTCCGGCCGTGGAAGCCGCCGTGGAACGCGACGATGTTGGGCCGCCCGGTGGCCTGCTTGGCGAGCCGCATCGCCGCCTCGACGGCCTCGCTGCCGGAGTTCACGAAGAAGAGCGAGTCGAGCCCGGAGGGCAGCACCTCGCCGAGCCGCTCGCTGAGCGTGCGCAGCGGCTGGTGCATGACGGTCGTGTACTGGCCGTGGATGAGCTTGCCGGTCTGCTCCCGCGCGGCGGCGACCACGCGCGGGTGGCAGTGGCCCGTCGAGGTGACGCCGATCCCGGCGGTGAAGTCCAGGTAGGCGCGGCCCGACTCGTCGTAGAGGTGGACGCCCTCGCCGCGGACGGCCAGGACGGGGGTGGCCTGCTGGAGGACGGGGGACAAAGCACTCATGACGGCTCCTCGCTCGGCGGCTGAAGCGGACGGGGTCGTGGATCAGAGCGGACGGGATCACAGGCCAGAGGCAGGCCGCATCGTAGGATTGTCAACAACCTGCACTCATGCAAGCATGCAATTCCGCCGCTGTCCATGAGGAGAGATATGAGCACAGCCACCGACCAGCAGACGCGGGAACACGCCGTCGTCGCTTCCGTGCCCGACGGCCTCTTCATCGGCGGCACCTGGCGCCCGGCCGCCTCTGGCGCCACCTTCGGCGTGGAGGACCCCTCCGTCGCCCGCGAGCTGCGCACGGTCGCCGACGCGGGCGCCGAGGACGCGCGCGCCGCGGCCGGCGCGGCGGCCGCGGCCCAGGGCGCGTGGGCGGCCACCGCGCCGCGCGAACGCTCCGAGATCCTGCGCCGGGCCTTCGAACTGCTCACCGACCCCCGGCGCCGCGAGGAGCTGGCGCTGCTCATGACGCTGGAGATGGGCAAGCCGCTGGCCGAGGCGCGCGGCGAGGTCGCCTACGCGGCGGAGTTCTTCCGCTGGTTCGCCGAGGAGGCCGTGCGGATCGAGGGCGGCTACCAGACCTCGCCGGACGGCAGGGACCGCTTCGTGATCATGCGGCACCCGGTCGGGCCCGCCTTGCTCGTCACCCCGTGGAACTTCCCTCTCGCCATGGGCACGCGCAAGATCGGTCCGGCGATCGCCGCGGGCTGCACGATGATCGTGAAGCCCGCCGAGCAGACGCCGCTGACGATGCTGAAGCTCGCCGAGATCATGGTCGAGGCCGGGGTCCCCGACGGCGTCCTGAACGTCGTGACCACGTCACGGCCCGGCGAGGTCGTCGAGCCGCTGCTGCGCGGCGGGGCGGTCCGCAAGCTGTCGTTCACCGGCTCCACGCAGGTCGGGCGGCTGCTCCTGGAACAGAGCGCGCAGCACGTACTGCGCGTCTCGCTGGAACTGGGCGGCAACGCCCCGTTCGTGGTCTGCGAGGACGCCGACCTCGACAAGGCCGTCGACGGCGCGATGGCCGCGAAGATGCGCAACATCGGCGAGGCGTGCACGGCCGCCAACCGCCTCTACGTCCACGAGCGCGTGGCCGCCGACTTCGCCGAGAAGCTCGCCGCCCGGATGGGCGCGCTCACCGTGGGCCGCGGCACCGAACCGGGCGTCGACGTGGGGCCGCTGATCGACGAGGCGGGCCGCGGCAAGGTCACCCAGCTCGTCGCGGACGCCACGGCCCGCGGCGCCAAGGTGCTCACGGGCGGCGGACACGCCCCGGGGGAGGGCTACTTCTACTCCCCCACCGTCCTCACCGGTGTCCCGGCCGACGCGACCATGCTGCACGAGGAAATCTTCGGCCCGGTCGCGCCGATCCTCACCTTCGCCTCCGACGACGAGGCGGTCGCCGCGGCCAACGACACCCCGTACGGGCTCGTCTCCTACCTGTTCACGGAGAACCTGGACCGCGCCTTCCGCCTCGCCGAACGCCTGGAGACGGGCATGGTCGGCCTCAACAAGGGGGTCGTCTCCAACCCGGCGGCCCCCTTCGGCGGCGTCAAGCACTCGGGCCTGGGCCGCGAGGGCGGCCGGGTCGGCATCGACGAGTTCCTGGAGACGCGGTACCTGGCGATGCCGCTGGGCTGACGCCGACGCGACGACCGGCACGTACCGCACCGAACGACCGCCCACCGACCGACCGGAGTTGCCACGCACATGGACCGCATGGACCGTTTCGTCACCGTCTCCCTGCCCAAGCGCGGCGTCAGCTGCACGGCCAGGCTGCTCTTCGACCGGGCGCCGATCACCTGCGGGGCGATCTGGGACGCCCTCCCGCTCGGCAGCGACGTGTACCACGCCAAGTACGCGCGCAACGAGATCTACACGCTCGTCCCGGCGTTCGCCCCGCAGGAGCCGCCGCTCGAGAACCCGACGATCACGCCGATCCCGGGCGACCTGTGCTACTTCACCTTCTCCAACACCCAGATGAGCACGGCCAGTTACGGCTACGAGGCCGCCGCCGAGCGGCAGGGCGGCCAGGCCGCGCACGCCGACCGTGACGTCGTCGTGGACCTGGCCCTGTTCTACGAGCGCAACAACCTGCTGATCAACGGCGACCAGGGCTGGGTGCCCGGCATCGTCTGGGGCACGGTCACCGAGGGCCTGGACCGGATGGCCGACGCCTGCCAGGACCTGTGGCGGGCGGGCGCCCTCGGCGAGTCGCTGCGCTTCGAGCGGGCGGAGTGACCCTGACGACGTGAACGGCGCCGGTGGGACTCCGGCCGGGCGGGCTCAGCCCACCAGGCTCAACCCACCGGCCCGGCCCCCACCACGCCCGCGTCCACCACACCCGTGTCCACCACACCCGCCTCCCGCAGCGACTCGTGCAGCACCGCCGAGGCGCGCAGCACCAGCGCGTCCCGGTGCCGCGCGGCGACGAGCTGCGCGCCCACCGGCAGGCCCGCGGCGGTCGTGCCGCAGGGCACCGTGGCGGCGGGCTGCTGGGTGAGGTTGAACGGGTACGTGAACGGGGTCCAGCCGGTCCACCGGGTGTGCGGCCCGCCCGGCGGCACCTCGACGCCCGCCTCGAACGCGGGGATCGGCAGCGTGGGCGTGAGCAGCAGGTCGTACGTCTCGTGGAAACGGCCCATGTGGACGCCGAGCGCCATCCGCTCGTCGACCGCGCCGAGGTAGTCGAGCGCCGTCATCTCCGCGCCCTGGCGGCAGACGTCCTGGAGTCCGGGGTCGAGCCGGGCGAACTGCTCGGGCGTGAGGTGCTCGACGACGCGGGCCGCACCCGCGAACCACAGCGTGTGGTACGCCGCGACGGGGTCGGTGAGGCCGGGGTCCGCCTTGCCGCCCTCCTCCACGTCCGCGCCGAGGCCCGCCAGCAACCCGGCCACGGCGCGCACCCGTTCGGCCACCTCCGGGTCGACCGGGGCGCCGCCGAGGGTCGGGGCGTACGCGATGCGGAGCCCGCCGAGCGCCCCGGCGGTGAGCGCGTCGGCGACGGCGGCGCGGTAGCTGCCGGCCGGCGGTTCGAGGGCCGACCAGTCGCGGGGGTCGGGCCGGGTGAGGACGTCCATGAGCAGCGCCGCGTCCTCCACCGTCCGGGTCATCGGCCCGGCGTGCGCGAGGGTGCCGAAGGGGCTGGCCGGGTAGAGCGGGATACGCCCGTACGTGGGCTTGAGGCCGAAGACGCCGCAGAAGGCGGCGGGGATGCGGACCGAGCCGCCGCCGTCGGTGCCGACCGAGAGCGGCGCCATCCCGGCGGCCACGGCGGCCGCGCTGCCGCCCGACGAGCCGCCGGACGTGGTGGCCGGGTCCCAGGGGTTGCGGGTGACGCCGGTCAGCGGGTTGTCGGTGACGCCCTTCCAGCCGAACTCCGGTGTCGTCGTCTTACCGACGAGCACCGCGCCCTGCTCCCGCATCCGGGCCACGCACGGCGCGTCCTCACCCCACTCGCGGTCGGCCGCGACGCTCAGCGAGCCGCGCAGCGTCGGCCAGCCCTTGGTGAGCAGCAGGTCCTTGATGGAGGCGGGCACCCCGTCGAGCAGCCCGAGCGGCTCGCCGCGGCGGCGCCGTTCCTCACTGGCGCGGGCCTGCGCGAGCGCGGTGTCACGGTCGACGAGGCAGAAGGCGTTCAGCGGCCCGTCCGCCGCCTCGATCCGGTCGAGCACCGACTCGGTGGCCTGCACGGGCGACAGCTCCCCGCGCTCGTAGGCGGCGAGGAGCTCGGTGGCCGTCATGGCGTACGGCTCGCCGGCGGACGAGACGGGGGTGGTACGGGCGGGAGCCGGCTGCGCGGGCCGGGAAGGCTGTTGCGGCCGCGGGGGCCGGGAGGGCTGTTGCGGCTGCGTCGGCTGTGTCGTCATCAGGCACCTTCCTCGGGTGCGGTCGGCGCGCTCGGCTCGGCGGCCGCGACCGGTACGTAACCCAGCTTCTTGTCCACCACGTTGCGCAGCGGGCGGCCGGTCCGCCAGCGCGCGAAGTTGTCGGCGAAGACCGCGGCGAGATCGTCGAGCCAGCTGACGGTGTCGGCCGACATGTGCGGCGACACGAGCAGGTTCGGCGCGTCCCACAGCGGACTGTCGGCGGGCAGCGGCTCCTGCCGGAACACGTCGAGCGCGGCTCCCGCGAGCCGCCCGTGTTCGAGCGCGGCGAGCAGGTCCTTCTCGACGACCATCGGGCCGCGCCCCACGTTGACGAACCGGGCGCCGCGCTTCATCCGGGCGAACGCGGCCGCGTCGAAGAGGTCCTCGGTCTCGGCGGTCAGCGGCGCCGCGCACACCACCCAGTCGGCCCGGGCGAGGAGTTCGCCGAACTCGCCGAAGGCGTGCACCGTGCCGACCTCCGGGTCGCCGTCGCGCCGCGAGCGCCCGACGAGATCGACCCGCAGTCCGAGCGCGCGCAGGGTGCG
The DNA here is from genome assembly GCF_026274175.1 of Streptomyces beihaiensis. Lineage (GTDB taxonomy): Bacteria > Actinomycetota > Actinomycetes > Streptomycetales > Streptomycetaceae > Streptomyces > Streptomyces beihaiensis. The sequence continues at coordinate 16,864 of NZ_JAPHNL010000310.1, forward strand.
TACGACCGCCCGGCCGATCGGCCCCCCGCCCAGTACGACCGCGTACGTGTCCGCCACCCGCTCGGTCACCCGGTGCTGCCAGACGCGGCCGCGCTGGCGCTCGTACGTCCCCGCGAAGTCCTTGGCGAGGGCGATGACCTGCCCGGCGACCCACTCGGCGATGGGCTGCTCGAAGACGCCGCGCGAGTTGGTGACCAGCGTGTCGGAGTCGCGCAGCGCCGGGAACATCAGCCGGTCGACACCCGCGCTCGCGGTGTGCACCCAGCGCGGCCCGCCGCCTCCCCCTGGCCAGGCCGCGGGCAGCGCCTCGGTGCCGAACTCCCAGACCAGGAGCGCGTCCGCGGCCGGCAGCTCGGCGGCGAGCCGCGCCTCGGGAACGCAGACGAGGTCGGCGTGGGCGGCGACCTCGTCGAGGCCGTCCGGGCGCCGGTCGGCCAGGACAAGGACCCGCGGGACGCGTCGGCTTCGGGGCTTCGTCACTGCGGCGGCCTCCGAGTGATCGGGGGGATGTGACCGGGAATCGAGCGATTCGCTCGCAGGGTGTGCGAGAGAGGGGACGAAGACGGACCATGGGAGGAAACCGGGGTTTTCCGGAATGGACGTACACCCCTTACCAAACAGGGATTGACACGCTAAGCAGCAGATCTTTACGTTGTCAACAATCTACAGGCCATCACGTCTACCCGGAGCCCGGCCGGGCAAACCCCTTACACAGGGGCACGGCGACCGGCTCCCCGCCCCGCCGACACAACCGCACAACCGCATCGCGCACCCCCGCATCCAGCACCACCGCTCAACCCGTCCACACCAGGCGTACGGAACCGGCGACACCGGACCGCGGCCCGTACGCGTGCAGTCACGAAGGGGCCCTGCATTGGACATCACGACCTTCGGCGGACCGGTACCGCAACGCGGCATCGGGGTCGTCGCCCCGTTCGACTTCGCGCTCGACCGCGAACTGTGGCGCTGGAGTCCGGGCGAGATCTCCCTCCACCTGACCCGCACGCCGTACGTGCCCGTCGAGGTGAGCGTGGACATGGCCCGCCTCATCAGCGAGTACGAGACCCTCCGCCACGCCGTCACCGCCCTCGACGCGGTACGCCCGGTGGCCTTCGCGTACGCGTGCACGTCCGGCAGTTTCGTCGGCGGCACGGTCCACGAGAGCGCCATGTGCGCCGCCATGAGCGGCGCGGGCCGCGGCATGCCCACGGTCACCACGTCCGGCGCCCTGCTCGACGCGCTGGGCGAGCTGGGCGCGCGCAGGGTGGCCGTGATCACCCCCTACACCCGGTCGCTGACCGACGCCCTGGCCGACTTCCTCGCCGAGGCGGACGTGGAGGTCGTCGGGCGCGAGTACATGGGCCTCACCGGAGAGATCTGGAAGGTCGACTACCGCAGCGTCGTCGACCTGGCGAGGTCCGCCGACCTGCGGCACGCGGACTGCCTGTTCATCAGCTGCACCAACCTCGCCACGTACGACGTGATCCCCCAGCTGGAGGCAGAGCTGCGGATTCCGGTGATCTCCGCCAACCAGGTCACCATGTGGTCGGCGCTGCGCCACGCGGGCGCCCGCCCGACCGGTGACTACCAGGCGCTGGTGGACCCGTCGGCCCGCGCGGGACTCGACCCGTACAGACACCGGACGACGACCTACCGCGCGCCGTCACCCTCGCCACCGGCGCCCGCGCCCGCCCCCACGCCCGCGCCGCCTTCCGCGCCCGCGCCCGCGCCCGCCGAGACGGTCCCGCCCACACCGGCCGACCCGGCCGCTCCCCCGCCACCGGCGGCCCAGACCGCCCCCGAGGACCCGGCGCCGCCGCCCACGACGGGCACCGGAGCCGACCTCAACTGACCGCCGCACCGCACCTCTCGCCCTCTCCCGCACCTTCCGCCCCGGCCCGCGCGCGCCGCCGGGGCATGGTTGACTGTCGACAATCTGCACGTCCGGGCTCCCGCCCCGTAGACTGCCCGCACGAAAGGACGACGTACGTATGAGCGACACGGCGACGGCCCGAGTCGGCTTCCTCTACCCCGGCCACTCCGCCGAGGACGACTACCCGCGCCTGGAACGGATGCTCGGCGGCGGCGCCCGGCTCACCCTGGTCCACACGGACATCGGCACGGACGCCCACCGCGTGGACGAGCTTCTCGAGATGGGCGCGACCCACCGCCTCAAGGCGGCCCTGGGCGAGCTGCTGCGCGAGGAGCAGGACGCGATCGTCTGGGCGTGCACGAGCGCCAGCTTCATCTACGGCCCGCAGGGCGCCCGCCGCCAGGTGGAGGAGCTCGCGCAGGCCGCGGGCCTGCCGGCAGGCCGCGTGTCGTCCACCTCCTTCGCCTTCGCCCACGCGACGCGGGCGCTGGGCGTGCGCCGCCTGGCCATCGCGGCGACCTACCCGGACGACGTGGCGGGCTACTTCGTACGCTTCCTGGAGCACCACGGATCGCAGGTCGTCCAGGTCTCGGGGCAGGGGATCATCACGGCGGCCGAGGTGGGTACCCTGGGCCGCGCGCAGGTGCTCGACCTGGCACGGAGCAACGACCACCCGGACGCCGAAGCGGTCCTGCTCCCCGACACCGCGCTGCACAGTGCCGCCTGGCTCGACGACCTCGAAGAGGCCGTGGGCAAGCCCGTCCTCACCGCGAACCAGGTCACCGCCTGGGAGGGCCTGCGCCTGGCCGGCGACACGGCACCCCGGGACGGCCTGGGCACGCTCTTCCGCTCGTCCTTCCGCACGTCTGATCCGACGACCCCCGCGGCCCCGTAAGACGGATCCGGCCGCACCGACACCGAGGAAAAGAAACTGAATATGGCCTCTGCGAAACCCCTGCGACCGGTCAAGCGGGAGCCCGCGGCGACGATCATCGCCGCACAGCTCACCGAGGCGATCATGACGGGCGTCCTCGCCCCCGGCACCCAGCTCGGCGAGGCCGAACTGGCCGGACAGCTGGGCGTGAGCCGCGGACCGCTGCGCGAGGCCCTGCAACGCCTGGTGCAGCAGGGCATCGCGGTCAGCGCCCCGCACCGCGGCGTCTTCGTCACGCAACTCGACGAGGACGACATCCGGGACATCTACTTCACCCGGACGGCGATGGAGTCCGCCGCCTGCAAGCTGGTCCTGCGGGGCGACCCGCAGCGCACCGCGGACCGCCTGGCCAAGATCCACCGCACGATGGCGTCGGCGGCCCGCCGCGGCAACCTCACCGCACTGAGCGCGGCGGACATGGAGCTGCACCAGACCCTGGTCGAGGAGTCGGGCAGCCCCCGCCTGCGCCGCATCGCGGAAACGCTGTTCGTGGAGACCCGGATGTGCCTGTCGGCCCTGACGGACATCCACTCGGACCCGGACTCCCTGGTCGCGGAACACGCGGCCCTGATCGAAGCCCTACGAGCCGCCGACGAGCCCCGCCTCCTCGCCCTCCTCGACGACCACATGCAGGACGCGGTGCAGCGGCTGACACGGGCGGCTCGGGAGGACGGCGACGGAGACGTGGAGCCGGAGGGTGAGGACGGGGTGGGCGCGGTGGCGGGGTGAGGCGGCCGCATCGCCTCTCGGACAGGACCTGGGCCCCGCTCACCTGGTAGGCCGGGCGGTCCGCTGTGACCAGCCACGCCGTGCTGCGCAGCCGCACCGTGCCGTCCGCCGCCTCGTGGTCGCGCAGATGTTCCGTGAGGGCGCCGCGGGCGCGAGCCCGCGCGGTCGCGCCGGCCTGCCCCATCAGGTGACGGCCGGGGCCGGACCCCAGCAGAAACTCCGCCGCGTCCTCGGCCCCCCTTCCCCCACGCCCCGTACCTCTGTACCTGCTCGACGGCGACACCGGTGAACCCGGCCGCGCCGAGAACCTCGCGAACGCGCTCCGGGACCGCCAGGGAGAACATGCCGGGCAGCCCCGGCCGCCCGAAGTCGCCAGCCGGCAGGAAATCGCGCAGTGACGCCATCGCCGCAACCCATTCGTTGAGCGCGGCATCGGCCGGACAGACGAAGGCCAGGCGCCCGCCGGGGCGCAGCGCCCGGCCGACGTCGGCGAACGCCGCCACGGGGTCGGCGATCTCTCCGCGCCGGTTCCTCGGCCGATTCTGCGAGTAGCCGGTACGGCAAGCTCACGTACGAGGTGAGTCGGGTCGAATGGACCGTTGCGCCCGCGTGATGACGTTCTGAGCGTCAGCGCCGTACACCGCCGACTCCCGCAGCGTGGCCCACACCTTCGTATAGGTGGCCACGCTGTCAGTGTCATCCAGCCATATTTCGGCGTGCCAGTCCTCAGCGATGACGAGACGCTCGTCGAGGACCCAGAATCCGTTCGCGGCGGGCACCTTCAGCGGCGCCGCGAACGGGACGATTCCCAGTTCCACCGTGTCCATACCGGTCAGACCCGCCAGCCGGTCAAGCTGGGCGGCAAAGTCACCTGGTTCGAGCTGGTCGGGTAGGCGGTGGCGATGGCCGGAATACGCAGACGCCCCGACGCCCTCGGAGGGCGACGGGGCGTGCGACCGGTTGGCCGGCAGCCCTGCCGTTACGGCAGGTTGCGGGCCATGACGATGCGCTGGACCTGGTTCGTTCCTTCGTAGATCTGCGTGATTTTCGCATCGCGCATCATCCGCTCCACCGGATAGTCACGGGTGTAGCCGTAACCGCCGAGCAGCTGGACCGCGTCCGTCGTGACCTCCATCGCGACGTCCGAGGCGAAGCACTTGGCCGCCGCGCCCTGGAAGGTGAGGTCACCTTCTCCACCTCCGGCGGCGACGCGCTCGGACTTGGCCGCCGCCGCGTACGTGAGCTGGCGGGCCGCCTCGATCTTCATGGCCATGTCCGCGAGCATGAACTGGATGCCCTGGAAGTCGAAGATCGGCTTGCCGAACTGCTTGCGCTCCTTGACGTAGCCCTTGGCGTAGTCGAGGGCGCCCTGGGCGACGCCGAGCGCCTGGGCGGCGATCGTGATGCGGGTGTGGTCCAGGGTCTTCATCGCTGTGGCGAAGCCCGTGCCCTCCTCGCCGATCATGCGGTCGGCGGGGATGCGGACGTTGTCGAAGTAGACCTCACGGGTCGGGGAGCCCTTGATGCCGAGCTTCTTCTCCGGGGCGCCGAAGGAGACGCCCTCGTCCGACTTCTCGACCACGAACGCCGAGATGCCCTTCGAGCGCTTCGTCGGGTCGGTGACCGCCATGACCGTGTAGTACTCGGAGACGCCCGCGTTGGTGATCCAGCGCTTCACACCGTTGAGGATCCAGTGGTCGCCGTCCCGTACGGCCTTCGTCTTCATACCCGCCGCGTCCGAGCCCGCGTCCGGCTCGCTCAGGCAGTACGAGAACATCGCCTCGCCCTTGGCGAGCGGCGCCAGGTACTTCTTCTTCAGCTCCTCCGAGCCGGAGAGGATGACCGGGAGGGAGCCGAGCTTGTTCACCGCGGGGATGAGGGACGAGGACACGCAGGCGCGTGCCACCTCCTCGATCACGATGACCGTGGCGAGCGCGTCGGCGCCCGCGCCGCCGTACGCCTCGGGCACGTGCACGGCCGCCAGGTCGGCCGCGACCAGCGCGTCGAGGGCCTCCTGCGGGAAACGGGCCTCCTCGTCCACCGCCGCGGCGTGTGGGGCGATCTTCGCCTCGGCCAGCGCGCGGACCGTCTCGCGGAGCAGGTCGTGCTCCTCGGACGGGCGGTACAGGTCGAACTCCGGGTTGGAAGTCGATCCGGCCAAGGTGTCTCACGCTCCAAAGACGCTAATTACCGTTAAGTAACTGAAGGGGTAAACGGAGTTTAGGTCGCGTCGCCGCCGTACGGATACGTGAGCTACGCGACAGCGTGAATCGTGCCCGGTGAGCGGCCTCGCCACGCCCGGCCGAGCGGCCCTTCCGTGCCCGGCTATGCTCGGGCGCGCCCCCGTACACACCCGCGATTTCTGGAGCCCCGCAATGGCCCTCAAGATCACCGTGATCGGTACCGGATACCTCGGCGCCACGCACGCCGCGGCCATGGCCGAACTCGGCTTCGAGGTGCTCGGCCTGGATGTCGTGCCGGAGAAGATCGACATGCTCCGGCGGGGTGAGGTGCCCATGTACGAGCCCGGTCTCGAGGAGCTGCTGGGGCGGCACGTCGAGGGGGCGGAAGGGTCGAGCGGGCGGCTGCGGTTCACCATGGACTGGGCCGAGGCCGGTGCCTTCGGCGATGTGCATTTCGTGTGCGTCAACACTCCGCAGAAGCACGGTGAGTACGCGTGTGACATGTCGTACGTCGATGCGGCGTTCGGGGCCCTCGCACCGCATCTCAAGGCGGGCGACCTGGTCGTCGGGAAGTCGACCGTGCCGGTCGGGTCGGCCGAGCGGCTCGCCGCGATGCTGCCCGAGGGGGCCGAGCTGGCGTGGAATCCGGAGTTCCTGCGGGAGGGCTTCGCCGTCAAGGACACGCTGCACCCCGACCGGATCGTCGTCGGTGTCGGCAGCGAGCGCGCCGAGCAGCTGCTGCGGGAGGTGTACGCGAAGCCGCTCGGGGAAGGCACGCCGTTCGTCGTGACCGACTATCCGACGGCCGAGCTGGTCAAGACCGCGGCCAATTCGTTCCTCGCGACCAAGATCTCCTTCATCAACGCCATGGCCGAGGTGTGTGAGGCCGCCGGCGGGGATGTCGCCAAGCTCGCCGAGGCCATCGGGTACGACGACCGGATCGGGCACAAGTTCCTGCGGGCCGGGATCGGGTTCGGTGGTGGGTGTCTGCCCAAGGACATCCGGGCGTTCATGGCGCGCGCCGGTGAGCTGGGCGCGGACCAGGCGCTGACGTTCCTGCGGGAGATCGACTCCATCAACATGCGGCGCCGCGGCCAGATGGTCGAGATGGCGCGCGAGGCGCTGGGCGGCGGGGCGTTCCTGGGAAAGCGGGTGGCGGTGCTCGGCGCCGCGTTCAAGCCGGACTCCGACGACGTACGGGACTCCCCCGCGCTGAACGTCGCCGGGCAGATCCATCTGCAGGGCGGCCAGGTGACCGTGTACGACCCGAAGGGCATGGCGAACGCGCGGCGGCTGTTCCCCACGCTCGGGTACGCGGAGTCGGCGCTCGACGCGGTGCGCGGGGCCGATGTCGTGCTGCATCTGACGGAGTGGCGGGAGTTCCGGGAGCTGGACCCGTCGGCGCTGGGGGAGGTCGCGGCGGCGCGCGTGGTGCTTGACGGGCGTAACGCGCTGGACGCGGCGCTGTGGCGGAAGGCCGGGTGGACGTATCGGGCCATGGGGCGGCCCGGGGCGTAGTCGTACGCGGGTGGCGTACGCGTGCGGCGTGCGCGTGCGGCGTGCGCGTGCGGCGTGCTCGTGCGGCGTGCTCGTGCGGCGTACGCGTACGGCTTGAGTGGACTTCCGCTTGAGTCGGCTTCCGCTTGAGTGGCGTGTGACCTCGCCCCTGGTGGGCCGCCCCGGACCGGCCGCCGTCTACGGCTTGTCGTCCGGTTTGGCCGTCGACGGGCCTCGGCGGCGTTGGGCGGCGCGGGCCGTGAACTCCGCCTTGCGCAGCACCCGTTGGACGTTCCCCCACGTGAGCAGGGTGATGTCGGGCTCCGGCCAACCCCGGTCGAGCAGTTCGGCGATCAGCGCCGGGTAACCGGAGATGTCCGCGAGACCTTCGGGGTGCGCGATTCCCGTGTCGTACGTGCCGGAGATGCCCACCGACTCGGGGCCCGCCAGTCGCCGTACGTGGTCCAGGTGGTCGGCGACGTCACGCAGCCGCGGGCCCGTGTGCGCGGCCGAGCAGGGCACCATGCACAGGCCGCCGCTCTCGCCGAGGGCGTGCAGGACGTCGTCGGGGACGTTGTCGGGGTGGCCGGTCAGGGCGCGGGCGCCGGAGTGCGTGAACACCACGGGGGCCTGGGACATGGCGATGGCGCGGGCGGCCGCGGCCCGGGGGGCGCCGGTGAGGTCGGCGAGCATGCCGAGCCGGTTCATCTCCCGTACGACCTCTTCGCCGAACCGGGTCAGGCCCTCGTCGGTCGCCCATGACGTGCGGCCGAGTGTGAGGACGCGCAGGCCGAGCGTGTGCAGGGCGCGCAGTGTGCCGAGCGAGTCGGCCATCACGGCGGCCGGGGCGGGGCCGATCAGGACCGCGGCTCTGCCGTGGGCGTGGGCGGCGGTCGTCTCGGAGGCGGAGCGTGCGGAGCGCAGACCTTCCGGATAGTGGGCCACGAGGTGGTTGATCAGGTCGATCTGCTCCAGGGCGGCGGTGACCGGGTCGGTGGCCGGGGCGCCGGCGGGGTCGGTGCGCAGCGCGCAGAACAGCGCGCCCACGGCTCCGGTGCGCAGGCGCGGCAGGTCGGTCTCGGCGGTGCTCTCGCCCAGTTCCAGGTCGTACCAGGGGAGGGTGAGCAGCGCGGTGGAGAGGCCGCTGTAGCCGTCGGCCACGGGGTGTTCCGCGAGCAGGGCGCGGGCCGTGTCGGCGCCCGGCTCGGCATCAGGCGCCGGATCGTGGGCGTCCGACCGGGTGTGTTCGCCCTGGGCGGGGTCGGGCTCGGTGGGGTCGGGCTCGGTGGGGTCGGGCTCGTCGGGGTGGGGGTCGGTGGGCTCACCGGTCGGGACTGGCCGGTCGAGCTCACCCGCCTCGGCAGGTGCGTTCAGTGTGTCCTGCAGGTCGGCCATGGCGGGGCTCCGGCGTCGGTGGAACATGACATCGGTCCACCGTGACACGGCTGCACCCGGGGTTCTCGGTGAGCGGGGCGAACGGGTGGGCGGAGCGAAGGGGTGGGCGGAGCGAACGGGCGAACGGGCGAACGAGGTAGCCCGCCCGACCCCGCCTATCCGCCTATCCGTCCATTCGTCCATCTATCCGCCTCACCAGCCGGTCCCCCGCTACCCGTCCAGCGCCGCCAGGGTCGCGTTGGAGGGGCCGCGCCGGGTCCGGACGTCCCGCGCGACCGCTTCCGCGTCGCCCAGGACCCGTACCGCGTTGCCCCACGTCAGCTTCGCCAGGTCGGCCGTGGACCAGCCCCGGTCGAGCAGTTCGGCGACGAGGTTCGGGTAGCCGGAGACGTCGTCGAGGCCGTCCGGCGTGAACGCCGTGCCGTCGTAGTCGCCGCCGATGCCGATGTGGTCGATGCCGGCCACGTCCCGCATGTGGTCCAGGTGGTCCGCCACCGTCGCCGCCGTCGCGATCGGCCTCGGGTGGGCCGCCTCGAAGGCGCGGTGCAGCTTCATCGCCTCGGGGGACGTGTCCAGGTGGTGGAAGCCGTGCGCGCGCAGGTTGTCGTCCGCGGCCGCCGTCCAGTCGACCGCCGCCTGGAGCACGAACTTCGGTACGAACGTCGCCATGGCCACTCCCCCGTTGGCCGGGAGGCGCTCCAGTACGTCGTCCGGGATGTTGCGGGGGTGGTCGCAGACCGCCCGTGCCGAGGAGTGGGAGAAGATCACCGGGGCCTCGGTGACGTCGAGCGCCGCGCGCATCGTCGTCGCCGCCACGTGCGAGAGGTCCACGAGCATGCCCTCGCGGTTCATCTCCCGCACCACCTCGCGGCCGAACGCCGAGAGTCCGCCGACGCCCGGCTCGTCCGTCGCCGAGTCCGCCCACGCGATGTTGTCGTTGTGGGTGAGGGTCATGTAGCGGACGCCCAGCGCGTACAACGCGCGGAGCGTGGCGAGGGAGTTGTTGATGGAGTGGCCGCCCTCGGCGCCCTTGAGCGACGCGATCCGGCCCTCCGAACGTGCCGCCTCCATGTCCGCCGCCGTCAGGGCCTCCCGCAGGTCCTTCGGGTACCGCGCGATCAACTGGTCGACGCAGTCGATCTGTTCGAGCGTGGCGCTGACCGCCGCGTCGCCCGTCAGGTCCGTGCGCACGTACACCGACCAGAACTGCGCCCCCACGCCTCCGGACCGCAACCGGCCCAGGTCCGTGTGGAGGTGGGCGCTCTGGTCGGTGGCGATGTCGCGCGCGTCGATGTCGTACGTGACCTGTTCGCGCAGCGCCCACGGAAGGTCGTTGTGCCCGTCGACGACCGGGAACTCGCGCAGCAGTTCCCGCGCCCGCTCCAAGGACGATGTCATCGCCGTCACTTCCCGGCGGTCGAGCCGAAGCCGAAGCCGGCTCCCGCGCCCTCGACCTTCGACCGCAGCCGCTTGCCCTTCTCCGTGGCCTGGTCGTTCAGCTCCTGCTGGAACTCCCGCATGCGGCCGAGGAGTTCCTCGTCGTGTGCGGCCAGCATGCGCGCGGCGAGCAGTCCCGCGTTGCGGGCGCCGCCCACCGACACGGTCGCGACCGGCACGCCCGCCGGCATCTGCACGATCGACAGGAGGCTGTCCATCCCGTCGAGGTACTTCAGCGGGACCGGGACGCCGATGACCGGGAGCGGGGTGACCGAGGCCAGCATGCCCGGCAGGTGCGCCGCGCCGCCCGCGCCCGCGATGATCGCCTTCAGGCCGCGGTCGGCGGCGTGCTCGCCGTACGAGATCATCTCGTGCGGCATGCGGTGCGCGGAGACGACGTCGACCTCGTAGGGGACCTCGAACTCGTCAAGGGCCTTGGCGGCGGCCTCCATGACGGGCCAGTCGGAGTCCGACCCCATGACGATGCCGACGACAGGGTGCACGGGGCTGGAGCTGCTCATTCGACGATGGTCCCTCTCAGGTATCCGGCTGCGTGACGCGCGCGTTCCAGCACGTCGTCCAGGTCATCACCGTAGGTGTTGACGTGTCCGACCTTACGTCCGGGCTTCACGTCCTTGCCGTACATGTGGATCTTCAGCTGCGGGTCGCGGGCCATGCAGTGCAGGTACGCGCTGTACATGTCCGGATAGTCGCCGCCCAGGACGTTGACCATGGCCGTCCAGGGCGCGCGGGGGCGCGGGTCGCCGAGCGGCAGGTCGAGCACGGCCCGTACGTGGTTGGCGAACTGGCTGGTGACGGCGCCGTCCTGGGTCCAGTGGCCCGAGTTGTGCGGGCGCATCGCCAGTTCGTTGACGAGGACCTTGGGCGTGCCGTCGGCGTCGCGGGTCTCGAAGAGCTCGACCGCGAGGTGGCCGACCACGCCGAGCTCGTCGGCGACGCGCAGCGCCAGCTCCTGGGCCTGGCCCGCGAGCTCCTCGTCGAGGTCCGGCGCGGGGGCGATCACGGTGTCGCAGACGCCGTCGACCTGGCGGGACTCGACGACCGGGTAGGCGACGGCCTGGCCGTGCGGGGAGCGGACGACGTTGGCCGCCAGTTCCCGTACGAAGTCGACCTTCTCCTCGGCGAGGACGGGGACGCCCGCCTTGAACGGCTCGGCGGCTTCGGCCTCGGAGCGTACGAACCAGACGCCCTTGCCGTCGTAGCCGCCGCGGACGGTCTTGAGGATGACGGGGAAGCCGTCGTCCTCGCCCGTGCCGTCACCCTCGGCCGCCCCCTGGCCAGGACGCGCGCCCTCCGCCGCGAAGGCGGCCACGTCGGCCGGGTCGCTCACGATGCGGTGGCGCGGACACGGCACGCCGATCGCGGTGAGCTTCTCACGCATGACGCCCTTGTCCTGGGCGTGCACGAGCGCGTCGGGGCCCGGCCGGACGGGGAGGCCGTCCGCCTCCAGCGCCCGCAGGTGCTCGGTGGGTACGTGTTCGTGGTCGAAGGTGATCACGTCGCAGCCGTGCGCGAAGGCGCGCAGCGTGTCCAGGTCGCGGTAGTCGCCGACGACGACATCGCCGACGACCTGCGCAGCTGAATCCTGCGGGGTGTCACTGAGGAGCTTGAATCTGATGCCGAGCGGGATGCCCGCCTCGTGTGTCATACGAGCGAGCTGTCCACCGCCGACCATGCCGACTACAGGGAACGTCACGCATTCAGGGTATCGGCCGTTCGGCCGGTTCCCGCAGGGGCTCATTCCTGTAGGATCCTCCATGTTTCGAGTCCGAAAAGTCCACTTCGCTGTCCGCAGGGCATCTGCGGGGACCGGTGGTTAGCATGGCTGAGTGGTTCTTCCGATGAACCACGGTGGTTCTTCCCATGAACCGCGTGACCATGAGACGGGGACGACGGGGGCTGAGGCAGGAACCATGGACGACACGACCGGCCGCCACCAGCAGGGCGCGACCGCGTCCGGAGCGGGCGGCCAGCATCGCCTCGGGGCCCTGCGGCTGCGCTTCGCGGCCCTGACGCGCGAGATCGCCAAATTCGGCGTCGTCGGCGCCCTCGGCGTGTTCGTGAACTTCGCCGTCTTCAACCTGGTGCGGCACGCCACGAACCTCCAGGTCGTGCGCGCGAGCGTGATCGCCACGGTCGTGGCGATCGCCTTCAACTACGTGGGGTTCCGCTACTTCACCTACCGTGACCGCGACAAGAGCGGCCGCGGCAGGGAACTCTCGCTGTTCCTGCTGTTCAGCATCGTCGGCCTGGTGATCGAGAACGGTGTGCTGTACGCGGCCACGTACGGGTTCGGCTGGGACAGTCCGCTGCAGAGCAACGTCTTCAAGTTCCTCGGTATGGCTCTGGCCACCCTGTTCCGCTTCTGGTCGTACCGGACGTGGGTGTTCCGGGCGCTGCCCGCGCGGGAGACCGTGGCCGGCGCGGAATCGTTCCTGGAAGAGCGGTCCGCGCGGTCCGCGGCGACGAGCCGCATGAAGTGACGGCCCCTGGCCACCCGGGTCGGCCGACCGCCCGACCACGTCGTCGGGACGGCTACCTGATCGTCGGTTCCGGCTCGGTGCCGTCGTCCCCGCCCGGCACCGCCCGCCTCAGCGGCGTACGCGACAGGAACAGGCCGAAGACCGGCGGGCTCGCCTGCAGCATCTCCAGGCGGCCGCCGTCCGCCTCGGCCAGGTCACGGGCGACGGCGAGGCCGATGCCGGTCGAGTTGCGGCCGCTGATGGTCCGCTCGAAGATCCGCGAGCCCAGCTCCGGCGGCACACCGGGCCCCTCGTCGGTGACCTCCACGACGGCCTGGTTGCCGGTGACGCGCGTGCGCAGGGCGACCGTGCCGCCACCGTGCATCAGCGAGTTCTCGATCAGCGCCGCGAGCACCTGGGCGACCGCGCCGGGGGTGCCGACGGCCGTGAGGTGGCGCTTGCCGGAGGAGACGATGGCGCGGCCCGCGCTGCGGTAGGCCGGGCGCCACTCCTCCAGCTGCTGCTTGATCACCTCGTCGAGGTCGAAGGAGACGGCCGAGCCGTTGCGCGGGTCGCGCGAGTTGGTCAGCAGCCGCTCCACGACGTCGGTGAGCCGCTCGACCTGGCTGAGCGCGATCGTCGCCTCCTCCTTCACCTCCGCCGGATCGTCGGTCATGGTGATCTCCTCAAGCCGCATCGACAGCGCCGTCAGCGGCGTGCGCAGCTGGTGCGAGGCGTCGGCGGCGAGCCGCCGCTCGGCGGTGAGCATGCGCGCGATCCGCTCCGCCGACCCGTCGAGCACGTCGGCGACACGGTCCAGCTCGGGCACGCCGTACCGCTTGTGGCGGGGGCGCGGATCGCCGGAGCCGAGCCGTTCGGCGGTCTCGGCGAGGTCGGTGAGCGGCGAGGCGAGACGGTTGGCCTGGCGTACGGCGAACAGTACGGCGGCGACGATGGCGAGCAGCGCGACCAGGGCGATGATCAGCAGCGTCCGGCCGACCTCCTGGGTGACGGCCGAGCGGGGCTCCTCGACGGTGACCTTCTCGCCGCGCTCGCCGGTGGCCGTGAACGAGATCACGTCACCCGCGGGCTCGGAGCCGAGTTCGATCGCCTCGCGGCCGGGGATACGGATGACGGCGTACCGCTCCTCGATGGCCACCTGGTCCTTGAGGATGTGCGCGTCGACCCGCTCGCCGCTGTGCAGCCGGCTGTCCACGATGGAGACGAGCCGGACCGCCTCGGACTCCACGCGGTCCTGGGCGCTGTTGCTGATGGTCCGGCTCTCCACGATGACGAGGGAGACGCCGAAGACGGCGATGACGACCAGGACGACGGCCAGGGTGGAATTGATGAGTCGGCGGCGCATATGTCTCAGTGTCCTGGATCGGGGTCCCGGATCGAGGTCCCGGATCGAGGTCCCGGATCGGGGTCCCGGATCGGGCCCCTGGAACCGGCGCCCTGGAATCGGTGCCCTTCACCGGGGGCGCGGTCCCGGGGCTCCGCCCCGGCCCCCGCTCCTCGAACAACCGGAGGGGCTTGATCTGCTCAGCTCTTCTCGAACCGGAACCCCACGCCCCGCACGGTCGCGATGTACCGGGGGTTGGCCGCGTCGTCGCCCAGCTTCTTCCTGAGCCACGAGATGTGCATGTCGAGCGTCTTGGTGGAGGACCACCACGTGGTGTCCCACACCTCCCGCATCAGCTGGTCCCGGGTGACGACCCGGCCCGCGTCCCGTACGAGGACGCGCAGCAGGTCGAACTCCTTTGCCGTCAGCTGGAGTTCCTCGTCGCCCATCCACGCGCGGTGCGACTCGACGTCGATGCGCACGCCGTGCGTGGCGGGCGCCTGGGTCGGCTCGGCGGAACCGCGCCGCAGCAGGGCCCGGACGCGGGCGAGCAGTTCGGCGAGGCGGAACGGCTTGGTGACGTAGTCGTCGGCGCCGGCGTCGAGGCCGACGACGGTGTCCACCTCGTCGGCGCGGGCCGTGAGGATGAGGATCGGCACCGTGTGACCCTCGGCACGCATGCGGCGGGCGACCTCGAGGCCGTCCATGCCGGGCAGGCCCAGGTCCAGTACGACGAGGTCGATGCTTCCCTGTAGTCCGGCGTCCAGGGCGGTGGGGCCGTCCTCACGCACCTCTACCTCGTAGCCCTCCCGGCGCAGGGCGCGGGCCAGCGGCTCCGAGATGGACGCGTCGTCCTCGGCGAGCAGTACACGGGTCATGGGGGTGATGGTAGTCCGCATCCGCCGGATGGCGGTGGGCGATCGGGGCTGGGACTTCCGGACCTGCGTACTGGGGGTGAGAGAGTGGATCAGACCTTCGAAATCACGCTACGGTTCCGCGTAGCCCTGTGATCCATCTCTCAAGTCCTTCCATATCGGCCACCGTCGTGTCGTATGGTGACTCAACGCCTGATGCACTACTGGGGGACCTTTGGAGCGCACTGCGCAACAAGGGTCCCTTTCTTGTGCGAGCTGGTCACCACCAGCACTGTTCGGAACGACCTGTGGCCGGGCCCGCCGTATGAAGACGTACGGAGGGTGTGGATCTCGGGTCCGCCGTCCTGGTCCCGCGCGAACACCTCGCCGAGGGCCTCCTCTCCGGGCGTGGGGAGGACGGTGGGATCCGGTGCCGGCAACCCCCACCGGGCGCGTACCCGCCAAGAGCGCAGCGCGTCCCGACACCACGAGGAACGACCCATGGCGTCCAGCCTGACGAAGGAGACCACCGCACCTGCCGGTGAGAACACCTTCCTTGGCCACCCCCGCGGCCTTGCCAACCTCTTCATGACGGAGATGTGGGAGCGTTACAGCTTCTACGGCATGCGAGCCCTGCTCGTGCTCTACCTGTCGGCGACCGTCGCCGACGGCGGTCTCGGCCTCACGCTGGCCACCGCGACCGCGATCTACTCCGTGTACAACGCTCTGGTATATCTGCTCGCCCTGCCGGGCGGCTGGCTCGGTGACCGGGTGTGGGGTCCGCGCAAGACGACCGCCATCGGTGGCACGATCATCATGTCGGGTCACTTCACCCTGGCATTGCCGTGGGAAGGCTCTTTCTTCGCCGGCCTCGGTCTGATCGCGGCGGGTTCGGGCCTGCTGAAGGCCAACATCTCCACGATGGTCGGACACCTGTACGCGGACAAGAACGACCCGCGCCGGGACGCCGGTTTCTCAGTCTTCTACATGGCGATCAACATCGGTGCCTTCGCCGCCCCCCTGACGATCGGCACGATCGGCCAGAAGGTCAGCTGGCACCTGGGCTTCGCGCTGGCCGGTGTCGGCATGGCGATCGGCCTGATGTTCTTCCTGCTCGGCTTCCGCCACCTGGCACCCGAGTCCGACGTGGTGTCCTCGCCGGTGAGCGCCGACGAGAAGGCGTCGCTGCTGAAGAAGGCCGGTTTCTGGGCGCTGCTCGCCGTCGTCTTCTACGGCGTCGTCGTCGGTGGCGGCTGGTACACCGTGAACTGGATGCTGTGGCCGCTGACCATCATCGGTCTCGCGCTGCCCATCTGGTACCTCGTCAAGATCAAGCGCGACCGTGACCTGAGCGGCGTCGAGCAGTCACGGATGACGGCCTACATATGGTTCTTCGTCGTCGCGGCCATGTTCTGGGGTATCTACGACCAGACCGGTTCGACGCTGACGGTGTTCGCCAACGAGCACACCTCCAACTCGCTGTTCGGGATGCACTTCCCGTCCACCTGGTTCCAGTCGCTCAACCCGCTGTACATCATGGCGCTGGCGCCGGTCGCCGCCTGGCTGTGGGTCGCGCTCAACAAGCGCGGCAAGGAGCCGAGCACCATCACGAAGTTCGCCAACGGCGTCTTCCTGATAGGTCTGTCCTTCCTCGTCATGATGCTCGCTCAGGGCGTCGCCACCGGTGACACGAAGGTCAGCCCGCTGTGGCTGTGCGTGGTCTACCTGGTGCAGACCATCGGTGAGCTCACGCTCTCCCCGGTCGGCCTGTCGCTGACCACGAAGCTCGCCCCGGAGAAGTACTCGTCCCAGATGATGGGCGTCTTCTTCCTCGCCGTCACCGCCGGTGACTCGACCATCGCGCTGCTCCAGCTGATAGGTGCTCCGACCGGCACGCAGGCGTGGTTCGCCTCACAGGGCGCCATCGCCGTGCTCGCCGGTGTGGCCGTCTTCATGTACCGCAAGAAGGTCAACAAGCTGATGGGCGGCGTGCACTGACGCACCACCCCGCTCCCACGGCGCGGACGGCCCCCGTCGCACTTCGGTGCGGCGGGGGCCGCCGCATCGCGTCCGCAGCGTGGAGCGGACCCCTGGCTTCGTCTGCGACCGCCCTACCGCCGCCGCTGCCGCGGCAGGAACGTGAACACCGCCCCGCCCAGCAGGACCACCGTCGCGGCCACCAGGCCGAGCGCGCGCAGGGCGCCCTCGTTGGAGGCGCCCGTCTCGGCCAGGCCGCCGCCCGTGGTGCCGGACGTCGTGCCCGACGCCGTGCTGCCGCCCGTCGAGGTCGATCCCGAGCCGGTCGTGCCGGAGGCGCCGCCCGGCTGGGACTTCGTGTCGAGGGTGAGCGAGACCGCCGTCCTGGTCGGGGTACAGGTGGTGGTCGTGCCCAGCGCCTTCACCGTCAGGACGCCCGGCGAGAGGGTCGCCGTGCCGGAGGCACCCGGCTTGTACGTGCCGGTCAGGTCGGGGATGTTGATCGGGTCCCCGGACTTGATGGGCTTGGGGTTCGTCGGGCCCTCCACGTGGACGGTGCCCTTGTCGGCGCCGCCCAGCTTCACCTCCATCGACGGCTTGACCGAGTGCGCCGGGATGGTGGCCGGGCTGTTCATGACCGACTTCTTGAACCGCACGGTCAGGGCGTAGTCACCGCTGTTCTTCCTGGCGTTGATCTGCACCGGTGACGTGGCGCTCTTGTTCCCGATCGGGGTCTTGCACGCGTACGGGATCTGCACCTCCTTGCCGGTGAAGTCGCTCTGCCCACCGTTTCCGCCGGTGGTGGAGCCGGACGAGCCCGAGGTGCCCGAGGTTCCGCTCGTCGTGCTCCCGGTGGTCCCGCTCGTCGTACTGCCGGTGGTCCCGCTCGTCGTACTGCCGGTGGTACTGCCGCCCGACGACGAACCGCTTCCGTCGGTGACCTTGATGGTCACGGCGGGACGCACCGTCTCCTCCGGGGTGCACTTGGTGTCGGTCGAGATCGGCTTGCTGACATTGATGTCGTACGCGTCCGGAGTGAGCGTCACCTCGCCCGGCTTGGTCAGCTTCAGCTTGCCGGTCATGTCGGACAGGACCATCGGGCTGTTCTTCGGGATGGCCGGGTTCTTGCGCGGCCCCGCCATCGCGAGGTCGCCGGTCTGCGCACCGGCCACCTTGATCACGCCCGTGGGCTTCACCGTGTCGGCGCCGAGGTCGAGGACGTCCGGGTTCTTCGACGCGGCCTGAACCGTCTTCCACACCACGTCGATCTCGTCGCCGACCTTCGCCGTCGCGGGCGCCGTGATGTCGGCCTTCGTGGTGCCCTCCACCGGCGGCAGGCCGGAGATGGAAGGCGGGATGCACTTCGTCTTGAAGGCCGCGCTGCCCGTGTCCGCGTGCACCGGGGCGGCGGCCATCAGCAGCCCCGCACCGGACAGCATGAGCGCGGCGCAGCCGGCCGCGCCGGCTCTCCATTGGCTTGTCACGTCGTTCCTTCCGTCGTGTGGGTGGTCGGGCGGGTGGTCGGGCTGGTGTCTTCCGGTGCGGCCGGCCCTGAGTCGGGGGTGAACCACGGCAGGGCCGTGGTGGTGGGGTGAGCGCGGTCGGCCGAGGCGGTCGGTCTCCTCGCCGTGCCCTCGCGTGCGGGCGGTGGCTCCTGCGGCAGCCGCACCCGTGGCAGCTGCACCGTCCGCCCGGCGAGACGCTCGGCGAGGCGGCGTGCGGCCGCGGCGCGGCGCCCGCCGCTCGCGTGGGCGCGGGAGTGGCGCTCGCGCGGGCTCAGCTTGTTGACGATCGCCATGCCGACCCGGAAGACCGCGGCGGGCACGACGACGCAGAGCAGGATCCAGAAGAGCGTGACGCCCCACGGCCGTCCCACCCCCCACGGCTGTTCGGCGAGCAGTTTCCCGTCGTACTTGAGGGAGATGAGGTAGTCGCCGTGCGCGCCCGCCGACAGTTCGACGGGCAGTCTGATCCGCGCCTTGCGGCCGGGCTCGATGGTGCCGCGCCACTGCTGCTCGTCCCATTGCGGCGCGAACACGCCGTGCGCCGAACCCACCTTGAACACCGGGTCCTTGACCGGCGACGAGCCGACGTTGCCGACGGTGAAGGTGAGGGTGCGGGAGGGCGGGGCGCCGAACCAGGTGAGCAGGCCGCTGGAGCCGTCGAGGCGGGTGTCGGTGACCATGGAGAGGCGGCCGTTCGCGGTGGGCTCCGGCAGCGCCTCCACCGGGTGGCCCGCCACCTTGAACACCGCGTCCACCTGCGCCTTCGGCCCGGTCACGGTGGCGACGTGGACGACACACGGGCAGGGGGCGGGCGGTTCGGCGACCGGCATCCGCTTGTTGAAGGAGCCGTCGGCGCCGGTGGTGACGGCGCGGCCCTCGGAGTTGGCGCAGGAGTTGGTGCCGCCGATCACGCCGCGCGACGGGCTCGACTGCCCGCAGATGAGCATCATGAGCAGCGTCCGGGGACGCCAGTGCGCGCCCCGTACGGTGATCGAACCCCCCGCCCCCGCCTGGGACTTGGACAGGGTCACGCTCGGCCGGCCGGCAGCTTGCGCTCTCGCTCCCGCTTCCGCTCCCGTTCCCCAGGCCGCCGTGCCCACCAGGAGCGCGACGGCGACGGCCAGGACGGCCAGAACCCGTCCGGTCAGCAGCCACGGGCCCGGCACGCTGCGGCGTTTCATGGCGTACTCCCTCGGTGTCTGCGTGGGGGCTACGTTTCGGCGGGGCGTCGTCGGCGGCGTACGTACCAGGCGGTGACGCACCCCGTCGCGGCGAGCGCGGCCAGGGCGCCGCCGACCGCGCCCCACGGCACGAACCGGGCGTCGACAGTGGCCGAGTCCGCGGCGCCGCCGCCCGCGGTGACCGTGACCTTCACGTCGACCGCGTCCAGCGCGGGGGCGTGGGGCCACGGTTCGGTGAGGCGGACCCGGCGGCCCGGCGGCACGTCGACCGGCAGGGCGCGGGGGCGCTTGTCGAGGACGGTGCCGAGGACGCCGTCGGCCTTGACCGTCAGGCGCGGGTGGAGCGTGGTGTTGCCGCGGTTGACGACCTCGTACGCGATCGAGGTGCCGCCGCCCGCCCCGCCGCCCCGCACGACGTGGACGTGCTCGACCGTGAGCGCGGAGAGCGTGGGTCCGCTCACCCGCAGGCGGACCGCGACCGCGGACTCGCGCCCGTCGGCCCGCGCGACGACGGCGCCGGGGTGGTCGCCCGGGGTGGCGTCCCGCGGGACGGAGACGGTGAACGGGATGTCGGCGCGGGTACGGGCCGGGACGCGGACCGTGCGGTCGGCGAAGGTGATCCAGGCGCTGGTGTCCTCGGCCGTCTCGGCCTTGTCGTCCTTCTCCGCCTCGCCGCTCTGCCCGCCCTTGCCACCTGCCCCGACCTCGCCGCTCTGCCCGCCCTTGCCACCCTCCCCGGCCTTGTCGGCATCGGCGCCGCGGAGGGTCACGTCCAGGGGCTCACGGGTGGGGTTGGTGACGGTCACCGTGTCCTCCAGGACGGTGCCGGGGGCGCCCTCCGCGTAGACGCACGGGCGGCCGTCACCGGCGGCCGGTCCCGCGGAGGGGGCGATGGTCCAGCGCGCCTCGTCGGCGTTCGCCGTGCCGCCCGAAGCGGCGGTGAGCAGCAGGACGGCGAGGGCCAGGCCCGCCGGGGCGGCCGCGCGAACGGTCACCTCAGGACGCCGTGTTCCCGCGACGGGTGAGCCACAGGGCGCCCGCCGCACCGGCCAGGAAGACCGTGCCACCCAGGGTGCCGAGGGCGATCACGGAGTCCGCGGGACCGGTCCGCGGAAGCTGACCGGCCCCGGTGGAACCGGCGGCGCCGGACGCGCCGGAGCCGCCTGACGTGCCGGACGCGTGGGAGGCACCCGCGGACCCGGCGGCCGCCGTCACGCTCAGCTCCAGGGACGGGCCCGGCTTGTTGGCGGGGGTGCATGTCGTGGTCGTACCGAGCGCCTTGATGGTCAGGACCCCTGCCGTGAACGTCACCTTGCCGCTCTTCTTCGGCGTGTACGTGCCCGTCAAGTCACTGATCTTGATGGGCGTGTTGGCGGGGATCGCCTTGGCATTCGGCGGCCCTGACACATGGAGGGCCCCGGTGTCGGCGCCACCGAGCTCGATGACCGCGCTCGGGTGCATCGCGCCCTTGCCGAGTTCGACGGGGCTGGAGGAGACGCCCTTCTGGAAGGACATCGTGATCTTGTAGCCGCTGCCGCTCCTGACGCCCTTCATGTCGATCGGGGAGACGGCCCCCTTCTTCCCGATCGGCGTCTTGCACTGGTAGTCGACGTTCTGCACGGCGGCCCGGGCCTCGGGGGCGGCCATCAGCACCGCCGACCCCGCCAGGGCCGCGCCGATCGCGAACGCGGCGGTTCGTTTCTGGTACGTCCGGTACGACACCTCGGGATCCCTTCACACCAGCCGGGTTACTGACGGTTCATCAGATGAGTGGCCAAGAAGGTACGCCCGGGAGGTTGCCGAGGGAAGACAAAGAGCACGCCGGATCGCAGACGATCCGGCGTGCTCGTGACAGCTCTCGACTCAGGCCCGCGACAGCCCTCGGCTCAGGAGGGAGCGCCCACCTCCGCCCACACGGTCTTGCCCGCGACCCCGGAGGTCCGCTGGACCCCCCAGTCCAGACAGAGCCGCTGGACGATGAACATGCCGTGCCCACCGGGGCGCCCGGCCCGGTGCGGGGTGCGCGGCGCGGGCTGGCCGGTACCGCGGTCGGCGACCTCGATGCGCAGCACCTTGTTCGTGGCCGAGTCGCCGTAGTACAGGGCCAGTTCGTCGGGGCCGTCCGCGTGCAGACAGGCGTTGGTGACCAGCTCGGAGACGACCAGCAGGACATCCTCGGCGGCGGCCCGCCGGTCCGCGGTCGCCGCGGGCAGCCAGCCCCAGGCGTACAGGGCCTCACGGGCGAAGTCGCGGGCCAGCGGCACGATTCCGCTCGCCCCGGCGAGGTTCAGCCTGCGGACCTGACGGCCCGTGACGCCCGGCAGGTCGTCGGGCTCGGGGCCTTGGTCGCCCGGCGAGTAAGGCCGGGTGGTGCTCATCAGCGCTTCACCTCACCGATTCACCGTTCAGCATCGATTCTGGAGTTCGAGTTCTGGTCTCTGGACTGGAGGGGCGGGGCCCCGCTCGGATCGCTCTCCTCGTGTTCGCCACGTTCGGCGCGTCCGCCGCGTCCGCCGCCTGCGCGGTCCGTACGTTCCGACGTTCTGTCGTTCCGTACGATCCACACCGCCCGCGTCGTCCACGTCGTCCACGTCATCCGCTCGGTCGGGGGTCTCCTGCCCGGCGTGACGTGAGGAACACTCACTTGCCCCGGCCGGAAACTGTGACGCTGGTAACGCCTCGATCACACGAGCACAACTGGAGCGTAACTTCTGGTGACCGGCTCGGAGCGGCGATCCCGACCGCTCTCCGGACACTCCCGGGCCGACCCCGGTCACTCGGCCGCGAGGGCACGCTCCAGGGATTCATGCACCGTGAAGACGGCCTCGGCCCCGGTGATCTCGAAGACGCGCGCGACCACGGGCCGCATGCCCGCGAGGTGGACGCCACCACCCTCGGCCTCGGCCTTCAGACGCGCTCCGAGCAGTACGTTCAGCCCCGTCGAGTCGCAGAATTCGAGCCGCGAACAGTCGATGACCAGGCGGAACAATCCGTTCTCGACGCACTCGTCGAGCGGCTCACGCAGCAGGTCCGCGGTGTGGTGATCCAACTCACCCACCGGGGTCACCACTGCACTGGAACCCTCTTGTCGCACCTCGACCAGAAGCCGGCCCCGATGTGCGCTGCCGACTGTCCCGCGGTCCATGACGCCTCTCTCTTCCGCTGCCGGTTGACGCCCTCGAACCCTACGCCCTCTGTGCCTTTATCGACACCCGAACAACCTCCAGAATTCGGACATTTCGCCCCAGAAAGGACTTGCAGGCCGGTGCGAAAAGCGGGTAGGCCTAGTAAAGACACCAATCAACCCGCCGGCTTTGGAGGCGCCGCACTCCGCAGTGCACGTATTGGCATCGGCAGCCATATGCCGAGAACGATGGAGGACAGCATGTCACCCCGGCTCGACGAATCGCGCGCCCGGCAGGATCAGGCGGCCCAGGCGACGTCGACACCCCCACGGGACCACGACCTGGACCCCGCCGCTCCCGAATCCGTCGACTCTGTCGACCCCGCCCTGTTCGAAGGCTTCGACGGCCTGACCGGCCTCGACGGGCTTCCCGAGATCCCCCCGTACGACGAAGTGGCGCCGCTCGACGCGCGTGCCCTGTCCAAGACGCTCTTCGAGCGCCTTGAGTCCCTCGAAGAGGGAACCCACGAATATTCGTACGTACGCAACACACTGGTCGAGCTGAACCTGGCCCTCGTCAAGTTCGCCGCCTCCCGGTTCCGGTCCCGCAGCGAACCGATGGAAGACATCATCCAGGTCGGCACCATAGGTCTGATCAAGGCGATCGACCGGTTCGAGCTGAGCCGTGGCGTCGAGTTCCCCACGTTCGCGATGCCGACGATCGTCGGCGAGATAAAGCGCTTCTTCCGTGACACCTCCTGGTCGGTGCGCGTGCCGCGCCGCCTCCAGGAACTCCGCCTCGACCTGGCCAAGGCGGGCGACGAGCTCGCCCAGCAGCTCGACCGCGCCCCCACGGTGGGCGAGCTCGCCGAACGCCTGGGCCTGTCGAAGGACGAGGTCGTCGAGGGCATGGCGGCCTCCAACGCCTACACGGCGAGCTCGCTGGACGCCCAGCCGGAGGAGGACGACTCCGAGGGCGCCCTGGCGGACCGCATCGGCTACGAGGACCACGGCTTGGAGGGCATCGAGTACGTGGAGTCGCTCAAGCCCCTCATCGCCGACCTGCCGCCGCGCGACCGCAAGATCCTCTCGTTGCGTTTCGTGGCCAACATGACACAGTCCGAGATCGGCGAAGAGCTGGGAATCTCGCAGATGCACGTGTCGCGACTCCTGTCGCGCACCCTCGTGCGGCTGCGCAGGGGCCTGACGGTGGAGGAGTGAGCCCACCGGTCACACCCGGCCCCTGACCTACGCGTACGGGCCCACGCCCCCGATCCCCGGGGCGGGGGCCCGTACGCGTACGTGGGCTGCGGGGCCGCTTGCGCGGCGCCGTCGGTGCGGTCAGCTCAGCCGGGCATCGGCGTACACGGTCATCGCATCGCGCTGGTAGACGGCGAGGCCCTCGGCGATCTTGTCGAAGTTGGCCCGCATCCGCGGGTCGTCGACATAGGTCTGGCCCACTCCCTTGTACGCGGCCGCCGTCGGGGTCCAGAACCGGCAGATCTGCCGGTAGTTGGCGTCCACCTCGGCCTGTACCGCGGGGTCGGAGACCGGCGTCCCTGCCACCATGAACTCCGCCATGCGGATCATCTGCGCCGTCACCTCACGCTGCCAGCGCTCCGTGTCCTCGGAGGTCATCGCCTCGACCGCCCGCCGGGACTGCTCCCACGCCCGCGGCCACCGCTCCCGTACCTCGGCCTCGGCATCGGCGGGGGCCTGGAACCCCTCGAACAGGTTCTCCGGCTTGTTGATCTTCGTCATCTTCCCGTTGTCCCTAACTTCTTCCAGTTCGGCGATGGTGCGGCCGACCGTACGGGCCAGCGTCTCCAGCCGGTCCCGTTCCGCGAGCAGCCGTTGGTGGTGCTCACGCAGCACGGCCACCTGGTCGAGCCGGCTGTCCAGGACCGCCTGGATCTCGCGCAGCCCCAGGTCCAGCTCCCGCATCAGCAGGATCTGCTGCAACCGCAGCAGATCGGCCTCCTCGTAGTAGCGGTGCCCGTTGCTCCCGATCCACGCGGGCGGCAGCAGGCCGATCTCGTCGTAATGCCGCAGCGTCCGCGATGTCACCCTGGACATGCGCGCCACCTCCGCGATCGACCAGGCCATGCCGGTGCCTCCCTCGCCGGGCCGGTCTCTCCGGCCCCACACATGACCGTAGAAGTTGCCGCAGCGGAAAGCGCAAGCGCGAACCCTGTCCGACGGAGACCAGGGCGTGCCCCGTCGAGGCTCCGCCATCAAGACGGCGACCGGGCGGCGTCCACCACGTCGGCCGGACGCACCGGACCCGCCGCTCCGCCCCCCCACCATCTCCGAGGGGGCCCGCCCACGGCTACCCGCGCTGGAACCGAGGCCGGGTCGGCCGACGGCCTCGGTTCCTGTCGGGCGCTGGGCTCAGCCCGTGTACGAGCTGAATGCCTGGCCGAAGGCTCCGGGGCTCTGGACGACGGACGAGCAGGTGGCTTCGGCGTAGGGCTGCGCGCCGCCGGAGCATTCCTTGTCGCGCGTCGCCGACCAGAACGACAGCCACGCGAGGTGGTTGGCCTTCGCGAAGGAGACGAGCTTCGAGGCGTCGGCGAGGGAGAAGGTCTCGGCGTTGTCGTCGTTGACGCCGATCATCGGCGTGACCGCGACCTTCGCCCACGCCTGGGCGTCGGTGAGGCCGGTCCACACCGATTTCACCTGCTCCTTGGTGGCCGTGGCGGCGTCGATCGCGTCCTGACCCATGTCGGAGGAGTACGAGGAGCCGTAGTCCATGGCCATGACGTTGACCGCCGAGACCGTGGCGCCGTGGCTCTTCGCACTGGTCAGGATGTTCACGCCGTCCGAGGTGAGGCCCGTCGGGAGCACGGGGAGGGTGTAGGAGACCTCCAGGGACGGGTTGTTCCGTTCCAGGGTCGCGATGGCCTGGTTGCGGCGGTCGACGGAGGCGCTGTCGGCCACGGCCGCGCCCTCGATGTCGAAGTCGATCCGGGTGAGCTTGTACGCGTCGATGACCGACTGGTACGCCGCCGCGAGCGCGCTCGCCGACGAGCAGCTCTGGCCCAGTTCCGTGCCGCTGGCGCCGCCGAAGGAGACCCGTACGTCGCCGCCCGCGTCGCGCAGGTTCGCGACGTCGGTGAGCGTGGCCGAGTCCGTGATGTCGGTGACCCCGCCCCATTTCGGCGTGCAGGAGCCGCCGTCGGTGATGAAGGCGAGGTTGAAGTACTTGGTGCCCTCGGTGGAGGCACCGGCGGCGAGGTCGTACTCGGGGTACAGCGACAGGTCCGCGTACGGCGAGACGGCTCCGAAACCGCCCGATCCCGGCGGCACGGTGGAGGTAGGGGTGGGCGTCGGGGTCGGCGTGGGTGTCGGGCTCGACGTGGTGCCGCCGCCGCTGCCCTCGACGAGGCTGAAGTCGTCGGCGTAGACCGTGCCCGTGCCGTACCAGCCGTGCACGTAGATCTGGACGGAGGTGGTCGACGAGCCCGTCGTGAAGGTGTCGGCGAGGGGGGTCCAACTGGTCGCGCCCGTCGTCCAGTTGCTCGTGTCCGAGGCGCCGGTGCCGGTCACGCCGATGTACGCGTAGTCGCCCTCCACGTAACCCGACAGGCTGTACGTGGTGTCCGGCTGGACGGTGACGGTCTGCGTGCACTGGGCGTTGTCCGACGACGTCGCCGCCGCCTTCAGCGCGTACGAGCCGCTGCGTACCGGCGAGGTGGTGGCGCTGTCGGTGCTTGAGCAGCTCCAGCCGGACAGACTGCCGCTCTCGAAACCGGAGTTGGTGAGGAGGTTGGTGGCGGCCGAGGCGCCGGTGGCGGTCGCGGCGAGCGTGGTGACGCCCGCGACCAGCACGAGGGCCGCGGCCAGTGTGGGGGCGCGCAGCGAGGATCTGGACTTGGTTGTTGGTTCGACTATCCCGTGCTCATGCATGTCCACACTCCTGGGGAGGGTGTTGCCCGGTGGGGAATCAGCCAGGTTCAAATTGGCCTGGACCAATGCGCCGGTCAAGACCCTCCGCAGGATTCACAGCAATCCGCGGGGTGTGGAGCGATCCGGTCAGCGCGCGCCCTGGGGCTTCCCCGCGCGCCGCACCTCCCGCACCAGCGGAACCCCGGGCCGGTAGGCGAAGTGGACGTGGCTCGGGGCGTCCAGGATCGCCAGGTCCGCCCTCGCCCCCACGCCCAGGTGGCCGACGTCCGTGCGGCGCAGGGCCTTCGCGCCGCCCGCCGTCGCCGACCAGAGCGCTTCGTCGGGGGTCATGCCCATGTCCCGTACGGCCAGGGCGATGCAGAAGGGGACCGAGGAGGTGAAGGACGAGCCGGGGTTGCAGTCCGTGGACAACGCCACCGTGGCGCCCGCGTCGAGGAGGCGGCGGGCGTCCGGCCACTGGGCGCGGGTGGAGAACTCGGCCCCGGGGAGCAGCGTCGCCACCGTGTCGCTGTTGGCCAGCGCGTCCACGTCGGCGTCCGTCAGGTGCGTGCAGTGGTCGGCCGAGGCCGCGTCCAGTTCGACCGCCAGTTGGACGCCGGGGCCGTAGCTGAGCTGGTTCGCGTGGACGCGGGGGTGGAGGCCCCGCGCCCTTCCCGCCGTGAGGACGGCCCGCGCCTGGTCGCCGTCGAACGCGCCCTTCTCGCAGAAGACGTCGATCCAGCGGGCGTGCGGGGCGCAGGCGTCCAGCATCTCGCCCGTCACCAACTCCACGTAGGCGGCGGGGTCTTCTGCATAGTCGGGCGAGACGATGTGCGCGCCCAGGTACGTGACCTCGTCCGTGTGGGCCGCCGCGATGCGCAGGGCGCGTTCCTCGTCGTGGGTCGTCAGGCCGTAGCCCGACTTCGTCTCGAACGTCGTCGTGCCCTGGCGGAGTGCCTCCGACAGGTGGCGCACCAGGTTCCGTTCCAGTTCCGCGTCGGTCGCCGCGCGCGTCGCCGCCACCGTCGTACGGATGCCGCCCGCGCTGTAACCGCGGCCCGACATACGCGCGTTGAACTCCGCCGTGCGGTCGCCCGCGAAGACCAGGTGGGAGTGGGAGTCGACGAATCCGGGGATCACCGCCCCGCCCCGCGCGTCGTGCGTCGTGTCCGTCGGCGGTGTCCGCGCCGTCGGGCCGGCCCAGGCGATCTTGCCGTCCTCGATGACCAGGGCCGCGTTCTCCACCAGCCCCAGTGGGCCCTCGCCCAGCTCCGGGGCGTTCGTGACGAGTGTGCCGATGTTGGTGATCGACGTCGTGGGCATGATGTCTGTCGTTCCTCTCGTCTGGCGTACAGGCCCTACCTCGGCCACCTCGGCCACCTCGGCCACCTCAGCCGCCACAACCACCTCGGCCACCTCAGCCACCTCAGCCACCTCGGCTACCTGAGCGCCGAGATCGCCTCGGTCAGGGCCGATGCCACGTCGCCGATCCGTCCGTGGACGCCGTCGCGGACGATCTGGCGGCCCGAGGCCACCACGTTCGTCACGTCCGCCGCCGTCGCCGCGAACGCCACCGCCTGCGCGGCCGTCTCGGGCCTGGTGCCCGCCGTGCGGACCGAGTTCAGGTCCACCGTGACCAGGTCGGCGACCGCGCCGGGTTCCAGTACGCCCGCGCCGCGCCAGCCCAGCGCCGCGTGGCCGTCGGACGTGGCCGCGCGCAGCAGGGCCGCGGCCGTCCAGTGGCCGCGGATGTGGGTGCGCAGGCGCTCGTCGAGCTCCATCGCCCGCGCCTCCTCGAACATGTCGATCACCGCGTGGCTGTCCGAGCCGAGGGAGAGCGTCGAGCCCGCCTGCTGGAGTCGCGCCGCGGGGCCGATGCCGTCGGCCAGGTCGCGTTCGGTCGTCGGGCACATGCACGTGCCCGTGTGCGTACGGCCGAGGAGCGCGATGTCCCCGTGCGTGAGGTGCGTGTTGTGGACGCCTGTCGTGGACGGGCCCAACACCCCGTTGTCCGCGAGGAGTTGGGTGGGCGTGCAGCCGTGGGCCGCCTGGCACGCCTCGTTCTCCGCCGGCTGTTCCGACAGGTGGACGTGGAGCGGGGCGCCGCGCCGGCCCGCCCACTGCGCCACCGTGGCCAACTGGTCCGCCGGGACCGCCCGAACCGAGTGCACCGCGGCGCCGATCCGCGCATGCGGACGGTCCTTGAGCTGCGACGCCCGCTCGGCCCATGCCTCCGCCGTACCGTCGGAGAAGCGCAACTGGTGGTGGTCGGGCGCCTTGCCGAAGCCCGACGAGACGTACGCCGTGTCGAGCAGCGTGATGCGGATGCCCGCCTCGTCGGCCGCCGCGATCAGGGCCTCGCCCATCGCGTTCGGGTCGGCGTACGGGGTGCCGCCGGGCGCGTGGTGGAGGTAGTGGAACTCGCCCACCGCCGTGATCCCGGCCAGCGCCATCTCCGCGTAGACCGCGCACGCCAGCGCGTGGTACGTGTCCGGGGTGAGCCGGTCGGCGACCGAGTACATCGTCTCGCGCCAGGTCCAGAACGTGCCGGAGCCGACCTGCACGGTGCCGCGCAGCGCCCGGTGGAAGGCGTGGCTGTGGGCGTTGGCCAGGCCGGGGAGCGTCAGGCCGTACAGCGCTGTCGCTCCGGCGGGCGGGGCGTCCACCTCCGTGCGGACCTCCGTGATGTGGCCGTCGGCCACCTCCACCACCACGCCCGGCTCCACCGTCGGGTCGAGCCAGGCGTGTTCCAGCCAGTACGTCGCCTTCGTGTCCGTCGCGCCCGTCGCCGTCGTCGTCACGTGCAGGCCAGCCCTTCCAGTACGTCGGCCAGTGCGCGCACCCCGGCCAGGCAGTCGTCCTCGGCCGCGAACTCGGCCGGGGAGTGCGAGACGCCCGTGGGGTTGCGTACGAACAGCATGGCGGTCGGGACGGACGAGGCGAGGATTCCCGCGTCGTGTCCCGCGCCGGTCCCCAGGACGGGGACCCTCAGCGGCGGGTCGGTCTCCTTGCCCAGGATGCGGGTCAGCTCGTCGCGGAGCGCGTGGTCGAAGTCGACGATCGGGGTGAACGACTCTCGGGTGAGGGACACGTCGACGCCGTGCGCCCGCGCGTAGTCGTGCGCCGCCTTCTCGATCGCCGTGACCGTCGTGTCCAGCGCGTCCTGGTCGGCCGCGCGGGAGTCGAGCCAGCCGCGGACGAGCGACGGGATGGCGTTGACGCCGTTGGGCTCGACGGCGATCTTGCCGAAGGTCGCGACCGCGCCCGCGAGCCGTGCCTCGCGGCGGGCCGCCAGGACCGTCTCCGCGTACGGGAGCATCGGGTCGCGGCGGTCGGCCAGACGGGTGGTGCCCGCGTGGTTGGCCTCGCCGCGGAAGTCGAACCGCCAGCGGCCGTGCGGCCAGATGCTGCTGGCGATGCCCACCGGGTCGCCGGAGAGGTCCAGCGCCCGGCCCTGTTCCACGTGCAGCTCGACGAACGCGCCGATGCGGGCGAGGCGTTCCGGGTCCGGGCCGATCGCCTCCGGGTCGTAGCCCGCGCGCTCCATCGCCCGGGGGAGGGTGACGCCGTCCCCGTCGGTGAGGCCGTACGCCGCCTCGCGGGTGAGCACGCCCGCGGTGAGGCGGGAGCCCACGCAGGCCAGGCCGAAACGCGCGCCCTCCTCGTCGCCGAAGTTCACGATCGCCAGGGGGCGGGTGAACTCGGCTTCGCGGGAGCGCAGTTCGTCGAGCGCGGCGAAGGAGGAGACGACGCCCAGCGGTCCGTCGAAGGCGCCGCCGTCCGGGACGGAGTCCAGGTGCGAGCCGGTCACCACGGCGTTTGCGGCGGTCGGGTCGCCGAGCCAGGCCCACTGGTTGCCGTTGCGGTCGAGTTCGTAGGTGAGACCGCGGGCGGTCGCCTGCTCCTTGAACCACTCCCGGCAGTCGGCGTCCGCCGCCGTCCAGGCGTAGCGGCGGTAGCCGGTCGTGTCCTTGTCACGGCCGATGGGGTGCAGGTCACGCCACATCGCCGTGAAATCGGGGAGCGTCGGCGAGTGCGGGTTCGCGGTGGCTGCCCGCGCCGCTTTCGGGTGGACCGTCATTCGCCCTCCCGCATCGGCACGCGCACGCCCCGCTCGCCGGCCACCGATTCCGCGATGTCGTAGCCCGCGTCCACGTGGCGGATGACGCCCATGCCGGGGTCGTTGGTCAGGACGCGCCGGATCTTCTCGCCCGCGAGCGCCGTGCCGTCGGCGACCGTGACCTGGCCCGCGTGGATCGAGCGGCCCATGCCGACGCCGCCGCCGTGGTGGATGGAGACCCACGACGCTCCCGAGGCGACGTTCACCATGGCGTTCAGCAGCGGCCAGTCGGCGATGGCGTCGGAGCCGTCGAGCAT
Organism: Streptomyces beihaiensis; assembly: GCF_026274175.1. GTDB lineage: Bacteria > Actinomycetota > Actinomycetes > Streptomycetales > Streptomycetaceae > Streptomyces > Streptomyces beihaiensis. Next base: position 47,646 of record NZ_JAPHNL010000310.1, read on the forward strand.
CGCCTCGGTCTCCCGGTACGGGGAGGCCACCGAGCCGCAGTCGAGGTGGTCGCGGCCGATGGCCAGCGGGGCGGCGAGTTCGCCGCTCGCCACCATGTCGTTGAAGCGCTCGCCCGCGCGGTCCCGCTCCCCGTATCCCAGCCAGCAGATACGGGCGGGCAGGCCCTGGAAGTGGACCCGCTCCCCCGCCATCTTGATCCAGCGGGCCAGCGACTCGTTCTCGGGGAAGAGGTCGAGGATCGCCTTGTCGGTCTTGGCGATGTCGCTCGCCTCGCCGGAGAGCGCCGCCCAGCGGAACGGTCCCTTGCCCTCGCAGAACAGCGGCCGGATGTAGGCGGGAACGAAGCCGGGGAACGCGAACGCCCGCTCGTAGCCCGCGAGTTGGGCCTCGCCCCGGATCGAGTTGCCGTAGTCGAAGACCTCGGCGCCCGCGTCCATGAAGCCGACCATCGCCTCCACGTGCCGCGCCATCGACTCGCGCGCCCGCGTCGTGAAGCCCGCCGGGTCCTTGGCCGCCGCGTCCGCCATGTCCTCGAAGGCGACGCCAAGCGGCAGGTACGAGAGCGGGTCGTGGGCCGAGGTCTGGTCCGTGACGATGTCGATGGGCGCCGACTCCGCGAGCATGCGCGGCAGCAGTTCGGCGGCGTTGCCGAGCAGGCCGATCGACAGGGGGCGGCGGGCGTCGCGGGCCTCCACGGCCAGCTGGAGCGCGTGCTCCAGGGAGTCCGCCCTCACGTCCAGGTACCTGTGCTCGATGCGGCGCTCGATGGCGCGCGGGTCGCAGTCGATACAGATGGCGACGCCGTCGTTCATCGTGACGGCCAGCGGTTGGGCGCCGCCCATGCCGCCGAGACCGGCCGTCAGCGTGATCGTCCCGGCGAGGGTGCCGTCGAACTTCTTCGCGGCGACCGCGGCGAACGTCTCGTACGTGCCCTGGAGGATGCCCTGTGTGCCGATGTAGATCCAGGAGCCCGCGGTCATCTGGCCGTACATGGTCAGACCCAGTTGTTCGAGCCGCCGGAACTCCTCCCAGTTCGCCCAGTCGCCCACCAGGTTGGAGTTGGCGATCAGCACGCGCGGCGCCCACTCGTGGGTCTGCATGACGCCGACCGGACGCCCGGACTGGACGAGCATGGTCTCGTCCTGCTTGAGCGTCCGCAGCGTGCGGATCATCGCGTCGAAGGAGCGCCAGTCGCGGGCGGCCTTGCCCGTGCCGCCGTAGACGACGAGCTTGTCGGGGTGCTCGGCGACCTCGGGGTCGAGGTTGTTCTGGAGCATGCGCAGGGCGGCCTCCTGCTGCCAGCCGAGGGCGCTCAGTTCCGTGCCGCGGGGGGCTCGTACGGGGCGGGGTCCTGACATGACTGCCTCCTGCTCCTGGCATGCGAATGCACGGGTCGTGTGGGCTCGGCTATTCACATCCTGTCTTCATGAATAGCCCTAGTCAATACACTCCTCGGCCAGGTGTGCCGTGCGGGGGACCGTTCAGCCGCGCCGCGCCCCGCCCACCCCCGCGTCACCGGCCGCGGTGCCCGTGGTCCGGTACGCCTTGACCCGCTTGCCCGCGGGCGCGCCCGCGCGGGAGCCGAGCCAGTCCACGCGCAGCCACAGCAGCCGCTGCTCGTCGTGCTCGCGGCGGCCGAGCCACACCGCCTTCAGCCACAGCCCCGCGCCCGCCCCGGCCAGCGCCATGCCGCCCGCCGCCGGCACCGCGAACGAGCCGCCGAGCGCGGCGAGGAAGGCGAGGACCAGCCACCAGCGGTGGCCGCGCCGCCAGTTCCGTACGGTGACCGCGCGATCCTGGAGCACGTCGCGCCGGCCCGCGCGTGCGGCGGCGCGGGCGAGCGCCGCGTACCGCTTCCTGCGGGCGTACGCCGTCACGGCCAGCGCCACCACGAAGAGGGCGGCCCCGGCCATGACCCCGATGCGCCGCCCGGTCAGCCCCGGCACCAGCGCGCCGAGGCTCGCCGACAGCACACCGAGCCACCACAGCGGGGCGGCTCCGGCCCGCACCACCACGGCCGCCCTGACCAGCCCCTGCGCTCCGCGCGTCACGTCCCTCTCCCTCCGTCGGCCCGGTCCGTCGCCCGGTTCGGTCGGCGGGGGAGGTTAGTGGGCGTAGATGAGCGTTGCGTGAGAAACGGCCGCGTACGGCAGGACGCGGAAACGGGAGGCCGTCAGTCCTCCCAGTCGGAGTCCCGGCCGCCACGCCCGTCGCCGCGCCGGGCCGCGCGGTTCCGCGCCGACCAGGGAGCCCGGTCGCCCGACGCGAGCGCGTTCACGCCGACGACCCCGGCCCACGCGGCCAGCAGCCCCGCGAGACCGGCGTTGGCGACGGCGATCGCGGAGAGCGGGATGGCGAGGATCAGGGAGATCAGGGCGAAGCCGAAGCGTTCGCCCCAGGAGTCGACGGGCGAGCGGCCGCCGTCGCGCGCGTCGCGGGCGAGGACCATCTGCTGCTCGGCCAGCTGCCTGCGCACCCGCCGCTCCACGACGGAGTCCAGACGCTCCTCGACCTTCTCCAGGAACGAGTCGGCGAGCACCGACTCGTACTCCTCGCCCAGCTCCCTGCGGGCGTGCAGGGTGGCGTCGAGATCCTTCTTGAGTTCGGCGTCACGCGCGCCTTCACGGGCTTCCATGGCGTTCTACGGTACGGAGGCGAGCCCCAGGGTGCAGTAGGGCTAGCCCCCCTCCTCGCACCGGGCCGGGCCCCAGCGCCCACCGGCTCGCGCCCCCGCCGAAGACACGGCCGCGAACACGGCCGCGAACCTGGCCGCATACCGCCATGCAGCGCCCCGTCGCCGTGAATACTTCACCAACGCCTTGGCGCACGCGGATACACCGAACGGGGTAACGGGTACAAAATAGGCTATAAGCGCTGCAAGGAGGGCAACCATGTCCGAACAGTCCGAACAGCGAAACGCCGAGGACGAAGAGTTCTACTCCCGCGACCGTCCGGCGCATCACCCGACGCTCCCCGAGGACCGGCCCCGCGGCAACGCCGGCGGCCCGATCCTTCCCACGCTGCATCACCGGGGGTTCTGGTTCACGACGGCCGTCGTGATCGGTGTCATCCTCGTGATCGCCGTCGGCATCGCCCTGTTCCCCTGACGTGGAACCCGCGACTTCCCCTGACGTGGAACCCGCGGCACAGGCGATGTGCGAGGCCGGCAAGAGCCCCGATCCGGATGAGGCCCCGGCGCAAGGGACCGACGAGGACCCGATGAGGACCCGATGAGGACCCCATGGCGGCCCGCGCCTCGGCCGATCGGGTGTCGCGGCCGGGGCGCGGGAGTGTTTCGCCGGGGCGGGGCAGCTGTCGCGCGCACCGTGGTGAAGGCATGAGGTAAGGCGTGCCGTGTGCGCTGACGGCCAGCAGGGCGAGTAGAGGGAGGCGTGTCGCTTCGTGGTTCACGAAAGGCCTGTGGAGGACCGGGGCGGCCGCCGCCCTCATGAGCGCTCCGCTCAGGGCGGCACGCAGGGCGCGCGATGACGGCCGCGCCGTCCGAGCCCGAGCCCACATCACCGTCAGCGCGCGAGCCAGGGGCCCGGCCAGGGCCCGAGCGGGAGCGGACCGCGCCCGCGGGCGAGCTCATCGCCGACGCCGTCGACGGTCGGATGCCCGCGTACGAGGGCGGGGCACTGCTGCGCAAGGCGTTCCCCGACCACTGGTCGTTCCTGCTCGGCGAGCTCGCGCTCTACAGCCTGATCCTTCTGATCCTGACCGGCGTCTGGCTGACCTTCTTCTTCAAACCGGACATGCGCGAGATCGCGTACGCGGGCCCGTACCTGCCCCTGCGCGGGGTACGGGTGTCGGAGGCGTTCGACTCGACCCTGCACATCAGTTTCGACGTGCGCGGCGGGCTGCTCATCCGGCAGATGCACCACTGGGCGGCGCTGGTGTTCGTCTCCGCCATCGGGCTGCACCTGCTGCGCGTCTTCTTCACCGGCGCCTTCCGCAGGCCGCGCGAGATGAACTGGGTCATCGGCGTCACCCTGTTCCTGCTGGCGGTCGTCGAGGGCTTCGCCGGGTACTCGCTGCCGGACGATCTGCTGTCCGGCACCGGGCTGCGCATCGCCGAGGGCGTCATGCTGTCGGTCCCGGTCGTGGGCACGTACATCACCATGTTCGTGTTCGGCGGCCAGTTCCCCGGTCACGACCTGATCCCCCGCCTGTACGGGCTGCACATCCTGCTGCTGCCCGGCGCCCTGATCGGGCTCCTCACCGCCCACCTGATCCTCGTCTTCTACCTGAAGCACACGCAGTGGCGCGGGCCGGGGCGTTCGAACCGCAATGTGCGCGGCAGGCCCCTGTTCCCCCGGTTCACGGCCGCCTCCTCGGGCCTCTCCCTGATGGTCTTCGGCGCCCTGACGGTGCTCAGCGCCGTCGCGCAGATCAACCCCGTGTGGACGTACGGGCCCTACCGCCCCGACCAGGCGTCGACCGGCTCCCAGCCCGACTGGTACGTCGGCTTCCTGGAGGGTTCGCTGCGCCTGGTGCCGTACTGGGAGACGTCCATCGCGGGACACACGGTCAGCTGGAACGTGCTGCTGCCCGCCGTCGTCCTGCCGGGACTGCTCTTCACCGTCCTGTACGTGTATCCGTTCGCCGAGCAGTTCCTGACCGGCGAGTGGGACCAGGAGCACCACCTGTGCGACCGGCCGCGCGAGCGCCCCGTACGCACCGCTCTCGGCGTGGCGGGCATCACGACGTACGGCGTACTGCTCCTCGCCGGCGGCAACGACGTGATCGCGACGACCTTCGGCATCTCGGTCAACGCGATGACCTGGGGGCTGCGCGTCGGTCTCGTCCTCGCCCCGGTCATCGCCTTCATGGTCACCCGGCGGCTGTGCCACGCCCTGCTCGCCGCCGAGCGCAAACGCCTCAGGGAAGGCGTGGAATCGGGCGACGTACGGCAGAACATCGAGGGCGGTTACGAGGAAGCGCACCACCCCGTCAAGTCGTTCCGGCCGGGCGCGCCCCGCCGCCCGCCCCGGAAGCCGGTCAGCTCCCCTGGCCCTCACCGTGATGCACGTACTGGAGAGCCATCCCCGCCACACCGCGAGCCAGCACCCCGAAACCGATGAGGAACAGCCACAGCCCGTACACGATGCCGGTCGCCGTGAGCGCGGCGCCGAGGGCGGTGACGACCGGCCAGTAGCTGTGGGCCGGGAAGAACTCCACCGGTCCGGCGGCATCCGCGACCTCGGCCTCGGTACGGTCCTGCGGGCGCGCGCCCTTGCGGCGGTAGTTCACCGCGCAGAACAGGGAGATCGCCAGGGCCATGAGGAACGCGATGATCAGCACCGCCGTGCCGGTCGGATCGCGCGACCACACCCGGTAGAGCACGGCGGCCCCGCCGAAGAAGACGGCGATACCGCCGAAGAGCAGCGCTTCGATCTTCACGACGTCCCGTCCTCTCTCACCGCGGACTCCCGGCTCTCCGCCCGCACCGCGGGCCCTTCTCCTCCCACCTCAGGCTCCTCCCCTCTCCCATCGGCTCCGTCTCCCCTCACCTCTGGTCCGTCCCCTCTCACCTCAGGCCCTCCTCTCACCTCAGGCCCTCCTCGCGCTCCAGCCGGACGATCGCCGGGTGGTGCAGGTCGAAGGCGGGTGCCTCCGAGCGGATGCGGGGCAGCGCCACGAAGTTGTGCCGGGGCGCCGGGCAGGACGTCGCCCATTCGAGGCTGCGCCCGAAGCCCCACGGGTCGTCGGCCTCGACCTGCTCGCCGTACTTGGCGGTGTGCCAGACGTTGTAGAGGAACGGCAGGGTCGAGGCGCCCAGCAGGAAGGCGCCGATCGACGACACGGTGTTGAGCGTGGTGAAGCCGTCCGCGGGCAGGTAGTTCGCGTAGCGGCGCGGCATGCCGGACTCGCCGAGCCAGTGCTGCACCAGGAACGTCGACTGGAATCCCACGAAGAGCGTCCAGAAGTGGAATTTGCCGAGGCGTTCGTCGAGGTGCTTGCCGGTGAACTTGGGCCACCAGAAGTAGAAGCCCGCGAACATCGCGAAGACGACCGTCCCGAACAGCACGTAGTGCAGGTGGGCGACGATGAAGTACGAGTCCGTCAGATGGAAGTCCAGGGGCGGGGAGGCGATGAGCACCCCGCTGAGCCCGCCGAGCAGGAACGACACGAGGAAGCCGATCGCCCACAGCATCGGCGTCTCGAAGGACAGCGACGCCCGGTGCATGGTGCCGATCCAGGCGAAGAACTTGATGCCCGTGGGCACCGCGATCAGGAACGACATCACCGAGAAGAACGGCAGCAGCACCGCTCCCGTGACGAACATGTGGTGCGCCCACACGACCGCGGACAGCATGGTGATCGCGATGGTGGCGCCGATCATCGGCACATACCCGAAGTGCGGTTTGCGCGAGAAGACCGGGATGATCTCGCTGATGATCCCGAAGAACGGCAGCGCCACGATGTAGACCTCGGGATGCCCGAAGAACCAGAAGAGGTGCTGCCACAGGATCGCGCCGCCGTTCGCGGGGTCGAAGACGTGCGCGCCGAACTTGCGGTCCGCCTCCAGGGCGAACAGCGCCGCCGTGAGCACCGGGAAGGCGGGCAGCACCAGGATCGACGTGAACAGCGTGTTCCAGGTGAAGATCGGCATCCGGAACATGGTCATGCCGGGCGCACGCAGGCACATGATCGTGGTGATGAAGTTGACCGCGGTGAGCGTCGTCGACACACCCGTGACCACGAGCCCCATCGCCCACAGGTCACCGCCCGCGCCGGGCGAGTGGACGGCGCTGGTGAGCGGCGCGTACGCGAACCAGCCGAACGCCGCCGCGCCGCGCGGCGTCAGAAAGCCGGACACCACCATCAGGGCGCCGAACAGGTACATCCAGTAGGAGAGGGCGTTGAGCCGCGGGAAGGCCAGGTCCGGGGCGCCGATCTGCAGCGGCATCACGGCGTTCGCGAACCCGGCGAACATCGGGGTCGCGAACAGCAGCATCATGATCGTGCCGTGGATCGTGAACAGCTGGTTGTAGGTCTGTGCGCCCATGAACTGAAGTCCGGGGCGGGCGAGTTCGGACCGCATGGCCATGGCGAGCAGCCCGGCGAAGAGGAAGAAGGAGAAGGCCGTGACCATGTACAGGCGGCCGATCACCTTGTGGTCGGTGGTGGACGCCCAGTTCAGCAGCCGGCGTCCGAGGCCCGGGCCGGACGCGGGTGGCGGCTCCTCGGGAGGGTCGTCCTCGTTCTCGTCGTACGGGTAGTAGTCGTGCTGGACGCGCCGTTCGGCCTCGGCGACCTCGCCGGTCTCGCCAGACCGATCGGTCTGGCCGGAATCGTCGCTCTCGTCGGTCTCGTCGGCTGCGGCAAGTCGGTCTGATGCGTCAGTCATCGTCCTCCTCCGCGGGCCGGCTCCGGCCCGGCGGCGACGCTACCGGCGCGGGCACCGAGGCCCGGGAGGGCGCGCCCTGGCGCCCCCTCCCCCACCTGAATAGACTCATGCAAAAGCCCGAACACCTGAATGCACCGACGGGGAGACATGAGCGAGCGCACGCACGGGGAGGGCGGCGGCCAGGGCCCCGCCGCCCGGCTCCAGCACCTCTTCGAGGGGCACCGCCTCACGCCCACCCAGCGGCGCATCGCCCACTGCATGGTCCGCCGCGCCGCCGACGTGCCGTTCCTGTCGTCCGTGGAGCTGGCCGAGCTCGCCGGGGTGAGCCAGCCCTCCGTGACCCGGTTCGCGGTCGCGCTCGGTTTCGACGGGTACCCGGCGCTCCGCCGCCACCTGCGCGAGGTCTCCCCCGCCGAACCGGCCGTCGACGCCGTGGCCAACGAGTACCAGAAGGCCGTCGAGGCCGAGATCGCCAACCTCCGCCACCTGTCCGACCTGCTGGCCGACCCCGCACCGGTCGAGCGGGCGGGGCAGCTGCTCGCCGCCTCCCGGCCGCTGCCCGTGCTCGGGCTGCGCGCGGCGGCCTCGCAGGCGTACGGGTTCTCGTACTTCGCCGCGAAGGTCCACCCGGACGTGCGCCTCCTCGACGAGGGCGGCACCATGCTGGCCGACCGCATCGACGCGGCGGTCCGGGCGGGAGCCACGACCCTGCTGTGCTTCGCCCTGCCACGCCACCCGCGCGAGGTGGTGGAGGCGCTCGCCCACGCCCGGTCCGTGGGCCTGACCGTCGTCACCGTCGCCGACTCCGCCTTCGCGCCGGTCGCCGCCCATTCGGACCTGCTGCTCCCGGCCGCCGTCGGCACGGGCCTCGCCTTCGACACGGCGTGCGCGCCGATGCTGCTCGGGCGCGTGCTCCTGGAGGCGATGTGCGACGACCTGCCACAGGCGCAGGCGAGGCTGGAGGAGTTCGACGTACGAGCGGCGGAACGCGGCCTGTTCGCGGAGTGACCGCCGGTAGGGGGCTCGGTTCACGGGGAGGCGAGTTGCGCGGGGACCGCCGCACCCCCGTGTGACGGGGGGCGGGACGACGGCGGTCCCCGCGGACGGCGCGGGCCGGTCAGGGCCGGTGCCACGCCAGGGCGTCCATGGAGGTCCGGGAGCCGCTCCGGGTTTCCTTGACGCCGCTCGCTGCCGGTTGCCGGGGCGGGGAGCCGCTCCCGCCCTTCTCGCCGACACCCACCAATGTGCCGGAGGCGTGTTAAGTCGGTGCTGCGCGCACGTGTCGCGCTCGTACCAGTTTCCCGAACCTCCGGACCGGACTGTGCGGTTCGGGTGGTGAGCTGGGGGACGAGACGCGGCGGGCACCGCTGGTCGACCGGTCCGGCGCCGCCCGGATTCGCCCCGCACCCGGCGTGGCACCCCGGACGCGGATGGGTATGAGGGAACACACGAGGGACTTACGCCGAGGGGGAGGCGCCCAATGGATTCTTCATCGATGGTTCCGTACGGCTCCGGGCCGGTGAACCCGTCCGGGGGGAGGGAGATCGTCCGCCGGACGGCGATCCACGCACCCCGGCACATGGACCTCGTCACCGGACGGCCGCTTCGTCAGGCGTGGTGGGACTCCCTCCCCGCGCCCGCACGCGACCGGCTGCTCGAACGCGCCGGGCAGATCATCGAATGGTGGGCGGAAGAGGATGCGTCGGCGAGAGGACGCTCGTACGCGGTCGTCCTCGGTGAGCGTGGACTGGCTCTCGCGGAACCGAGGATCAACACGGAGCACAAGCCGGTGTACAAGATCTCCTGCCTGGTTCTGGATCCGTCCTCCTTCCGGCATGTGACTGTCGATCACCGGCCGCCTCCCGCGGCCTCGCCGCTGTCACCGGCGGGCGCATCGGCACCGCCGGAGATCGGGCTCGACGACGAGGCCAAAGGCGTCCTGGGGAATCTTCCGCAGAAGGTTCAGGAATTGCTTCAGGCGCCGTTCCTCGCCGGGCAGAAGATACTGACTCGGTCCTTTCACTACGAAGGACACGACCACCACCTGGACATGTTCGGGATCGTCCTGGCGGGCCCGCGTGACGTGACGGCCGCGGTCGGCTCCAAAAAAGTCCCGGTGGGTCATACCGATGCCACCGCGCACTGGGCCCTGACGTGCTACCGCGCGTCTGTCACGCAGCGCATCGGGCTGTGATCCATGGACCGCAGACTTCGTGATCTGGGCCATCACGACGCATACCGTCTGCTCGGCGTGCCGAACGACGCGTCCCGGGAGGACATCCGCGCGGCCTTCAAGAGAAGGATGAAGGACGTGCACCCGGATCGGGCGCCCGGAGGCAGTGATGAAGAGCTGTCGCGGTTGCTGATCGTCGCGCGCGATGTCCTGTTGAATCACCGGTCCGACTACGACGCGGCTCGCGCAACAAGGAAATCGCCGGTCCCGTCACGCGTGCCAAGTGCCGAGGCGAACACGGTGGACCCCTGGGAGACGGCCGACGCGGGCGTCGGCGCGACCACTCGCCGTCATCGACCGCAGCCGGGGTTTGTGCCGCCAGAACCCCCGGCTTCGCCACAGCGGGACTGGTGGAACACCGCGCACGGCAGCACGGCACCACAGCCGTCCCGCCCTCCGCGACCGTCCGACCCGCGACCTCGGGACAGTTATGCGCCTCGCACGCGAACGAGGCGCATGGAAGTGAACAAGGCCCTGGCCATTGTCTTCTTGGAGTTCGTACTCGTCTTGCTCGCGCTGCTCGTGTATGTGGTGGTCAAGGCCGCGTAGCCGGGAGGGCCGGACCGCATACCCGCGTGGGTCAGTGCCTCGTCGGACTGGTAAGGGATTCGGTTTCAACAGAAAAGAGCGCCCACCTCCGGAAGAAGGTGGGCGCTTCGGCCCTGACAGCGGCCAGGTCAAGGCAGCAGGTTTTCCTGGCCGCCCTGAATGCTCCTTGTGAACAACTCGTAGTCCTTGCGGGAGATGATCAGGACCTGAGCGTTCGGGTCGCCGACGTCCTTTGAGTCGCGCAGTGCCACAACCCCGTCGACGAACGCGACCTCCAGACAGTTGTTGCCTCCGTTGGACAAGTCGCTTTTCGCCCACTCGGCGTCGGTGAGGTCGACCTTCTTGTTCATGTGTAGCAGTCCTTGATCAGTTGCTCGATGAAGCGACGCGTCGCTCGCCTGTCGAGGGCCTTGGTACGGAGTGTGTCGAGCGCGGACACGTACCGGTCCACGTCTCCATCTTCCTCCAGGTACAGGGATGTCATCTTCGTCTCGACCACGGCTACTGGCGGTCCAGCCGGGAAATGCAGGACCTGGAATGGGCCGTCGACAGCCGCGTGGGCTCCCGCTTCGAAGGGCAGGACCTGTATTGCTACATGGTCATGCTCCCCCGTCATTGCTACATGGTCTTGCTCCCCCGTCACGTCCAGCAGGTGCTGAAGCTGGCCCCTCATGATGTCCGGTCCGCCGACGACCCGGCGCAGCGTGGCTTCGTCCAGGATGCAGGAGATGCTGATCGGTTCGTCCCTGGTCAGCGCAGCCTGGCGCGCCATGCGCAGCTCGACGAAACAACGGCGCCACCACCACGGACCGCACGCCGGTCACGGGTGTGCCCACCAGTTCCTCCACATTGCCCGGCGTCGTCGTCCGGATGCTCGAAGACCTCGAAGTCCCCGACAGAACAAAGGTCTTTCAAGCCGGTGGGGGCACCGACTACTCGACCGCCCTGATGTGTGAACGTCTCGGGGACAGGTACGTGACCAGCCGCGAGTACGACCCGGCCCTTTGCGACGTCGGCCGCGCACGCCTCGCCGCACTCGGCTACCGTCCTCGCCTGGTCTGCGGCGACGCCGCACGCGGCTACCCCGACGCCGCGCCCTACGGGCGGATCATCTCCACCTACTCACCCACCCACGTCCCCGCCGCGGGGCTGGAGCAAGCCGCCCCCGGCGCACTCGTCCTCGTCTCCCTCGTCGGAAGCCTGCGTGCCTACGGGTACGTACGCCTCAGCAAGCGCTCCGACACCGAAGCGAGCGGAAGGTTCATCAACGGCGACGTCTCCTTCATGCCCTCCCGCGAGATGGGCTCCCCTGAGATCGGCCCCCTCATCCGGAGCGCCTTGGCAGACAGGCGACGGTCACGCGGCGCCGATCCGGTCATTCATCCGGACGTCGTGGATGAACAGGGTCTCATGTGGGCCGCCCAAGTCGCCCTGCCCGGGACCACCCGTCTCAGCCTGACGACCGAGAACGGTTCCGGGCGCTGGTTCATCCACCCGGACGGCTCGTGGGCCGTACTGGAGACCAGGACGGACGCAGACGTACGCGCCTTCCAGGGCGGTCCGCGCCCGCTGTGGTCCGAACTGGAGAAGATCATCACACGCTGGCTCTCCGATGAGCGCCCCGGACTTGAGCGCTACGGCCTCACCGTCACCCCGAACGCCAACACGGTCTGGCTGGACGAGCCCGGTCGGACCGTGGGCACGCTGACCTGACACACGACGGCGGACGCCGTCCGGCGGCCCCCTCAAAGGGCGAGAGGGCCGCCGCCGGTCGTCTACTTGCCGCTCGTCCTGGCCAGGAACGCCAGCAGGTCCTGGCGGCTCACCACGCCCGTGGGCTTGCCCTCGACGAGGACGATCGCCGCGTCCGCCGCGCCGAGCACGCCCATCAGGTCCTCCACCGGTTCGCCGGAGCCCACCTGGGGCAGCGGCGGTGACATGTGCTTCTCCAGCGGGTCGTTCAGCGAGGCCCGCTGGGCGAACAGCGCGTCGAGAAGCTCCCGTTCCACGACCGAGCCGATCACCTCGGCCGCCATCACGTCCGGGTGTCCGGCGCCCGGCTTCACGATCGGCATCTGCGAGACGCCGTACTCGCGCAGCACCTCGATGGCCTGGCCGACCGTCTCCTCCGGGTGCATGTGGACCAGGGACGGCAGCGTGCCGCCCTCCTTGTCCTTGAGGACGTCGCCGACCCGCGCGCCGGAGCTGGAGTCGTCGAGGAAGCCGTAGTCCGCCATCCAGTCGTCGTTGAAGATCTTCGAGAGGTACCCGCGCCCGCTGTCCGGCAGCAGCACCACCACGATGTCGTCCGGGCCGAGCCGCTCGGCCACCCGCAGCGCCGCCACCACCGCCATGCCGCAGGAGCCGCCGACCAGCAGGCCCTCCTCCTTGGCCAGGCGGCGGGTCATCTGGAAGGAGTCCTTGTCGGAGACCGCGACGATCTCGTCGGCCACGTCACGGTCGTACGCAGTCGGCCAGAAGTCCTCGCCCACGCCCTCGACCAGGTAGGGCCTGCCCGAGCCACCGGAGTAGACCGAGCCCTCCGGGTCTGCGCCGATCACCTTGACCCGGCCCTCGCTCACGTCCTTCAGGTAGCGGCCGGTGCCGGAGATCGTGCCGCCGGTGCCGACGCCCGCGACGAAGTGGGTGATCTTCCCGTCCGTCTGCTCCCACAGTTCCGGGCCGGTGGAGTGGTAGTGGGAGAGCGGGTTGTTCGGGTTGCTGTACTGGTCGGGCTTCCAGGCGCCCGGAGTCTCACGGACCAGGCGGTCGGAGACGTTGTAGTACGAGTCCGGGTGCTCGGGGTCCACGGCGGTCGGGCAGACCACGACCTCCGCCCCGTACGCGCGCAGCACGTTGATCTTGTCGGTGGAGACCTTGTCGGGGCAGACGAAGATGCACTTGTAGCCCTTCTGCTGCGCCACGATCGCCAGACCGACCCCGGTGTTGCCGCTGGTCGGCTCCACGATCGTGCCGCCGGGCCGCAGCTCGCCGCTCTCCTCGGCCGCCTCGATCATGCGCAGCGCGATGCGGTCCTTCACGCTGCCGCCGGGGTTGAAGTACTCGACCTTGGCCAGGACGGTCGCCTGGATGCCCTCGGTCACCTTGTTGAGCCTGACGAGCGGGGTGTTGCCGACGAGGCTGATCATCGAGTCGTGGATCTGCACGTTTACTCCGGTTCTCCGGTTCTCCGGGTTTCCTTCACGGGGTCTCCCATGAGGATTCCGTAGGGATGCGGTCAGCGTATGCCGCCCACCGCCCTCACCAGGCCGTCATGCGCCATCACGACCGGCCGACGGTTGACCGATGGCCATTACGGGGCAATGAGTCCATGAGCCGTAAAACGCACGACGCGGCACTACGGGCAGACGCACGGACGAGCGAGCAGAGGCAGGTGGCCGCGGGACATGTCGAGCAGGGCGAGGGTGGCACGGCGGATCGCAGCGGGCGCGGCGTACGGCGGGGGCGGGATCGGGCTGCTCGGCGCGGCCGCGGTCGGCGTGCTGCTCGCCGAGGTCCAGCTGGTGCGGAGGCAGGTGGGCAATCACGGCCCCGACCCCGTACGGGTGCCCTCCGCGGACGGCCTGTTCGGCATGGCGTACGTCGATGGAGGGGCTACGGGGCCGGGGGCCGACGCCGTCGAGCCGGTGCGGTTCGCGATGCTCGGTGACTCCACGGCGGCCGGGCAGGGCGTGCACCGGGCTCGGCAGACCCCGGGCGCGCTGCTCGCCTCGGGGCTCGCGGCGGTCGCCGAGCGGCCGGTGGAGCTGCGCAACGTCGCGCTGCCGGGCGCGCAGTCGGACGACCTCGACCGGCAGGTGGCGCTGATCCTGAGCGACCCGCTGTGGCTGCCGGACGTGTGCGTGATCATGGTCGGCGCCAATGACGTCACGCACCGGATTCCGGCGACGAAGTCGGTGCGGCATCTGTCGGCGGCGGTGCGGCGGTTGCGTACGGCGGGCGCGGAGGTGGTGGTCGGCACCTGCCCGGATCTCGGCTCGGTGGAGCCGGTGCAGCAGCCGTTGCGCTGGCTGGCCCGGCGTGCGTCGCGGCAGCTGGCGGCCGCGCAGACCATCGGGGCGGTCGAGCAGGGCGGGCGGACGGTGTCGCTCGGTGATCTGCTGGGCCCGGAGTTCTCGGCCAACCCGCGTGAGCTGTTCGGGCCGGACAACTTCCACCCGTCGGCGGAGGGGTACGCCACGGCCGCGATGGCGGTGCTGCCCACGTTGTGCGCGGCGCTCGGCGTGTGGCCGGAGGAGGAGCGTCCCGACGTGTCGCGGGCGGAGGGGTTCTGGCCGGTGGCCCATGCGGCCGCGCAGGCCGCCGAGGAGGGCGGCACCGAGGTGACCGCCGCGATGCCGACCGGGCCCCGGGGTCCGTGGGCGTTGCTGAAGCGGCGCCGTCGGCGGCGGGTGCCCACCCAGGATCCGGTGCCGACGGCTCCCGCGGAGGCGGGGCCCACGGAGGCGGGGCCCGCGGAGGCAGGGCCCACGGAGGCGGGGCCCGCGGAGGCAGGGCCCACGGAGGCAGGGCCCGCGGAGCACGGGGTGGCCGGGACGGTCGGGGAGGCCAAACCGGTCGAGGAGGCCGAGTCCGTCAAGGACAAGGCCAAGGCCAGGGCCAGGGCCAGGGCCGTCGAGTCGGAGCGCCTGGCGTCGGGGGCCGAGCGCCAGCACACCGGGGAGCGCTGAGGCAACGGCGGGGCACCGAGGACTGAGCAAGCGCTTAGAAAAATGCGGTCGGGGTCACACACTCGGGCCGATGACCTGAGCGGTACGTACGGGTAACTTCCCAGAGGGTCTGCCCGAATCCGCCTTCCAACCCCTCTGGAGCCGTGATGCCCGAAGCAGTGATCGTCTCGACCGCCCGCTCCCCCATCGGCCGCGCCGGCAAGGGCTCCCTCAAGGAGCTGCGCCCGGACGACCTGACCGCCACGATCATCCAGGCCGCGCTCGCCAAGGTCCCCGAGCTCGACCCCAAGGACATCGACGACCTGATGCTGGGCTGTGGCCTGCCCGGCGGCGAACAGGGGCACAACCTCGGCCGTATCGTCGCCGTGCAGATGGGCATGGACCACCTGCCCGGCTGCACGATCACCCGCTACTGCTCGTCCTCCCTTCAGACCTCCCGTATGGCTCTGCACGCCATCAAGGCCGGTGAGGGCGACGTGTTCATCTCGGCAGGCGTCGAGACGGTCTCCCGCTTCGGCAAGGGCAGCTCCGACGGCCTGCCGGACACGCACAACCCGCTCTTCGCCGAGGCCGAGGCCCGCACCGCGGCGGTCGCCGAGTCGACCGGCTCCACCTGGCACGACCCGCGCGAGGACGGCCTGATCCCGGACGCCTACATCGCGATGGGCCAGACCGCCGAGAACCTGGCCCGCGCCAAGGGCATCACCCGCCAGGACATGGACGAGTTCGGCGTCCGCTCGCAGAACCTGGCCGAGCAGGCCATCAAGAACGGTTTCTGGGAGCGCGAGATCACCCCGGTCACCACCCCCGACGGCACGGTCGTCTCGAAGGACGACGGTCCGCGCGCGGGCGTCACCATGGAGGGCGTCGCGGGCCTCAAGCCCGTCTTCCGCCCCGACGGCCTGGTCACGGCGGGCAACTGCTGCCCGCTCAACGACGGCGCCGCGGCCGTCGTCATCATGTCCGACACCAAGGCCCGTGAGCTGGGCCTGACCCCGCTCGCCCGGATCGTCTCCACCGGCGTCTCGGCCCTGTCCCCCGAGATCATGGGCCTCGGCCCGGTCGAGGCCAGCAAGCAGGCGCTGGGCCGCGCCGGTCTCACCATCGACGACATCGACCTGGTCGAGATCAACGAGGCATTCGCCGCCCAGGTGATCCCCTCATACCGGGACCTCGGCGTCGACATCGACAAGCTGAACGTGAACGGCGGTGCCATCGCCGTCGGCCACCCCTTCGGCATGACCGGCGCCCGTATCACCGGCACGCTGATCAACTCGCTCCAGTTCCACGACAAGCAGTTCGGCCTGGAGACCATGTGCGTCGGCGGCGGCCAGGGCATGGCCATGGTCATCGAGCGCCTGAGCTGACCCGATCCGGTCCGGCTCGGGCTCGGCCCCGTCCGGACCGGCACGGTCCTGTCGGGACCGGACGGGACCGGACGGGACCGGACGGGACCGGGTCTTCCCGGACCGTCTATGCGACTGTGACCCAATCTCCCCCAGGATGTGACATGCGTCTCGGGGGAGAGGGGTTCCAGCAGGTCATTGCAGGTCAGCCCGGTACCCAGGCCATGACGGGGCTAAACACCCGACCAAAAGACCTGTCCGTTTCGTGACGTAATGCACTGACAGGTGGTTCTACGAAGCCGCAAGCTGATGTAGGAAGTCGGGGGTCGACTTGAAACCGGGAGTACGTCAGTGAGCGCCATGCCCGTCGCCATCAGTGTCCTGCTGCTCGCCACGACCGCCGCCACGGCCGTCGGCGCCACCACTCTGCACACCGTGCGCGGCCTGCGCCGGCAGGTCTCCGACCTCCGCGACGAGGTGGCCCGCAGCCGTGCCGCCGCCGCGCACACCGCCGTGCCCGCGGCGCGCACCACCAGTGAGCCCGACACCGACGCCATACGTACCGCCGTCGCCGACGCCCTCGCCGAGGAGCGGGAGCGGGAGCTGGCGGAGGCCCGCGCGTTCTGGGCCGCCCAGGAGGCGCGGGACGCCTCCGAGCTGCCGCCGTTCCTCGGTGGCGGCGCGGGCGGCGGCCCCGGCGACGACCTCTTCCTGCCCCGGCAGGCCGACTTCGCGGGCCTCGAACCGTTCGCGGGCCTCGAACCGGTGAGCGAGCCCGCCCTTGAGCACGAGGACGGCCTCATGGCGGGCTCGGCGTCCTTGGAGGACAGCCTCGGCGGCGACTCCCCCGAGCTGGCCGCCGCGCGCCGCCGCCACCCCTCGCACCCCGACTTCGTCCCGGTCCAGTCGCCCGTCTCGGGTGACCACGAGCGGACGGTGGCGTGCCTCGAGGAGCTCGCGCAGTCCCGTACGGCCCTGTCCGACGTCCGCCCCGGCCCCCTCGGCACGCTCGACGTCTACGTCTTCGCCGACGGCACCACGCTGTGCATGACCCCGGGGCACCGTGAGACCGCGGAACAGCTCGCGGAGGCGCTGCGCGCGGGCGACACCCCGGTCCTCCTCGGCGGTTCGGGGGTCTCGGGCGCCTATGCCCTGACCTTCGAGTGCGGCGAGAACAGCGTCTACATCCTGGCGGACCGGGTCATAGCGTCGGCGTGACGGGAGCCGCGGCTCCTCTTGCCGCTCCCTGCGGCTCCTCCGGGCCCCCGCGTGGCACCCGTGACACCTGTGGCGCCTTGCGGGGCCTCCGCGGCCTGCGCGGCCTGCGCGGCCTGCGCGGCCTGCGCGGCCTGCGCGCCGAGCGTCGGCTCCCAGTCGCGCGGCGGCCGTCCTCACCCGACTGCCGGAGTCGGGCCCAGGACCTTCGGACAGCGTCAGACCCCGGCCCGCTTCATCGCCGCCTCGACCGCCTCCACGGCCTTGGCCACCTCGCCCGGTTCCCGCAACACGATCGCCAGGTCCCGCGCGGCGACCGTGATCTGGTCCGCCGCGGCGAACATCCCGGCGTCCGGCATCTCCCGTACGGCCCGGCCCGGCTCCTCCACGCGTTGGGCCCATGCCGAAAGCTCCCTGGCCAGGGCCAATGCCTCGGCCGCGCCACCCCGCTGCAGCCGACTCTGCGGGGCGGCCCGCAGCCGGTCCGCGAACTGATCCACCACGGTCGTCAAAGGCGTCGTATCCACCACGCGGCGACTCTAGCTGTTTACAAGCCCTTGGCGCTCAGGCACGGTGGCGGTAAAGGACCGGCTACATGGAAGCGTTCCGGAGGCGCCGATGTCCCTAGTCTTCTCCGAGGAGACCCACCGCAACCTGATCTCCCGTATCCCCCACTGCACCGGCCGCGAGGTCTCCGACTGGCTGCGCGCCGTCGAGGAGGGCCCTGCCTTCCTTCGCTTCGACGACAAGGTCAGCTGGCTGCGCACCGAGCACAACCTTCCGTACGGCTACGCCAAGGCGATCATCCACGAGTACGACCTGAGGCGCGCCGCCCGCCGTTTCGGCTAGCGCGGAAGGCCGCACCTCTCCCCCCCCGACAGCAAAAGGGCCCGCGCACCCGAAGGTGCGCGGGCCCACGACCGCCGGAAGCAGTCGAAGCGACAGTCCGACCAGGTCAGATCTCATCCGATCTGGCCGGACCTGATCTGATCCGACCAAGACAAGGACTGGTCAGGTCAGGGCACGTCCTGGCCGTCAGTCGTTGCCCTGCAGGATGGCGATCAGCCGCAGGAACTCCATGTAGATCCAGACCAGCGTCATGGTGAGGCCGAACGCGGCGAGCCATGCCTCCTCGCGCGGAGCGCCGTACGCGATGCCGTCCTCGACCATCTTGAAGTCCAGGGCGAGGAAGGCCGCGCCGAGCAGGATGCCGATGATGCCGAACATGATGCCGAGGCCGCCGCTGCGGAAGCCGAGGCCGTCACCGCCGCCGAAGACCGCGAACAGCATGTTCACGGCCATCAGCAGCACGAAGCCGAGCGCGGCGGCCATCACGAAGCCGTAGAAGCGCCGGTTGACGCGGATCCAGCCCGCCTTGTACGCCACGAGGACCGCCACGAACACGGCCATCGTGCCGAGCACGGCCTGCATGGCGGCGCCGCTGGCGATGCGGTTGTCGACGACGCTGGAGACGACACCGAGGAAGACGCCCTCCAGGGCGGCGTACGCCAGGATGAGCGGCGGGGACGCCTTGCGCTTGAACGCCTGGACGAAGCCGAGCACCATCGCGATGAGACCGGCACCGGCGGCGATGCCGTACGACTTCTGGATGTGGGCGTCGTCGACCGGCAGCAGCGCCCACGCGAGCGCCGCGGTGACGACCAGCACACCGAGCGTGGTGGCGGTGCGCATGACGACGTCGTCCATCGTCATGCGGCCGGTGGTGGCGGGCGCCTGGGGAGCGCCGTACTGCGCGTCCTGCTGGGCGTAGGGGTTCTGCGCGTACGGGTTGCCGGCGGGGGCCTGCGCGTAGGGGTTGCCCTGCGGCACCGTGCCGACAGCGGGGCCCCCGGCCTGCGGCCGCTGCGCGTCGAACCGCGCGTAGCCGTTGTCGCGGCTGAATCCCCGTCGCGAGAAGACCGGGTTGCTGCTCCTCATCCTTCACTCCTCCATGGCCACCTGGTATGGCCTTCCCACAAGAGTAATGGGCTGGCAAAGATCCGAGCCTAGTGCTCAGGGAGGATCTTTCCCACCCTGCTACAGGGAACGTACGCCGACACCCGGGTGTTCCGGCAGCCACGGGTTCGCGCGAGTTCGCGCGAACTCGCGCGGGTTCGCCCGCAGACCGCGCGGGCGGTAACACGAGAGCGATGGAGAGGTGCCCGGAACCGGACTTGAACCGGTACGCCCCAGAGGGGCAGCGAGGTTTAAGCTCGCCGTGTCTGCATTCCACCATCCGGGCAGGCTGGGCGGGGTCCGCGCCGACCGTCCGAGCCTATCCGGCGGCATCCCTCGATCAGCGGAACGCCGACCCCATGTTGTCTTATTTTATTGACGTCTGAGGGCGCATCAGCCCATGCCAGGGGCCGTCCGCACTTGCCTGGGGCCCTTCCGTGCGGCGCATCCCGTTGATGCGGATTGACGGAATTTCACCTCATGCGGTCGCGTGTGCCCCGCGGTGCTCAGGGTCCGGTGTCATTCCCAGGTATGACACAGCCTCTCCCGATGCGACCGAAGTCGCCCCCCGGAACGGGAGCTGCGGCTGACTTCGGGCCGGTGTGTCGCCGAGACGATGAAACGGTCCTCGACACCGTCATCCCGACAGGAGCACCCAGCGTGACCACCACCCCCTTCGCGGGCCCGACCACCACGGCCGCCGCCCGCGCCACGGATCTCACCAAGGTCTACGGAGAGGGCGAGACACGGGTCGTCGCTCTCGACGGGGTCTGTGTCGACTTCCGGCAGGCCCAGTTCACCGCGATCATGGGGCCGTCGGGCTCCGGCAAGTCGACGCTGATGCACTGCGTGGCGGGCCTGGACACGTTCTCGTCCGGATCGGTGCGGATCGGCGACACCGAGCTGGGCTCGCTCAAGGACAAGCAGCTCACCAAGCTCCGCCGGGACAAGATCGGCTTCATCTTCCAGGCGTTCAACCTGCTGCCGACGCTGACCGCCCTGGAGAACATCACGCTCCCCATGGACATCGCGGGCCGTAAGCCCGACCAGCAGTGGCTGGAGAACGTCATCCGCATGGTGGGCCTGTCCGACCGGCTCGGCCACCGCCCCTCCCAGCTCTCCGGAGGCCAGCAGCAGCGCGTCGCCGTGGCCCGCGCGCTCGCCTCCAAGCCGGAGATCATCTTCGGCGACGAGCCCACCGGAAATCTCGACTCGCGCTCCGGCGCGGAGGTCCTCGGCTTCCTGCGCAACTCCGTGCGCGAGCTCGGCCAGACCGTGGTGATGGTGACGCACGACCCGGTGGCGGCGGCGTACGCGGACCGGGTCGTCTTCCTCGCGGACGGCCGCATCGTCGACGAGACGTACGAGCCGACGGCCGACGCGGTCCTGGACCGTATGAAGCGCTTCGACGCCAAGGGCCGGACCAGTTGAGTGCCGACCGGCCGAGTACGGACCAGTCGAGTACGGACCAGCCGCGGCACGCACTCCCGCCCTCGCCCATGAATCTTCCGCCCTACGGCGCCCACGCCACGGGGCTCCGCCCCGGACCCCAGGACTGAGCAGAAACCCATGTTCCGAACAGCCCTGCGCAACGTCTTCGCGCACAAGGCCCGCCTCCTGATGACCGTCCTCGCCGTCATGCTCGGCGTGGCCTTCGTCTCCGGCACCCTGGTCTTCACCAACACCATCTCGCACGCCCTGTCGAAGTCCTCCGCCAAGGGCTTCGACCACGTCGACGTGGCCCTCACGCCCGGCGCGACCGCCGCCGCGGGCGACAAGGTCAGCAAGGAGGTGAAGCTGACCGACGCCACGCTCGGGAAGGCCGAGAGCGTGCCCGGCGCCGCCTCCGCCTACGGCGTGGTCAGCGGGTACGCCGCCGTCGCCGGCCAGGACGGCAAGCTCGTCGGCAACGGCTTCGCCTCGCAGGGCGGCAACTACTGGGCGGGGTCGGGCGGCAAGGACGTCCGCTATCCGCTGAAGGAAGGCTCCGCCCCGCACGGAAGGAACCAGGTCGCGCTCGACGCCAAGACCGCCGAGCGCGCCGGGTACAAGGTCGGCGACCGGGTCCGCCTGTCCGTGGACGGCCCGGTCCTCACCCCGACGCTCAGCGGCATCTTCACCACGGACGACGGCAACGTCGCCGCGGGCGGCTCCCTCGCCCTGTTCGACACGGCCACCGCCCAGCGGCTCTTCCACAAGCCGGGCGCGTACGACGAGATCGACGTGACGGCGGCCGCGGGCACCGGCCAGGACCGGCTCAAGCGGAACATCGGCAAGGCGCTCGGCGACGCGGCCGTGCACACCGAGACCGGTCAGCAGCTCGCCGACGACCAG
Organism: Streptomyces beihaiensis; assembly: GCF_026274175.1. Taxonomy (GTDB): domain Bacteria; phylum Actinomycetota; class Actinomycetes; order Streptomycetales; family Streptomycetaceae; genus Streptomyces; species Streptomyces beihaiensis. The sequence goes on from NZ_JAPHNL010000310.1 coordinate 69,325, forward strand.
GCGAGCCAGATCACGTCGTCGATGAGCTCGATGCGGACGATGCTCCTGATCTTCGCGGGCATCGCCCTGTTCGTCGGCGTCTTCATCATCGCCAACACCTTCACCATGCTGGTCGCCCAGCGCACCAAGGAACTGGCCCTGATGCGCGCCGTCGGCGCCTCGCGCCGCCAGGTGACGCGCTCGGTGCTCCTGGAGGCGTTCGTGGTGGGCTCGGTGGCGGCCGTGACCGGTCTGGCCGTCGGCGTCGGGATCGGCGCGGGGATGCGCGCCCTGATCAGCGACACCGGCGCGGTCATCCCGGACGGACCGCTGGTCGTCTCGCCGGGCACGGTCGTCTCGGCGCTGGTCGTCGGCATCCTCGTCACCCTGCTGGCCGCCTGGCTGCCGGGCCACCGCGCCGCGAAGATCCCGCCGGTCGCCGCCATGAGCGCGGTGCACGCCGCGCCGACGACCAAGTCGCTCGTGCTGCGCAACACGCTCGGCGCGCTCGTCTCCGCCGTGGGCGTCACGGCGGTGCTCGCCGCGACGGCCATGTCGGGCAGCAGCGGCCGGATGCCGATGGCCGCGGGCGCCGGACTCCTCGTCATCGGCGTCTTCATCCTCACGCCCGTGCTGTCCCGCCCGCTGATCGCGGCCGCCGCACCGGTCCTGCGCGCCTTCGGCGTCTCCGGCAAGCTGGCCCGTCTGAACGCCGTACGCAACCCGCGCCGCACCGCGGCGACGGCGTCGGCCCTGATGATCGGCCTCACCCTGATCACCGGTCTGACGGTCATCGCGGGCAGCGTGCAGTCGGGCATCGACAAGATGGCGGCCGACTCCCTCAAGGCCGACTACGTCGTCTCCATGGCCAACGGCAACCCCCTGTCCCCCGAGGTCCTGAAGACGCTCGACAAGACGGACGGCGTCACCGCCACCAGCGGGCTGTCGAACTCGCCGTCCCGCATCGACGGCACCACCGAGTTCCTGACCGGCGTCAACGGCGGGACGATCAGGCAGCTGGCCCAGCTCACCATGCGCAGCGGCACGTTCACGGTCGGCGGCTCGCACGTCGTGGTCGACGACGAGACGGCCGAGCAGCACTCCTTGACCACCGGTTCGTCGTTCACCGTCCACTACGAGGACGGCAAGCGGCAGCGCCTGAAGGTCGCGGGCGTCTACCAGCACAACGAGATCATGCGCGGCATCTTGATCGACACCCGCACCCTCGACCCGCACCTCACCGATGCCGTCTCCGACATGCAGGTCATGGTGAAGACGTCCGGCGGCGCCACCGACGCCACCAAGGACAGACTCACGAGGGCTCTCGGCGACAACCCCGCAGTCAAGGTCCAGGACCGCCAGGACATCTCCGACCAGGTCGCCAGGATCTTCACCCTGATGCTCAACATGCTCTACGGCCTGCTCGCCATGGCGGTGATCGTCGCCGTCCTCGGTGTGATCAACACGCTCGCCATGTCCGTCTTCGAGCGCCGGCAGGAGATCGGCATGCTCCGCGCGATCGGCGTCAACCGCAAGGGCGTCAAGCGGATGGTCCGTCTGGAGTCCCTGATCATCTCCCTCTTCGGCGGTGCACTCGGCCTGGGCCTTGGCGTGTTCTTCGGCTGGGCGGCCGGAGAGCTGATCTCCGGTTCCCTGTCGACGTACGAACTGAACCTGCCCTGGGGCCGGATGGCTCTCTTCCTCGCGCTCGCCGCGGTGGTCGGCATTCTGGCGGCCCTGTGGCCGGCCCGCCGCGCGGCCCGCCTGAACATGCTGGCGGCGATCAAGGCGGAGTGACCGGGCGGGGACGCACCGGCGCGGGCGCATCGGCGAGGTCACCGGTGCGCCCGCCGCCGTGCGCGGCGAACGGCCGGGGCTCGGGCACTACTTCCACTCCCGCGCCCGCAACGGCATCCCCGACCCCCCGCTCACCGGCGTCTTCACGGCGAGGATCTGGTTGACGCCGATGTGGTTGCGCTCGAAGCTCAGGGCCGAGGCGGCCATGTAGAGGCGCCAGACGCGGGCGCGGGCGGGGGTGACGAGTTTCAGGGCCTCGGGCCAGCGGGCCTCCAGGTTGCGGACCCACTGGCGCAGGGTGAGGGCGTAGTGCTCGCGGATCGCCTCCACGTCACGGACCTCGAAACCGGCGCGCTCGATGAGCGACGCCGTCGTGCCCACGGGCGCGAGCTCGCCGCCCGGGAAGACGTACGCGTCAATGAACTCGTCGACCTCGTACGCCGATTCGTCCCGCCGGGGCCGACGCCCGATCTGGTGGTTGAGGAGCCGTCCGCCGGGGACGAGCAGCTCGTGCAGGGCGGTCGCGTACTCCAAGTAGCGCTCGGAGCCGACGTGTTCGGCCATGCCGATGGAGGAGATGGCGTCGTACGGGCCGTCGCGCACGTCCCGGTAGTCCTGGACACGGATCTCGACCCGGTCGGTCAGTCCCTCGTCGGCGACGCGCTTCCTCGCGTACGCGGCCTGCTCCTGGGAGAGGGTGACACCGACGACGTGCACGCCGTGCTCGCGGGCCGCGTGCAGGGCCATGGAGCCCCAGCCGCAGCCGACGTCGAGCAGCCGCATGCCGGGTCTGAGGGCGAGCTTGCGGCAGACGAGTTCCAGTTTGTCGCGCTGGGCGTCCTCCAGGGTGCCCTCGGGCGTCTCCCAGTAGGCGCACGAGTAGACCATCGACGGGCCGAGGACCAGGGCGTAGAAGTCGTTGCCGACGTCGTAGTGGTGGCTGATGGCCCGGCGGTCGCTGCCCTTGGTGTGGAGGTGGAGGCGGCCCTTGCGGCGGATCTCCTCGGCGGGCGGGGCGGGCGGCGGCAGCGGTCCGGCGAGCTTGGCGAGGTCCTTGGCGGCGGCGCGCGCCTTCGGGTCCCTGAGCGTCTCGGTGAGGCCGCGCCGCTCGCTGTCGTCGCGTTCCCAGATGAGCTCGGCCATCGCGTCGAGCGCGCTGTACAGGTCACCCTCGACGTCCAGGTCTCCGGCGACCCACGCGCGGGCCAGGCCCAGCTCGCCCGGTTTCCACAGCAGGCGGCGCAGCGCGCGGCGGTTGCGTACGACGAGGGTGGGCGCTTTCGGAGGTCCGGCCTCCGAGCCGTCCCATGCGCGCAGGCGTACGGGGAGTTCGGTGCCGAGCAGTTGCTCGGCGATGTTCTTCAGCCGCAGTGCGGCGTCCTGCATGGCGCACACCTCCGTGAACGCGGATATCCCGGAACGGTCCAACAGCAGGTAAACACCAACGGCGCGCTCGCGCAGTCCCGTTGCCGCGTTACGGATGAGCAAAATGAATGTAGACGCCACGTATCTGGTGGGGCGGGCGCGGTGGCCGGTGCCGGGACACGCCGAAGGGGCCGCCCGCACCACGGATGGCGGACGGCCCCTTCGGACTGAGCTACGACGACGTACGCGTCAGGAAGCCTTGGCCTTCGCCTCGACCTTCGCCTCGACCTTCGCCTCGGCCTTCTCCGCCTTGGCGGCGGGGGCCGGGGCGGGCTTGGCGGCCTCGTAGAACTCCTCGCGCGGAGTCTCCAGGGCGCCCAGGGACGTGATGTCGCGCTTCTGGAACATGCTGATCGTCCACTCGGCGATCACACGGATCTTGCGGTTCCAGGTCGGCATCGCCAGACCGTGGTAGCCACGGTGCATGTACCAGGCGAGACGGCCCTTGACCTTGATCTTCAGCTTGCCCATGACGACCATCGCGACGCCCTTGTGCAGGCCGAGACCGGCGACCGCACCCTTGTTGGCGTGCTTGTACTCCTTCTGCGGGAAGCCCCGCATACCGGAGACCACGTTGTCGCCGAGGACCTTGGCCTGGCGCAGCGCGTGCTGGGCGTTCGGCGGGCACCAGGCGTTCTCGTTGCCCGCGGCGCGGGCGGCGAGGTCCGGCACCTGGGCGTTGTCGCCCGACGCCCAGATGTAGTCGGTGCCCGTGACCTGAAGGGTAGCCTGGGTGTCGACGTGGCCGCGCGGGCCGAGCGGGAGGCCGAAGCGCTGCAACGCCGGGTTGGGCTTGACGCCGGCGGTCCACACGACCGTGTTGGCGTCGACCTCGAGGCCGTTGGAGAGCACCACGTGACCGTCGACGCAGGAGGGCATCGTCGTCTTCAGGTAGACCTCGATACCGCGGGACTCCAGGTGCTTGCGGCCGTAGGTGCCCAGCTCCGGGCCGACCTCGGGAAGCACCTTGTCGGCGGCGTCGACGAGCACGAAGCGCATGTCCTCGCGCTTCACGTTCTTGTAGAACTTGGCCGCGTCGCGGGCCAGGTCCTCGACCTCGCCGATGGTCTCGGCGCCGGCGAAGCCACCGCCGACGAAGACGAAGGTGAGCGCCTTGCGGCGGATCTCCTCGTCGTTCGTGGACTCGGCCTTGTCCAGCTGCTCAAGCACGTGGTTGCGCAGGCCGATGGCCTCCTCGACACCCTTCATACCGATGCCCACCTCGGCCAGGCCGGGGGTCGGGAAGGTACGGGAGACCGCGCCGAGCGCGATCACCAGGTAGTCGAAGGGCACCTCGTACGCCTCGCCGACGATCGGCGCGACGGTGGCGACCTTGCGGTCCTGGTCGATGGTGGTCACGCGGCCGGTGAGGATCTCGGCACCTGGCACAGCGCGTCGCAGCGGGACGACGACGTTGCGCGGCGAGATGCTGCCGGCGGCGGTCTCGGGGAGGAAGGGCTGGTACGTCATGTACGAGCGCGGGTCGACGACCGTGACGGTCGCTTCCGCGTAACGCATCTTCTTCAGGATGCGTCGCGCCGCGTACAGGCCTACGTACCCACCCCCGACGATGAGGATCCTGGGACGCTCCGTGGTGCTCATGCCATCGAGTATCCACCCGAGTGGAGGGGGGTGCTCGTGCGCCCCTTCACAAGCATGGGTGAGGCATCTGCTACACTTCGCCGCCCACGTGACCCAGGTCATGGCGCCCGGAGGGAACCGGACGGTAGAGCCTCCCGTCGCTCACCCCTCCTGAACAGCCACGGTGAGCATTCGGCGGCACGGCGGCGCCCCTTCCCGACATCCGGACGTAACACGCGGGGAACCCGACGGCCCACGGCCGGACATGCCCCCGCGGGCCTCCGGACGGCCCCACGGCGCGAAAACCTCGTCCAACGGGGCCGAAATCCTTGTGAAGAAGTTCACGAACTTTCCCGACGGGCTGTCGCCGGACCCCCTCGCGACCCCCTTTCGCGGTGCTCAGACGGTACGCGAGACGCTCAGGCGAGACGCCGCGCCCCCGTCCCCGGCCTGGAGAAGAGGCTGAACGCTACTCGACGTCCTCTGCCGTTCTGATCGCGATCCCGTCGAGGATGTCGTGCTCGCTCACGACGACCTCCCGGGCCCCGATCCACTCCATGATCATCCGCAGCACGAGCGCGCCCGAGGCGATCACGTCGACCCGGCCCGGGTGGATCACCGGCTTGAGTGCGCGCTGGTCGTGCGTCGAGCTCAGCAGCCAGTCCGTGAGCTCGGCGACCTTCTCGTAGGAGACACGGGAGTGGTGGATGGCCGTGGAGTCGTACGCGCTCAGGCCGAGAGCGAGCGCCGCGACCGTCGTGACCGAGCCCGCCAGGCCGACCAGCGTGCGGGCCGAGGTGATCGGGACGGTCTGCGTGACCCTGTCGAGGGCCGCGACGACGTCCTCGCGGATCGCTTCGATCTGGGCCGGGGTCGGCGGGTCGGTCACCTTGCCGTCCTCGCCGACCAGGTGGCGCTCCGTCATCCGTACACAGCCGATGTCGACGGAGAGAGCGGAGCGGACCGTGTCGTCGCCGACGACGAACTCGGTCGAGCCGCCGCCGATGTCCACCACCAGGTACGGCTTGTCCAGGTCGGCGCGGCCGGTGAGTTCCTTCGTGGCACCGGCGAAGGACAGCTGCGCCTCCTCGTCGCCGGTGATCACCTCGGGCTCGACGCCCAGGATGTCCAGGACGCCCCGCACGAACTCGTCGCGGTTCTCGGCGTCGCGGGAGGCGGAGGTGGCGACGAAGCGGACGCGCTCCGCGCCGTGCTCCTCGATCACGGCGGCGTACTCGCGGCACGCCGCGAAGGTGCGCTCCAGCGCCTGGGGGGCCAGGCGGCCCGTCTCGTCCACGCCCTGACCGAGCCGGACGATCGTCATCCGCCGGTCCAGCTCGACCTGCTCACCGGTGTCCGGGTCCACGTCGGCGACGAGCAGCCGGATGCTGTTGGTGCCGCAGTCGATGGCGGCCACCCGGGTCACTTGGCACCCTCCGCGCCCGGAGCCGCGGCCGACACGCAGGCGCCCTTCTTCCACCACTGCGGCAGCATCGCGATCGCCTCGTCGCCCAGCGGGTTGACGCCGGGACCGGCCGCGAGCGAGTGCGCCACCAGCACGTGCAGACACTTGACCCGGTCCGGCATGCCGCCCGCGCTGGGGAAGTTCTCAAGGACCTCGATGGCGTCGCGGCGGGCGATGTAGTCCTCGTGGGCCGCCCGGTACTTCGCCGCGAGTTCCTCGTCCGTCTTCAGCCGCTCCGACATCTCCTTCATCACGCCGTCGGCCTCCAGCGTGCCGATCGCGGAGGCCGCGCGCGGGCACGTCAGGTAGTACGTCGTCGGGAACGGCGTGCCGTCCTCCAGGCGCGGCGCTGTCTCCACCACGTCCGGATTGCCGCACGGGCAGCGGTGCGCGATGGCCCGCAGGCCGCGCGGCGGGCGGCCCAGCTGCTCCTTGAACGCGTGGACGTCGGCGTCCGTGGGGACGGTGGGCTCGGTCGGGGGCGGAGGCGTTTCCATGACTGTCTTCGGCTGTCTCTCGTCGTGAATCTCGTGCGGGTGTGTGGGTGCGGGTCTGGGTGTGCGGGTGTGGGTGTCGGTACGTCTGTCAGTTCTGCGCGCTGTCGGCCTTGTCGACGCTGTCCCACACGTTGGAGTACCAGGGCCGGTCCGCCGCGCCCTTGTCGGTGTGGCTGGACTCGGTGGCGTGCGGGTCGGGGAGGATGTAACCCGTCTCGCCCGGCATGACCATGTGCAGGCGCTCGCGGATCTGCTGCTCCGCGTACGAGTTGTCCTGCCAGCGCGCCTTCTGGTCGCGCAGCTTGTCGACCCGTTCCTTGGCCTGCCGCTGCCGGCGCTGGAGGTCAGCGATCTCGCCGCGCTGGGCCACGTACTGCCTCATGGGGTACGCGAGCGCCACGATCAGCGTGCACACCACCAGGGCGAGCAGCGCCGCGCGGCCGGTCAGCCGGGAGCGGCGGGCCTGGCGTCTGTTCTGCGAGCGGTAGACCCGTTCGGCGGTCTGCTCGCCGAGCAGGCGCAGCCGGGTGGCGGTGGAGAAGCGGGCAGCGTCGTCGCGGCCCCTGTCCCGGACTCTGTCCCGGGCCTGTCCGACCATCGCGTCCTTCGCCTCCCCGCATACCGCGCGCCCGTGAGCCTACGTACGACGTCCCCGCACACGGTACGGGACCGAGTGCGGGGACGTACGTAACCGGTGGCTCACTTGGAGAGCTTGGAAACCTCGATGCCGCCCTTGAAGCGCGGGAAGGCGCTGCGGCCGGCGTAGACGGCGGCGTCGTCGAGGATCTCCTCGATGCGCAGCAGCTGGTTGTACTTGGCGACGCGCTCGGAGCGGGCCGGGGCGCCGGTCTTGATCTGGCCGCAGTTGGTGGCGACGGCCAGGTCGGCGATGGTGACGTCCTCGGTCTCACCGGAGCGGTGCGACATCATGCACTTGAAGCCGTTGCGCTGGGCGAGCTCGACGGCGTCCAGGGTCTCGGTCAGCGAACCGATCTGGTTGACCTTGACGAGCAGGGCGTTGGCCGAGTTCTCCTCGATGCCGCGCGCCAGGCGCTCCGGGTTGGTGACGAACAGGTCGTCGCCGACGAGCTGGACCTTGTCGCCGAGCTTCCGGGTGATGACGTTCCAACCGGCCCAGTCGTCCTCGTACAGCGGGTCCTCGATGGAGACGAGCGGGTACGCGGAGACGAGCTCCTCGTAGTACTCCGTCATCTCGGCCGCCGAGCGCTCCTTGCCCTCGAACTGATACTTGCCGTCCTTGTAGAACTCGGAGGCGGCGACGTCGAGGGCGAGGGCGATCTGCTGGCCGGGGACGTAACCGGCCTCCTTGATCGCCTCGAGGATGAGGTCGAGGGCCTCGCGGTTGGAGCCGAGGTTCGGGGCGAAGCCGCCCTCGTCGCCGAGGCCGGTGGCCAGGCCCTTGTTCTTCAGGACCTTCTTCAGCGTGTGGTAGACCTCGGCGCCCCAGCGCAGCGCCTCGGAGAAGGACTCCGCGCCGATCGGGGCGATCATGAACTCCTGGATGTCCACGTTGGAGTCCGCGTGCGAGCCGCCGTTGAGGATGTTCATCATCGGGACGGGCAGCAGGTGCGCGTTCGGGCCACCGAGGTAGCGGAACAGCGGCAGGTCGGACGCCTCGGAGGCGGCGTGGGCGACGGCGAGGGAGACGCCCAGGATGGCGTTGGCGCCGAGCGAGCCCTTGTTGTCGGTGGCGTCCAGGTCGAACATGGCCTGGTCGATCAGGCGCTGCTCGGTGGCGTCGTAGCCGACGAGCTCCGGGCCGATCTGCTCGATGACGGCGAGGACGGCCTTCTCGACGCCCTTGCCCTGGTAACGGTTGGGGTCACCGTCGCGGAGTTCGATGGCCTCGAAGGCACCCGTCGAGGCGCCGGACGGGACGGCAGCACGGCCGGTGCTGCCGTCGTCGAGGCCGACCTCGACCTCGACCGTGGGGTTGCCTCGGGAGTCCAGGATTTCCCGGGCTACGACGACGTCGATGGACGGCACGAGCATCTCCTTCTGGGATGTGACGCTGAATACGCGGGTCCCGCACGGGCGCGGTCCTCACGTCTCCTGAGCCTAACCGGCTCCGGGGCGTCGGCCACCCGACTGTCCGGCCCATGGACCACGCCGAGAGCGAAATGTTTGTGTCAGGAACAAAAAGTCCCGGTGACCGGTCGGGCGGCCGGGACGTCGGGCCGGGGCCGGACGCCACGGACGCGACGGCCGGACGTCACGAACGCGACGACCGAACGCGACGACCGAACGTCACGAACGCGACGGCGCCCCGCCCCGGATACCGGAGCGGGACGCCGTCCACGTGCCGCTTACTTCAGGTGCAGCTGCTGACCCGGGTAGATCAGGTCCGCGTCCTCGATGATGTCCTTGTTCAGCTTGAAGAGCTTCTGCCAGGTCGTGTGGTGCGCCTCGGCGATCGCGCTGAGCGTGTCACCGTGCTTCACCTTGTACTCGCCGTCGCCCTTCTTGACCTTCTTGCCGGTCGGCGTGGTGACGGTCTTCTTCGACTCGTGGCGCTGCGGCTGCCGGCGGTGCTCGGACCGGGTGGTCGGCTGCTGCGTGCGCTCCCGCTGCTGCGGCTGGGTCTGCTGCGACTGGGTCCCCGAGGTGCCCTCGGCCGGGGTCGAGCTGCTGGTGGAGGCGCCGGAGAGGCCCACGCCGCAGGTCGGCCAGGCGCCCTTGCCCTGGGAGGCGAGGACCTTCTCGGCGACGGCTATCTGCTGCGACTTGGATGCCTGGTCGGCGCTGGAGGCGTAGGCGGTGCCGCCGTACGCGGCCCAGGTGGAGGCCGAGAACTGGAGGCCGCCGTAGTAGCCGTTGCCGGTGTTGATCGACCAGTTGCCGCCGGACTCGCACTGGGCGACGGCGTCCCACTCGGAGGTGGTCGCGGCCGAGGCGGAGGTGGCGCCGATCAGCGGGACGGCGACGGCGGCGCCGGTGACACCGGCGATCGCGGCGACACGGCTGACCTTGGACGGACGACGGTGCTTGCCCTTGCTGGAGAACAGCATGCTTGAGATCCCCTCACCGACGCCTACGAGGTGAGCTGTCGGGTTCGGGCCAGTGAGTGCCCGGCCACGCGTCCTAGCGCGTGACTTCACCCCAAGCCGCCCCGGTCCGCCTTCCGGCTTTCCTGAACGGCACTTACCTGGGTCCCCCGCTCCTGCCTACGGCGCTGACGCGTCGACTGTTCCCGTACGACGTCGGCAGGATTCGGCGTGACGTCCGACGGGGCCCGCTGTGGCGAGCGGTCCCGACCGTAAGCAGTGGATCCGCCCGATTTCAAAGCCGATCAGGGTCTTTGAGACCCATCTCTCACTCTCGCTAAACCGGACAAACACACACCGAACAGCCCTGAACTCCCGTTACTTTTCGCCCGTTTCGACCCCAAGATCCAGACTCTGACCAGGGAGGATGAGGTCGGGGTCGGAGCCGACGACCTTCTTGTTGAGCTCATAGAGCGCGGGCCATCCGCCGTGCACGTCGTGGGCGTCGGCGATGTCGGAGAGGTTGTCGCCGGAGCGGACGGTGTACGCGCCGCCCGAGCGGTCGTCGTCGCGGGAGGCGTGACGACCTTCTCCCGCGCGGGAGTCGGACGCGCCGTCGTCGGAGGCGCGGCCGCCTCGATGACGCCCACCGGCCGCACCGTTGTCCGACTTGCCCGATTCGCCGGAGGAAGTCGACGGGGTGTCAGTTCGGCCGGAAGTCGGGTTACCGGAGGTATCCGTGGCGGTGGGGCCGGGAGTGGAGTCGGAGGGTGAGCCGTGACGAGAGTCACTCCCGGAGGTGTCAGGGGCGCCGGACCGACCGGAGGCGCCGTCTGACGGTGCGTCCGACACGCCCGAGTTGCCGGACTCGCCGTGATCCTTCTCTCCCGAGCCGGAACCGGAACCGGAACCGTCACTCGGCGGCGCGGAGGAAGTGGCGGAGGGCGCGGTGGAGGAATCGGAGGAATCGGAGGAAGGAGAAGAGGAATCGGTGGAAGCGGAAAGCGAAGGAGAGGACGAGGGCGAGGAGCTCGCGCTCGGGTCGGCACTCGGAGTGACACTCGGGCTCTCACTCACCCCCGGGTCCACGTCGACACTGCCGTCGTCCCCGGCGAGCCCGGCCGTGACCGAGCAGCTCGGCCAGGCGCCGAGCCCCTTGTCGTCGAGGATCTTCTCGGCGACGGCTATCTGCTGCGAGCGGCTGGCCAGGTCGGGGCGCGGGGCGTAGTCGAGGCCGCCGTACCGGTCCCACATGTCCTGGGTGAGCTGGAAGCCGCCGTAGTAGCCGTTCCCGGCGTCCATGCTCCACTGCCCGCCGCTCTCACAGTCGGCGAGTCTGTCCCACGCGTGCGAGGACGCGGCGCTCGCGCCGGACGCGGCGAACAGCGGGATCGCGATGGCGCTGCCGGTGACCCCGGCGGCGACGACGAGAGCAGGGGCCTGACGGGGGCGACGGTGACGACCGTTCCCGGAGAGCATGCGGTTGCCTTTCGCGAGACTGATGCTGCTGCGCGCGACGGGTGGTGCGGTGGTGACAGTTGTGCATGCGTCGCGATGACTCGTGAACGTAGCGGGACTCGAACGCTTGTCACAAGTCGATGCAGCGGAGATCACGTGAAAGTCACAGTTGTGACGGCTTGTCAGTTCTGCTGTGGCGCCCGGGCATTCGCCGTCGCGGCGCGACAGGGCGCGGACGGTCGAAAGGGGGCCGCCCCCGTGAACTAGATTCGTCGGCGTCTTCTCGAGTCCCCTTGAGCCCCCACCACCTGAGGAGCCACTGTGTCCCAACTGCCGCCGCAGGGCAGTCCGAACGCCTCGTACACGCCGAAGCAGATACGACGCAACCGCCTGATCTTCTTCGGCCTCGTCCTTGTTCTCGCGGGCCTGGTGGCCTTCACGGTCTGGGGCCCGCGAGACACGAAGGACGACTCCGCGACGCTCAAGGCCGGTGACTGCTTCCAGAACGTCGGGACGGACAAGGACGCGAAGGCCAAGAAGCTCGAGTGCACGGACCCGCACGCCGACTACAAGGTCCTCAAGATGGACATGAACGGGGTCGTCGACACCATCTCGTGTTCCGACGTACCCGGCACGACCGGCTCACTCACGCAGTCCGGCGGAGGCGGAAAATGGTATGTCGTCTGCTTCAAGGACAACGCCGAGAAGGGCAAGGGCAAGGGCTAGACCTCCGCCCCTGCCTCCGCCCCCAGGCCCTGTTCGAACGACTCGTGGTTCGCCCACGCCACGTTGTACGGGTAGCGGGTGCGCCACTTGTCGAACACCGCCTCCACGCCCGGCGCCGTGAAGAGAGCTCCGAGGGTCTCCAGGTCGGCGACGCCGATCTGGACGACGGCGGTGGCGATGAGTGCCGGGATCGCCTCTTCTCCTGGGACCCGCAGGTGGCGGCGGGCGGCGAACGAGACGCGTACACCGGCGTCCTTCACCGCCTTTTCCATGTCTGTCAGATATTGGTCGAGGTCGTGGTCGGGGACGGGTTCGGTGAACTGGACCAGCATGGTGTGATTGATCATGCCCTCCATACGACCACCCGTACCCCACCGGCGTCTAAGACACATCGTGCTGCTTTCGATAACCTTCAGGAATGGATCTGTTGGAGACCAGAGAGCTGCGCTACTTCGTCGCCGTCGCCGAGGAGCTGCACTTCGGCCGGGCCGCCGCCAAGCTCGCCATCGCTCAGCCCGCACTGTCGAAGACCATCCAGCGCATCGAGTCACGGCTCCGTGTGCCGCTCTTCGACCGCACCAGCCGCAGCGTCGCGCTGACCCCCGCGGGCGCCGCCCTGCTCGAAGGCGGCCGGCACGCGCTGAACGCGATGACACTCGCAGTGCAGGGCGCGCGGCGCGCCGCCGCGGCCGAACCTCTCCGGTTCGTGATCAAGCCGGGCGGTGACGCGAACCTGCTCTCCGGGATCCTCGCCGCCTACGCCGAACTCCCCCGCGCCCGGCAGGTCGACATCCTCTTCAGCGGCGCTGCCGACCGCACCGACCACCTCCACGACGGGCGCGCCGACGCGGCGCTGCTCTACGCGCCCTTCGACGACCTCACCGGGCTCGCCGCCCAGACGCTCCACGTCGAGGACCGCGTGGCCGTCCTTCCGGAGCGGCACCGGCTCGCCGAGCGCGACAGCATCGGCCTGGCGGAGCTGGCCGGGGAGGTCTTCCCCCGGTGGCCGGGCACGCCCGACACCGAGGACGGGCCCGAGATCAGCGGTGCGGCCGAGCTCGTCTCGCTGGTGCGGATCGGGCGGGTCGTCGCCGTGCTGCCCCGGTCGCTCATCGCGCCAGCCCCCGCGGGGGTCGTCTGCGTCCCGGTCCCCGACGCGGGCCCCAGCCGCATCGTCATCGCCTGCCGCGAGGACGACCGTCGCGACCACGTCACGGCCCTGGTCACCGCCGCCGTCGCCTCGGTCACCTCTCGCGGGGCGTGAACTCCACCGGCAGGGTGCGCAGACCGCGCATGATGAGGCCGCCGCGCCAGCGCAGTTCGGCCGGGTCCGCCGCCAGGCGGAGGTCCGGCAGGCGGGTCAGGAGCGTGGCGAGGGCCGTCTGGCCCTCCAGGCGGGCGAGCGGGGCGCCGAGGCAGTAGTGGATGCCGTGGCCGTACCCGAGGTGCTGGTTGTCGCGGCGGGAGAGGTCGAGGGTGTCGGGCTCGGTGAAGCGGGCCGGGTCACGGTCGGCGGCGGCGAGGACGACGAGCACCGGATCACCCGCGGCGATGTCCTGTCCGCCGATCGTCAGCGGCCGCGTCGCGAAACGCCACGTGGCCAGCTCCACCGGGCCGTCGAAGCGGAGCAGTTCCTCGACGCCGGTCGCCAGCAGCTCCCGCTCCCCCGCCCGTACCGACTTCTGCAGGCGCTCACGCTGCTCGGGGTGGGTGAGCAGGGCGTACGTGCCGTTACCGATGAGGTTGACGGTCGTCTCGAAGCCGGCGAAGAGGAGGATGAACGCCATCGCCGCGGCCTCGTTCTCGGTGAGGTGCTCGCCGTGGTCCGAGGCGCGGATCAGGCCGGAGATCAGGTCGGTGGCGTTCTCGTCGGACTCGGCACGCTTGCGGTGGATCAGTTCCGCCAGGTAGCCGCGCATCTTCTTCACCGACCGGGCCACCCCGCCCCGCGGCCCCTTGCCGTGCCGGATCATCATGCCCGCCCAGTCGCGGAAGTCGTCCTGGTCCTCGCGCGGTACGCCCAGCAGGTCGCAGATGGCGTAGATGGGGAGCGGGAAGGCGAACTCGTGGATGAGGTCGGCCGAGCCTCGTGCCGCGAGACCGTCGATGAGTTCGTCCGTCAACTCCTGCACCCTCGGCGCGAACTCGGCCACCCGGCGCGGAGTGAACGCCTTCGAGACGAGGCGGCGCAAGCGGGTGTGGTCGGGTGGATCGATGTTGAGGAGGTGCGTCATCAGGTCGGCCTTGCGTTCGCCCGGGATGCCCGTCCTGCCCTTGGCGTGCGACGGCTCGTCGTGGTGGGCCGGGTTCTTGCTCAGCCGCTGGTCGGCGAGGGCCTGGCGGGCGTCGGCGTACCGGGTGACCAGCCATGCCTCGACGCCGCTGGGCAGGGTCGTGCGGTGCACGGGGGCGTGCTCGCGCAGCCACGCGTAGGCGGGGTACGGGTCGCTCGCGAACTCCCACGTGAAGAGTTCCGGCATGGCGGGCGTGTGCGGCGGCGGCAGCGGGGCGGGGCTCTCGGTCACTCCTCGACGGTATCCGGAGTGGGCGGGGAGAACGCTCCCGTCTCCTCGCCCGCCTGATAGTGGCCCAGGGCGGCGGCCCGGCGCAGCACGGTGTCACGTTGCGTGTGCGACGCGAGTGCAGCAAGGCGGTAGGCCCCTTCGGGGTCACCACCCACGTCGGCCCGCAGGTAGAAGTCGAACGCGGCTCTGGTTCGGCCCTGACGTTCCTCGAGCATCCCGAGCGTGGTGAGTGCCGGGATGTGACCCGCCTCGGCGGCGCAGTTGAGGTGGTACGAGGCTTGGCGTTCGTGGCCGCCCCTGTTGTAGAGAAGCACGCCGAGATAGTGATGGGCCAGCGGGTCGCCACGGCCGGCCGCATACCGGTACCAGACCTCCGCCGCCTCCGCGTTCCCCCAGTCGTGGAGAAGGCCACCGATGCGGATGGCCGCGTCGTGGTCGCCGCCCCGCCACGCCATGAGGTAGTGGCGCATCGCCTCGGTCTCTCGGCCGGGAGTGCCGGCGACGAGGTCTCCCAGCATGACGAACGCGCCGCCGGGGTTCGGCGCGTCCTTGTCGACGGCCGCCGTGAGCAGCTCCTCCGCCCGGTCCCGGTGGTACTCGGCGAGCTCCGTCGCCGCCCACAGCTGGCCGCCGTCGACCAGCAGCTCCATGTACGGCACCGCCTGCACGCGGTCGCCCCGGTCGAGCAGTCTGACCGCCAGGCGCTCAGCGGCCTTGAGGTGGTCGGCGTCGGCAGCGACCCGCAACCACCTTTCGCCGTCGTTGTCGTCCGTGTCGAGACGCAGCATGCCGATGCCGTACGCGGCGTCCCGGTCTCCCAGTTCGGCGCGAGGGCGCAGTCGTGCCTCCAGGGCGTCGGCGATCCCCGGCCGCTCGACCTGGCAGCTCTTCGCCGCCCCGTAGATCTTCCAATGCTCGTCGTCACCGAGCGGCTCGCGTCCCGCCCGCAACTCCCCCGCCACCAGCGCGCCGTGCACCCGCCATGTGTCGGATTCCCGCCCCGGCAGCAGGAACCCGACGCCGCCGATCCGCTGCCGCGCCGCCCACTCCGTACCGCCGCGCCCGGCCAGGTCTCCCAGCAGCCGGGCCGGGACCGGCCCCGCTTGCCCGCACCGCGCCACGTCCAGGGCGGCCCGCACCACCGCCACGCCCTGCGGGTCGGCGGCGCGGGCGGACAGCCGCTGCCACTCCTCGTACAGCAGGTGGCCGAGGGCCAGGTACGCGACCGGGTTCCCGTCCTCGGCCCACAGGTACGCCTCGTACGCGCGCGGGTCCTCGGCCTCGACGGCGCGCCCGACGAGGCGGTCGAACTCCGACGCGCTCCAGGTTCCGGGCAGTTCCACGGTGTGGGCGAGCGCGACGACCCGGTCGCCGGGTGCCGAACCGGTCCGGCGTTCGTAGTAGGCGTCGACGTCCATCGTGGCGAGGACCCGTACCCCGAGAGCCGTGAGCCGACCCAACAGGCCCGGTTCCAGGCCGCGTTCGCCGAGATGGTCCTCGATGTCGTCGAGCCACAGCAGATACCGGCCCGGATGTCCTTTCAGCGTTCCGAGCAGCGCGCGCAGGTCGGCGCCGCGCTCGGGGGCGTACAACTGGTGACCCTCCAGCTGTCGGGCGGCGTGCCAGGCCGTGTACGACATGCCGGTCACCGGCCTGCCGAGCAGCAGCACGAAACCGTACTGGCCGAGCTTGTCCGCGAGTTCGGCGTCGCAGTCGCGGGCGGCGTACGGCGGCACGTCCGGCAGGCCGGGCTCGCGCCGGGTGGGCCGGACCCCGAACTCGGCGGGCCCGACGTCCTGGACGGGCCGCCAGTCCGGCCCGTCGCCGGGGGCCGCGCCGAAGTGCTGGTTGACCGTGTCGATGTGGGCGGCCTGGACCACGGACTGCTGGATGCCGCCCGAGACGGTGTTGGAGGTCGTGGCAGTGGTGGCGTCCGGCGCCAGGAAGCGGGGAGGGAGGTCGGGAGGAACGGGAGGCACAGCGTCCTCGGCGTCCGGAAGAGGAAGGTCGGGAGGAACGGGAGGCACAGCGTCCTCGGCGTCCGGTCCGGGCCCCTCGGTGCCGCCGTCGGCTTGGGTGTACCAGGCGGGCGGCGCGTAGTCGATGACGGGAGCGCCCGTCTCCTCGTACTCGCCGTAGGCGTCGGCGAGTTCGCTCAGCCACGTCCGGGCCTGCGGCGCGCGCTCCAGTGTCACGCCGAGCCGGTCACACAGCCAGCGGTACACGACGGCGTGCTTGAGCTTGTCCCACGCGTCGTCGGACTCCGACGTCTCGCGGAGCACGAGCAGGAACTCGGACGCTTCGGAGTTCGCGATGCCCACTTCCTCGAAGTGCCGGACGAGCTGGTTACGGTCGTCCTCCGACCACCCTCCCGACCGCATCGCGGCGACCAGCGCGTCAGCCACCCGCTCCGCCAAATCCCGTTCCACACACGCCCCCAGACCCGCGAACCGACCCTGGGGCAACCGTACTAACTCCCGGCCGCCGCCAGCCCCTCCGCCGCCCGCACCGCGTCCCGGTAGGCCCGCCCGGCCGCGCGCAGGGCCGCCTCCGGGTCGACGCCGTCGGCCTCCGCGCGCAGCGCGAGCGCCAGCAGCTCGTAGCCGACGCCGTGGCCGGTCGGCAGCGGCACGTCCAGGCCCGCCGTGCGGACGCGCGAGCCGAGCTTCGCGGCGAGGGCGAGGCCGGGCTGGCCGAGCGGGACGCCGTCCGTGATCGACTCGCGGCGCTTGGCCTCGCCCTTGCGGCGCAGCCAGATCTCGCGGACCTCCTCCGGGGTGGTGGCGGTCTCGTCGCCGAAGACGTGCGGGTGGCGGTGGACCAGCTTGTCGACGATGCCGCCGGCGACATCGTCGATCGAGAAGGGCTCTCCCTGTGCTTCGGTCGCCTCCTCGGCGATCCGCGCGTGGAAGACGACCTGGAGGAGTACGTCGCCGAGTTCCTCGCGCAGCTCGTCCCTGTCGCCCGTCTCGATCGCCTCGACCAGCTCGTAAGCCTCCTCGATCGCGTACTTCGCCAGGTCCTCGTGGGTGCGCCGCTTCGACCAGGGGCACTCGCGGCGGATGCGGTCCATGACCTGGACGAGGTCGAGGAGGCGGGCGCCGGGCAGGTCGTAGGAGCCGGGGAGCAGCTCCAGGGACGGCATCTGCTCGCGTCCGGACCCGGCGAGCGCGGCCAGACCGTCCGTGAGCCGCCGGTCACCCTCGGCGGTGGCCAGGACGACGACGGTCCGCCCGCCCGCGCCCGCGCACCGGTCGACCAGCTCGCGGGCTGTCGGCGCCTGTGCCGTGACCTCGACCCCCGCCTCCTTCAGGTACGGCAGCTGCGGGTGCGCGGCGTCGGCGCACAGCACCTCGTCGGCGCCCCGCAGCACCTGCCATGCCTGCCAGGACAGCAGCCCCGGCGCGACACGGTGACTGGTGGTGAGCAGGACGATGCGGCCCGCGGCGGAGGCGGGAAGGGCACCGGGAGCGGTGACAGCCGGAGCGGCGGGGTCGACGGGAGCGGCGGGGTCGACGGGGGCGGCGGCGTGTGCCTCGGGATCGTTCACTCCTCGAACGTAACTCAGGCAGGCGTCGCGCCGTCGCCCCGCGCCCCGCCTACGCGGTCCGCCGCCGCCTACGCGGTCCGCCGCTGCGCCGCCGACGCCCGCGCGGTGACCTCCCGCAGCCACGGCGTCTTGGCGTCGACGCGGCGGCTGTGGCTGACGTCCCACTCGCCGTAGCGCGGGTTGAGGTCGACGTTCAGCTCCTTGGATGCCTTGGCGAGCGCCTTCCAGAACGTGGCCTGGCCCTGCTGCGTGCGCATGTCCGCGCCGAGCGCGCTCGACAGCTTCTGGGCCTCGAGTTCGGTGCGCAGGCTCTCGGTGAGCCGCTGCGGCGGGACGTCGTACTGCTGGAGCCAGGCGACTTCCAACTGCTTGGCGCCGCCGGCCTGTTTCTCCAGGCCGGCCCGCATGTCCTGCATCTCCTTGCGGGTGACGGTGATGCCCTCGTCGGTGGCGGCGCGGTGCATGACGCGGTCGAGCACCATCGTGTGCAGGGTGTTGCGGGTGAGGCCGCCGGTGCGGGCGATGGCCTGCTTGTACTGCGCGGAGTCGGCGGTGGCGGCCCGCTGTGCGTCCCGTACCTCGTTCACCCGGTCCTGGAGCTGGGAGACGGTGATGCGCCGACCGCCGACGACGGCCGCGGCACCGGGGTGCGCGTCGCTTCCGCAGGCGGTCAGGGCGGGGGCCGCGGCGAGCGCGACGGCGGACAGGACGAGCGAGGTGCGGCGACGGCTGGTGCGGCGGCGGTGCAAGGTGGCCTCCCTGCGAGCAGTTTGTGGGCATTCCGCCGCGCGAAGCGCGTCCACCTGGGGTGGTGGTCGAGTGGCGGGCGGGCGCACAAAGTCCGGCGGTGATCGATGTTAGGCAGTGACCGCTTGCTCGGCCACCCATGCGACAACGATTCGCCACGAGTTGAGGTATCGGCTTGCGGCACCGGCTTGCTGCGTCGGCGTGAGGCACCGGCTTGCGGCGTCGGTTTGAGGCGCCGAGTCGGGGTGCGGGCTCGCGGTGGTTGCCTGGGGTGTCGGCTCAGCCGTGCACCTGGCCCAGCCACTGCAGGGTGCGCCGTACCTCCGCCGTGAACGGATGACCGGGCCCCTGGAGCCGTTCCGCGTCGTACAGCAGCCGCATCAGCGTGTCGTGCGCGGCGGCCCGGTCGCCGAGGGCGAGCAGGAGTTGGCCGATGCGGCGGCGCACGTCGAGGGCGAGGCGCAGGTCCGTGGTGGCGTACTGGTTCTCGTAGTACGGAAGCAGGGCGCGGTACTCGGTGAGGGCCTCGGCCGGTTCGCCGAGGGCTTCGAGGCACTGGGCGGCCTCGTAGCGGAACTGGAGGGACTGCGGGTCGGCGTGGCCCGCCTCCGCGGCGCGCTCGTCGGCGAGGCGGCGCAGTTCGGGCAGGGCGCGGCGGTACTGGCCGTCGTCCATGAGTGTGGCCGCGTACTGCTTGCGCAGGGTGCGGACGACGGGTGAGTGCTCACCGTGCTGGGCGCTGGCGGCGGGCAGGATCGCGCCGAGGATGTCGACGGCCTGCGTGATGCGGCCCTCGCCGAGCAGCCGTTTGACGTCGTCGACTGCGCGGGCGATGTCCGGGCGTTCGCCCTGCACCGCGGAGCCGGACGGCCGGGGCGCGGGGGTCCGGGCGGCGTCGGGCCAGGGGGCGTGCGGGCGCAGGAACGGGCGTGTGGGGTCGAGCGGGTGGCCGGTGGGCGCGCCGGGCGCGGGCAGCAGCGGGAGCAGTTCCTCGTAGACGTGCTGTGCGGAGGGCGGGCGGTGCTGCGGGTCCTTGGCCAGCAGGCGCAGGACGAGGTCCTCCAGGGCCTGCGGTGTCTCGGGGCGCAGCTGCCGCACGGGCAGCGGGGCCTCGTAGAGGTGGCGGTGGAGGATGCCGAGGGCGGTGGTGCCCGTGAACGGCACGTCTCCGCTGAGCAGTTCGTGGAGGAGTACGCCGAGCGCGTACAGGTCGGTGTACGGGCCGACGGCGCCGCCCATCGCCTGCTCCGGCGCCATGTACGCGGGCGTGCCGATGGGTGAGCCGGTGTGGGTGAGGCGGGTGGTGTCGTTGTCGAGGACGGAGGCGACGCCGAGGTCGAGGACGGTGACGGTGCCGTCCTTGCGCACCATGACGTTGCGCGGCTTGAGGTCGCGGTGGACGATCGGCACGGCGTGCACGGCGGAGAGGACCGCGCACAGCTGGGCGGCGACGGAGACGGCCCAGGGCCAGGGGTAGGGGTCGTGTTCGGCCAGGTGGTCGGCGAGGTCGGAACCGTCGACGTACTGCATGACCAGGTACAGCTCGGCGGCGGGTCCCTCGCCCTCGGTGCCCGCGTCGTGCACGGTGACCAGTCCGGGGTGGTCGACCTGTGCGGTGATGCGGCACTCGCGAAGGAAGCGGTGGCGCAGTTCGTCGGCCTCGGCGCCCGCGACGCGGTCGGGGCGGACCAGTTTCACGGCGACGCGGCGGTCCAGGCGCTGGTCGTAGGCCGTCCAGACCTGGCCCATGCCGCCCTGGCCGATGAGTGTGGACAGTTCGTAGCGTCCGGCGACGACGCGGCCCCCGCTCATCGGCCGTCTTCCTGCTTGCGCAGATAGTCGCTCAGCTCGTCCAGTTCGGCGCGGACCTGGTCGATACGGGGCTGGTCGATACGGGGCTGGTCGGCGTGGGGTGGTGGTGTGGCCGTCGGCTGCGTGGGCATCACGGGCATCGCGGGTGCCGGGGGAGTGGTGGGCGCCTGCGGGTAGGGGTGGGGGCGGGGGTAGCCGTAGGAGGGCTGGTCCGGGTACGGGGCGGGCGCTCCCGTGGCCATGGCCGTGGGAGGGGCCACGGGAGTGTGGCGGCGGGTGTGGCGGGCGTCCGCGACCAGGTAGTACGTGACCGATGCGAACATGTTGACGATCATCAGGCCCATCGCGGCGTTGCCCCACCAGGTGATGAAGTCGTCGCCGCCCGGATCGCTGAAGATGCCCGCCCAGCAGACGGCCTGGGTCACGGCCGCCGCCGTGAAGGCCCACCGGTCGAGCTTGCGGCGGGTGGTCAGGGCGAGCCGCAGCATCGGCACGAAGCCGAGGATGCCGAGGCTCAGCACCGCGATGGCCACGAAGAGCACGCGCAGCGCGACCCGTGCTCCGCGCGAGGGGAGCGGGGGTGGCGGCGGGGGCGCGTAGCCGTATCCCTGGCCATGGCCGTGCATGACTGCTCCTGCTGGACGGGTTCCTGCGTTCGACGTGCGTGCGTGCTTTGCCGAGCGTATAGCCAGGCAGGGACAACCGGCCCCGGGGTTGCCTCACTCCGGTTGGAGGCTGCCGTCCGTCAGACCGTCGTACAGGCCCTGGACGAGCCGGTCGCCGAGGCGGCCCGCGAGCCGCAGCGCGTCCTCGAAGGCGGCGAGGGACTTGAACCTGGCGCCGTAGCGGGCCTGTTCGGCCAGCGGCAGGCGGGGCAGCTGCAGGCGGCGTACGTCGAGCCGGGTGGCGGTGGAGGCGTAGCTGCTGGCCTGCCGGTTGTTGGCGGTGGAGCGCAGGAAACCGGCGAGGAACCACGGGTCGAGCGCGGCCGGGTCGGGGCGCAGCAGCGCGAGCCCGCGGCCGAGGGCGGCGCCCGCGGTGGCGTCGTCGACGACCCGGGCCGCGGACGCTCCGCCGACGACGGGCACGACGACGTCGCCGGTCTCCAGGAGCAGCGACGTCCCGTCGAGGGCGACGGCGACCGGGCCACCGGAGGGCTCGGAGCCGGTGAGCACGTCATGGTCGGTGAGTACGGGCACGCGCGCGTGGCTGCCCGAACCGTCCGCGGCGGCGGCCGTGGACGGGGATGTCGAGTGCGACATCGACTGCGACGCCGTCTGCGATGTGGCCAGCGACAGGGCGCCCGCGCGCGCCAGTTCGCCGACGGTGGTCTGCGGCCAGCGCTGCGCGTCGGTGGCGGCGGGCGCGGTGTCGGTGTCCTTCGGGGTGAGTGCGGTGGCCAGGTGGAGCGTGTCGGCGAGCCGTTCCCGCACGGCGGTGACCTGCTCGGCTCCGTCGCCCCCGGCCGGGGGCGGCAGGCGGCGGGCGGGGGTGAGGTCGACCTCGTCGTCGAGGAGTTCGATGACGGGCACGGAGCGGGCCAGGCCCGGCCGTTCGGGCAGGGTGCCGGTGGCGTCGAAGGCGCGCCAGGCGTCGAGTACGGCCTCCTGCACGCCGGCCCACACCTGCTTCTCGCGCACGTCGCCCGCCGCGGGCCCGGCCGTGGTCCCGGCCGTGTCGACGAGCAGCAGCTCCGGTGCGGCGGGGGCGGCGGCGCCGGGCCTGCGCAGCACCCACAGGTGCAGGGGGATGTTGTTGGGCGGCACGGCGCCTGCG
Organism: Streptomyces beihaiensis; assembly: GCF_026274175.1. Classification (GTDB taxonomy): domain Bacteria; phylum Actinomycetota; class Actinomycetes; order Streptomycetales; family Streptomycetaceae; genus Streptomyces; species Streptomyces beihaiensis. Next base: position 91,668 of record NZ_JAPHNL010000310.1, read on the forward strand.
GGCAGCGCGATCACCGCCCGCAGGGCGCCGCGG
>NZ_JAPHNL010000311.1 GCF_026274175.1 Streptomyces beihaiensis
CGCACAGCCGCACAGCCGCACAGCCGCACAGCCGCACAGCCGCACAGCCGCACAGCCGCACAGCCGCACAGCCGCACAGCCGCACCAGCATCCTCCCCCCTCAGCCTCGCGCCCAGCCTCCCTTCCCCTCAGCCCCGAGCCCAGACTCCCCCCTCCTCTCCCCTCCCCTCAGCTCAGCCCCGCGCCCAGCCTCTCCCTCCCCTCAAGCCCCCGCGTCCCGGAACGTCGGCAGGGCGAAGACGCGTTGTTTCGCCTCGTCCGACATCAGCTCCACCAGCGGTAGCACCACGTCCCACAGGTCACGCTTGTCGACCTCACGGGCGAGCGCGTCCAGGTCGTCCTCCGGCAGGGCGCCCGCCGCCTCGGCGACCACGGCGCGCGACTCCGCGGGGAGCACCTCCACCAGAGGCAGGAACTCGCCCCACAGGCCCGTCGCCACGACGGCCCGTACGACGTCGGCGAGCAGGTCGTCGTCGCGCAGCGAGGGCAGCGCGGCCACGGTGCGGCGCCGCGCGTCGTCGAGGAGGGCGACCAGCGGGAGGAGGGACTCCCACAGGTCCTGTTCGGCCACGGTCGCCACCAGCGCTTCGAGGCCCTCGCGCGGCTGGTCCGCGGCCAGTTCCGCGATCCGCGTGCGCTGCTCGCCCGTGACCATCCCTGCGACGGCGAGCGCCTCCGGCCACAGCCTCTCGCCCGAGGCGGCGGCGATGACGGAGCCGAGCCGCTCCTCGCCCATCAGCGCGACGATGCGGCCCAGCTGTTCGGGCCGGTCGACGAGGAACCCGGTGCGCAGCACGGCCGCGTCGTCGACCTGCGGCAGGATGCGGGTGAGGGCGGAGTCGCGCAGGTAGCCCACGAAGCGGCCCATCGTGAGGTGGTCGCCCTGCTGGGCGAGGTCGACCGCGATGCGGACCACGAGGCCCTCGTCGAGCCGGTCGACGATGCCCGCGATGCGGCGCGGGTCGAGGTGGGCGCAGGCACGGGCCGTGAAGGCGACGGGCAGTTTCTCGATGATGTCGGCGGCCCGTGCCGGGTCGAGCCGTCCGGCGACGGCGGCGGCCAGGCGCGGCCCGAGGGCCTTCTGCGAGATGGCCGCCGCGATCCCGGCCGGGACGAGTTTCGTGGCGGCGGCGATCCGGTCCAGCATCTCCGGCGCGCCGTCGAAGAGCGCGGCGACGGCCTGTTCGCGGAAGCGGCGCACGTCGGCGGCGGGCAGCGCGGTCAGGAAGTCGAGGCGTTCGGGCTCGATCCCCAGCGCCTGCCCGGTCTTGAGGACTTCGGCGCGGTTCTGGAGCGTGTCGGTGACGGTGGTGGCAGTCGTCGCGGTCATGGTGGGCACCTCCTCAGCGGAACAGGATCCGGCGGACGGGACCACGGGCGAGCGCGGGCACCAGCTTCAGTGCTTCCTCGGCGGCCTCGCCGAGGCCCGAGGCCCTGCTGTCGCGCTCTCGGCGCAGCGCGTCGACGAGCACGGCCTGCTGATCTTCCGTCAACTCCTGGAAGGAGGGAGGGGGTTGACTGCCCAGTTCCGCACTGAGCCCGGCCGCCCCCGGCCCTGCTCCTGTCGCCTTGGTCACGGGACCTCCCCGGTAGAAACGACGGTTCGGCCCGAGACTGGCCCCGGTTTGACTTTTAGTCAATAGCGGGCGCGGTCTCCGGCACGACCTATGTCCCTCAGGCACCACGGACGGGCCCCGAACGCACCGCGACGCCCGCCCAGTCGTCCGGTCGGGGACAGTTCGGGCGAGCGTCGCGCTCAGTTCCGTACGCCGTTGTACGGGACGTTCAAGGGGTGATCGTCACAAGGACATCACGCGGCCGTCACACGGCGAGTGCGCGGTCCGTCGGACTGATCGGGGCCGGCAGGTCCGAGGCGCCGGTCAGGAAGCGGTCCACGCCGCGGGCGGCCGAGCGGCCCTCCGCGATGGCCCACACGATGAGCGACTGGCCGCGGCCGGCGTCACCGGCCACGAAGACGCCCGGCACGTTGGTCTGGAAGTCGGCGTCGCGGGCGATGTTGCCGCGGGCGTCGAGGTCCAGGCCGAACTGGGAGACCAGACCGTTGTCCTGGTCCGTCCCGGTGAAGCCCATCGCGAGGGTGACCAGCTGGGCCGGGATCTTCCGCTCGGTGCCGGGCTTCTGGTTGAGCTTGCCGTCGACGAACTCGACCTCGACGAGGTGCAGCCACTGGACGTTGCCGTCCTCGTCGCCCTCGAAGTGGGTGGTGGAGACGGAGTAGACCCGCTCGCCGCCCTCCTCGTGGGCCGAGGTGACCTTGTAGAGCATCGGGAAGGTCGGCCACGGCTGAGCGGCCGGGTCCCGCTCCTCGTTCGGGCGCGGCATGATCTCCAGCTGCGTCACCGAGGCGGCGCCCTGGCGGTGCGCGGTGCCCACGCAGTCGGCGCCGGTGTCGCCGCCGCCGATCACGACGACGTGCTTGCCCTCGGCGGTGATGGGCGGCTGCACGTAGTCGCCCTCCTGCACCTTGTTGGAGAGCGGCAGGTACTCCATGGCGAAGTGGATGCCGTTCAGCTCGCGGCCGGGCACCGGCAGGTCGCGGGAGATGGTGGCGCCCGCCGCGACGACGACCGCGTCGTAGCGCTTGCGCAGGCCCGCCGCGTCGATGTCGCGGCCGACCTCGACACCGGTGCGGAACTTGGTGCCCTCCGCGCGCATCTGCTCGATGCGGCGGTTGATGTGGCGCTTCTCCATCTTGAACTCGGGGATGCCGTAGCGGAGCAGACCGCCGATGCGGTCGGCGCGCTCGTACACCGCGACCGTGTGACCGGCCCGGGTCAGCTGCTGGGCGGCGGCGAGACCCGCCGGACCCGAGCCGATGACCGCGACGGTCTTGCCGGAGAGCCGCTCGGGCACCTGCGGGGCCACCTCACCGGTGTCCCACGCCTTGTCGATGATCGAGACCTCGACGTTCTTGATGGTGACGGGCTGCTGGTTGATGCCGAGGACACACGCCGACTCGCACGGAGCCGGGCACAGGCGGCCGGTGAACTCCGGGAAGTTGTTGGTGGCGTGCAGCCGCTCCGACGCGGCGCCCCAGTCGCCGCGGTACGCGTAGTCGTTCCACTCGGGGATCAGGTTCCCCAGCGGGCAGCCGTTGTGGCAGAACGGGATGCCGCAGTCCATGCAGCGGCTCGCCTGCTTGCTGATGATGGGCAGCAGGGAACCGGGAACGTAGACCTCGTTCCAGTCCTTGACACGCTCGCCGACGGGGCGCGTCCGGGCGACCTCGCGGCCGTGGTTGAGAAAGCCCTTGGGGTCAGCCATTGGTCGCCGCCTCCATCATCTTCTCGGTGATCTCGGTCTCGGAGAGACCGGCTCGCTCGGCGGCGTCCTTGGCGGCGAGCACTGCCTTGTACGTGCTGGGGATGATCTTGCTGAAGCGGTCCACGGACACGGACCACTCGGCGAGGAGCTTCTCGGCGACCGTGGAGCCGGTCTCCTCCTGGTGGCGGCGCACCACGTCGTGCAGCCACTGCTTGTCGGTCTCGTCCAGCGGCTCGACGGCCGACTGGTTGCCGACGTTGACGTTGTCGAGGTCCAGGTCGATGACGTACGCGATGCCGCCGGACATACCGGCCGCGAAGTTACGGCCCGTCTCGCCGAGGACCACCGCGTGGCCGCCGGTCATGTACTCGCAGCCGTGGTCGCCCACGCCCTCCGAGACGACCGTGGCGCCGGAGTTGCGCACGCAGAAGCGTTCGCCGGTGCGGCCGCGCAGGAACAGTTCGCCGCCCGTCGCGCCGTAGGCGATGGTGTTGCCGGCGATGGTCGAGTACTCGGCCAGGTGGTCGGCGCCGCGGTCCGGGCGGACGACGATCCGGCCGCCGGACAGGCCCTTGCCGACGTAGTCGTTGGCGTCGCCCTCCAGGCGCAGTGTGACACCGCGCGGCACGAACGCGCCGAACGACTGGCCCGCCGAGCCCGTGAAGGTGATGTCGATGGTGTCGTCGGGCAGGCCCGCGCCACCGAACTTCTTCGTCACCTCATGGCCGAGCATGGTGCCGACCGTGCGGTTGATGTTGCGGATGGCGACCTGGGCGCGCACCGGGTGGGCCTCGTTCTGGTCACCCGCGGCGAGAGCGTCGGCGGCGAGCTTGATCAGCTCGTTGTCGAGCGCCTTCTCCAGGCCGTGGTCCTGGCCGACGACCTGGTGGCGGACGGCGCCCTCGGGCAGGTCCGGCACGTGGAACAGCGGCTCCAGGTCCAGGCCCTGCGCCTTCCAGTGGTTGACGGCCCGCTCGGTGTCGAGGAGTTCGGCGTGGCCGACGGCCTCGTCGATGGAGCGGAAGCCGAGCTCGGCGAGGAGCTCGCGGACCTCTTCGGCGATGAACTCGAAGAAGTTGACGACGAACTCGGGCTTGCCGGAGAACCGCTCGCGCAGCGTCGGGTTCTGGGTGGCGATGCCGACCGGGCAGGTGTCCAGGTGGCAGACGCGCATCATGACGCAGCCGGAGACGACGAGCGGCGCGGTCGCGAAACCGAACTCCTCGGCGCCGAGCAGCGCGGCGATGACCACGTCACGGCCGGTCTTGAGCTGGCCGTCCGTCTGGACCACGATCCGGTCGCGCAGGCCGTTGAGCAGCAGCGTCTGCTGGGTCTCGGCGAGGCCGAGCTCCCAGGGGCCGCCCGCGTGCTTGAGCGAGGTGAGCGGGGAGGCGCCCGTGCCGCCGTCGTGGCCGGAGATGAGCACGACGTCCGCGTGGGCCTTGGACACACCGGCCGCGACCGTGCCGACACCGACCTCGGAGACCAGCTTCACGTGGATACGCGCCGCCGGGTTGGCGTTCTTGAGGTCGTGGATCAGCTGGGCCAGGTCCTCGATCGAGTAGATGTCGTGGTGCGGCGGCGGGGAGATGAGCCCCACGCCCGGCGTCGAGTGCCGGGTCTTGGCCACCCACGGGTAGACCTTGTGGCCGGGCAGCTGGCCGCCCTCACCGGGCTTGGCGCCCTGGGCCATCTTGATCTGGATGTCGTCGGAGTTGACCAGGTACTCGGAGGTCACACCGAAGCGGCCGGAGGCGACCTGCTTGATCGACGAACGGCGCGCCGGGTCGTACAGGCGGTCCGGGTCCTCGCCGCCCTCACCGGTGTTGGACTTGCCGCCCAGCTGGTTCATGGCGATGGCGAGGGTCTCGTGGGCCTCGCGCGAGATGGAGCCGTACGACATGGCACCGGTCGAGAACCGCTTGACGATCTCGCTGACCGGCTCGACCTCGTCGATCGAGATGGGCTCTCGGTCGCCGGCCTTGAAGCCGAACAGGCCGCGCAGCGTCATGAGCCGCTCGGACTGCTCGTTCACGCGGTCCGTGTACTTCTTGAAGATGTCGTAGCGGCGCGAGCGCGTGGCGTGCTGGAGGCGGAAGACCGTCTCCGGGTCGAACAGGTGCGGCTCGCCCTCGCGGCGCCACTGGTACTCGCCGCCGATGTCGAGCGCGCGGTGCGCGGGCGCGATACCGCTGGCCGGGTACGCCTTGGCATGGCGGGCGGCGACCTCACCGGCGATGACGTCGAGACCGGCGCCGCCGATCTTGGTGGTGGTGCCGTTGAAGTACTTGTCGACGAACGCCTGGTCGAGGCCGACGGCCTCGAAGACCTGGGCGCCGCGGTAGGAGGCGACGGTCGAGATGCCCATCTTGGACATGACCTTCAGCACGCCCTTGCCGAGGGCGTAGATCAGGTTGCGGATGGCCTGCTCGGCCCCGCCGTCCTCGTCGGCCGTCAGGAACGTGCCGGCGCGGACCAGGTCCTCGACCGACTCCATGGCGAGGTACGGGTTGACGGCCGCGGCGCCGAAGCCGATGAGCAGCGCCACGTGGTGGACCTCGCGCACGTCACCGGCCTCGACGAGCAGCCCCACCTGGGTGCGCTGCTTCGTACGGATGAGGTGGTGGTGGACGGCCGAGGTGAGCAGCAGCGACGGGATCGGCGCGTGCTCGGCGTCCGAGTGCCGGTCGGAGAGGACGATCAGGCGGGCACCGGCCTCGATGGCGGCGTCGGCCTCCGTGCAGATCTCCTCGATACGGGCGGCGAGGGCGTCGCCGCCGCCGGAGACCCGGTACAGGCCGGACAGGGTCGCGGCCTTCATTCCGGGCATGTCGCCGTCGGCGTTGATGTGGATGAGCTTGGCCAGCTCGTCGTTGTCGATCACCGGGAACGGCAGGGTGACGCTGCGGCAGGAGGCCGCCGTGGGCTCCAGCAGGTTGCCCTGGGGGCCGAGCGAGGAGCGCAGCGAGGTGACGAGTTCCTCGCGGATCGCGTCCAGCGGCGGGTTGGTGACCTGCGCGAACAGCTGGGTGAAGTAGTCGAAGAGCAGCCGGGGGCGCTCGGACAGCGCCGCGATCGGGGTGTCCGTGCCCATGGAGCCGATCGGCTCGGCGGCGGCCTTGGCCATCGGCGCGAGGATGACGCGCAGCTCTTCCTCGGTGTAGCCGAAGGTCTGCTGGCGGCGGGTGACGGAGGCGTGCGTGTGCACGATGTGCTCGCGCTCGGGCAGGTCGGAGAGCTCGATCTCGCCCGCCTCCAGCCACTCCGCGTACGGCTGCTCGGCGGCGAGGGACGCCTTGATCTCGTCGTCCTCGATGATGCGGTGCTCGGCGGTGTCGACGAGGAACATGCGGCCGGGCTGCAGGCGGCCCTTGCGGACGACCTTGGCCGGGTCGATGTCGAGGACACCGACCTCGGAGCCGAGGACGACGAGGCCGTCGTCGGTGACCCAGTAGCGGCCGGGGCGCAGACCGTTGCGGTCGAGGACCGCGCCGACCTGGGTGCCGTCGGTGAAGGTGACGCAGGCCGGGCCGTCCCAGGGCTCCATCAGCGTGGAGTGGAACTGGTAGAAGGCGCGCCGGTCCTGGTCCATGGAGGCGTGGTTCTCCCATGCCTCCGGGATCATCATCAGGACGCTGTGCGGCAGCGAACGGCCGCCGAGGTGCAGCAGCTCAAGGACCTCGTCGAAGGAGGCGGAGTCGGAGGCGTCGGGGGTGCAGATCGGGAAGATCCGCGCGAGGTTCTCGTCGCTGCCGAACAGGTCGGAGGCGAGCTGCGACTCGCGGGCGCGCATCCAGTTGCGGTTGCCCTTGACGGTGTTGATCTCACCGTTGTGGGCGACGAACCGGTACGGGTGCGCCAGCGGCCACGACGGGAACGTGTTGGTGGAGAAGCGCGAGTGGACGAGAGCGATCGCCGAGGCGAAGCGGCGGTCGGACAGGTCCGGGAAGAAGGGCTCGAGCTGGCCGGTGGTCAGCATGCCCTTGTAGACGATGGTGCGGGCCGACAGGGACGGGAAGTACACCCCGGCCTCGCGCTCGGCGCGCTTGCGCAGCACGAACGCCTTGCGGTCCAGGGCGATGCCCTCGGCGGAGCTGGGGGCGCGGTCCGCGACGAAGAGCTGCCGGAAGGCGGGCATCGTCGAGCGGGCGGTGGCGCCGAGCAGCTGGGGCGCGACGGGGACCTCGCGCCAGCCGAGGACGGTCAGGCCCTCCTCGGCGGCGATCGTCTCGATCTGCGAGACGGCGTTCTCGGTGTCCCCCGCGCCCCGATCGGGCAGGAAGGCGATACCGACGGCGTACGCTCCGGCCCCGGGCAGGTCGAAGTCGACCGCCTCGCGCAGGAAGGCGTCCGGAACCTGGGACAGGATGCCCGCGCCGTCGCCGGAGTCCGGCTCGGAGCCGGTGGCACCGCGGTGTTCCAGGTTGCGCAGAACGGTGAGCGCCTGCTCGACCAGCGTGTGGCTCGCCTCGCCGGTGAGGGTGGCCACGAAGCCGACGCCGCAGGCGTCGTGCTCGTTGCGCGGGTCGTACATGCCCTGGGCGGCAGGGCGAGCATCCGGCAGCGCCCATCCCTGGGCGCTGTTGGAGTGCTGGGACGGCTGGCGCGGCGTACGCATCGGCTCTCCCGTCGTCGTCGTGGCATTCGTGACTGCCGAGGGACGACATTGGCCCTCTGCGAGGTACTGCTGGGCACGGAGAAGTGCGTGCTGATGCAAAATTTCGAGCAGGTTACACGATGGACTGTTTCCCGAGAAGTGGAAAGCTCGTTCCAACATGCGGACGCCGCGGGTGGCGGCGGGAGGAGGTCTTGCGGGCAGATCGATGACCGGAGACCTGGCGCACCGGGGCTTCGTTGCTCACAGCGCTTACGGCTCATGCCCCGTGGTCAAGCAGCTGAAACCGTCCAGTAACAACTACTTATGCAAGGCCCTGTATAGCCATCTTCGTGTGCTGCCATCTTCCGGTGGCGGCGGGGGGCCGTCAACCTATTGCGGTTCCGAAGAGAGTGCCCAGGAGATACGTCACACCGGCGGCGGCTCCGCCGAGCGCCAACTGTCGCAGCCCGCTGAACCACCATGTACGCGCCGTCACCTTGGCGACGACCGCGCCGCAGGCGAAAAGCCCCAGCAGTGCGAGCAGCACGGCGGGCCACAGCGCGCTCGCCCCCAGCAGATACGGCAGTACGGGGATCAGGGCGCCCAGCGCGAACGACCCGAAAGAGGAGACCGCGGCGACCGTCGGCGAGGGCAGGTCGTACGGGTCGATGCCCAGTTCCTCGCGGGCGTGGATCTCCAGGGCCTGCTCGGGGTCGCGGGAGAGCTGCCGGGCCACCTCGCGGGCGAGGTCGGCGTCGACACCCCGGGAGACGTACAGCTCGGCGAGCTCCCGCTCCTCGTCGGCGGGGTGCTTGCGCAGCTCGCGGCGCTCGACGTCGAGCTCGGCCTCGACCAGCTCGCGCTGGGAGGCGACGGAGGTGTACTCGCCGGCGGCCATGGAGAAGGCTCCGGCCGCCAGGCCCGAGAGGCCGGTGATGATGATCGTCTGCTGCGAGACGGCGCCGCCCGCGACACCGGCCATCAGCGCGAAGTTCGAGACGAGACCGTCCATGGCGCCGAACACCGCAGGGCGCAGCCAGCCGCCGTTGACGTCGCGGTGGGTGTGGTTGTCCCGGTGCGCGTCGTGCAGCGTCGCCTCGGTGTCGATGATGGCCATGGTGGTGAACCCCGCTCCCCTGTGTCGCTTACGGGAACCGAAAGTACGCACGAAAATCGGCCTCCGCTAGCAAGGAAGGCCGTACTAACCTGCGGTTTTGCGCCCTGCGCAACACTGTGGGCGGGCGCTGACCTGGATCTTCCCGAAGAGACCCGCGCGCCGCGCGTGAGGTAGGTCACACCGGCATGGCGAGGGCGCCGAACCGTGTGGTTCGGCGCCCTCGTGGCGTCGTGCGGGGCCGCCGGGCCCGGCGGCCGGGCCTCAGGTCCGTTCGGTCGGCGAGCCGCTCTTGGCGTCGACGGTCTTCTTCCCGCTGCCGGTGGAGTCTTCGGCCTCGTCGGCGGTGTCCACGCCCGCGGCCTCGGCCTCCGCCGTGCCCGCGTCCTCGCGACCCGTCGCGTCTTCGGCGGCGGCGCCGTCCTCGCTCTCCTCGGCCGCACCCGGCTCGACGGTCTCCTCGCGGCCCGGACGCATCCGCGCCGACAGGACGATGTACAGCACGGCGAGCAGGAAGACGATCAGCGCCGTCCAGTCGTTGAGCCGAAGGCCCAGGATGTGGTGGGCGTAGTCGACCCGCATGTGCTCGATCCAGGCTCGGCCCACGCAGTACGCGGCCACGTACAGCGCGAAGGCCCGCCCGTGCCCGAGCCGGAACTTGCGGTCCGCCCAGATCACCAGGAACGCGACACCGACGCACCACAGCGACTCGTACAGGAACGTCGGGTGGTACAGGCCCGGCACCCGGCCGTTCGTGTCCGAGGTGATCTTCAGCGCCCAGGGCAGATGGGTGGGACCGCCGTACAGCTCCTGGTTGAACCAGTTGCCCCAGCGGCCGCAGGCCTGCGCGAGGGCGATGCCGGGCGCGATCGCGTCGGCGTACGCCGGAAGCGCGATGCCGCGCCTGCGGCAGCCGATCCACGCGCCGACCGCGCCGAGCGCGATGGCGCCCCAGATGCCGAGGCCGCCGTCCCAGACCTTGAAGGCGTTGACCCAGTCACGGCCCTGGACGAAGTACAGCTCGTAGTCCGTGATCACGTGGTACAGACGGCCGCCGACCAGGCCGAACGGCACGGCCCAGACCGCGATGTCGGCCACCGTGCCGGCCCGTCCGCCGCGGGCGATCCAGCGCTTGTTGCCGAGCCACACGGCCACGAAGACGCCGATGATGATGCAGAACGCGTAGCCGCGCAGCGGAATGGGTCCGAGGTAGACCACTCCGCGCGAGGGGCTGGGGATGTAGGCAAGTTCCATGGCAAGGTCGACGCTACCGTGCCGGGCCGCGCCTGCGTCGGGCAGCCCGGCTACGGCTGCGTCACAACTTAAGGGTCCACCCGTCCGCCGCCTGCCGTCGAGGTCACTTGTTGGCGTCCTCGACGGTCTTCTTCAGCTTGGCCGGGGTCATGGTGGTGTCCTGCATGAGGTTCTTGCCGTCGAGCAGCACCGTCGGCGTGGAGCTGTAGCCCGCCTTCTGGAAGGCGGCGTGGGACTTGTCGACCCAGCCGTCGTGCGTGCCGTTGTCGACGCACGCCTTGAAGGAGTCGGTGACGAGCCCGGGGACCTTGCGGGCCAGCTCGATCAGCTTCGCGTTGTTCGCGTACGCGTCATCGGTCTCCTCGGGCTGGTTCTCGTACAGCACGTCGTGGTACGCGGTGAACTTGCCCGCGTCCTGCGCGCACGCCGCCGCGTTGCCCGCGTGCAGGGAGCCGCTGCCGCGCAGATTGCCGTCGATGAGCCGGACCGAGTGGTACTCGACCTTCAGCTGGCCCGCGCCGGTCAGCTCGTGGATCGTCGAGCGGTACGCGTCCTCGAATGCCTTGCACGCGGGGCAGCGGAAGTCCTCCCAGACGACGAGCTTCGACTTGGCGCTGTCCTTGCCCACCGGGATCGCCGTGTCGCCCTGCCCGGTGGCTCCGCTGGGCGCCACCACGGGGCCCGAGGCGTCGCTGGAGCTCTTGGAGCCGCCCGAATTCGCGGCGAGTACGCCGATCACGGCGGCCAGGCCGAGCACGCACACGACGGCCGCCGCCACGATCAACGTACGACGCCGCTTCTCCGCGGCCTTCTGCTTCTCGCGCTCTACGGCCAGCCGCTCGCGGGCCGTGCGCTTTCCCTCTCGGTTCTTCTCGCTCACAACCGCGCCAACGAACGGGGGAGCCACCGGCGTGCCTCCCCCGTCCGACTTCCACCCGTACGGGTGATCTCGTGCTAGTGCCGCATCAGGCAACGTTTGCCCTGTTGTGATGTGACGCGCCGCTCGGGTTCCGTTCCGTTCGGCGTGTTGCCGTCAGGCTGTGCGGGTGGCAGAACGAGTACGTGTCCGTGAGATCGACGATGACGAAGGCAGGCGGCTTCTGCGAATCATTCGCAGGGGCACCGGATCGGTGGTGACCTGGCGGCGGGCCCAGATGGTCCTGTTGTCCGCGCAGGGCATGCCGGTGGCGAAAATCGCCGAGGTGTCGTTCACGAGCGATGACCGGGTCCGCGATGTGATTCACAACTTCAACACCGACGGCTTCGACTCCCTCTATCCCAAGTACAAGGGCGGCCGGCCGAAGACCTTCACTCTGCCCGAGCGGCGCGAGATCAAGAAGATCGCCAAGTCCAAGCCCACTGAGCACGACCTGCCGTTTTCCACCTGGAGCCTGACCAAGCTGGCGGACTTCCTGGTCGCCGAGGGGGTGGTCGACGACATCAGCCACGAGGGCCTGCGCATCCTGCTCCGAGAGGAAGGCGTCTCCTTTCAACGCATAAAGACCTGGAAAACCTCCCGCGACCCCGACTACGCGGCCAAGAAGGCCCGGGTCGAGCACCTCTATGCGATCGCCGACGGTGAGGTGATACCCGAGGACGACGAGCCCGAAGTGGTCTTCTGTGTGGACGAGTTCGGCCCGCTCAACCTGATGCCCCACCCCGGTCGGCAGTGGGCCGAGCGCGGCGGCAAGCACAAGGACCCCGACCGCGCCCCCCGCCGCAGGCGCCGGGCCACCTACAACCGCTACGGCGGAGTACGGCACCTGTTCGCAGCCCTGGACCTGACCAAAGACAAGCTCTACGGCCACATCAAGCCGGTAAAGAGGCGGACACAGTTCCTGGAGTTCTGCCGCTACCTGCGCAGCCTCTACCCGCCCGAGACCCGCATCGCGATCGTCTGCGACAACTTCTCCCCGCACCTGACCACGAAGAAGTGTCACCGGGTCGGCACCTGGGCAGCCGCGAACAACGTCGAGATCGCCTACACCCCGACCAACAGCTCCTGGCTCAACCGCATCGAGGCCCAGTTCACCGCCCTGCGCTACTTCACCCTCGACGGCACCGACCACGCCACCCACAAGGATCAGGGCAGCATGATCCGCCGCTACATGATCTGGCGGAACAAGCACGCCGCTGACGAACGACTCCGCAAGGTCGTGGCTCGGGCGAACATCGCATAGCAGCCGGCCACCCGCTCTCCGGACGGAGACGTATCAGCCTGCCGAGGGCGGGTCTTGCTCTTTGCTCAGCAAGGTCCCGCGCGGCCCGAAGCCAGCCGAAGAGTAGAAGCGAACGGCTTCCTTGTTCGGCGCGAAGATGCCGGCATAGATGATCAAGACACCGCGCTCCGCGGCGGCCTTCTCCGCCGCCATCAGCAAGGCCGCCCCGACGCCCTCGCCGCGATGCCCGTCCAAGACGACGGTGTGGATCTCGGCCGCGCGGCGGGGAGCCAGGATCTGATGGTCCGGGGGATCCGTCAGCAGGACTACTTCCACCATGCCCACTACCTCGCCCACCACCTCGGCAACCAAGATCAGCACTTTGGGCTCGGCCGCAAGCACCTCCTCGAAATGCCTGCGCACGGCCTCGACGTCGGGCACGCGGTAGATGGCCGGATCGAGTTGGACATGCCTTTCAGCATTCGCGAGACGCAGGCGAACAAGCGCGGGCACGTCCTCCCGCTCTGCAGCCCTGACCAAGATCGGCATGAATGGGAGCCTTCCAGCTCGCCCACCCCACCGCAAGGCGCACGGGGCAACTCAAGACGGGGCGAACGTTGCCTGATGCGGCACTAGACGTCGCCTCGTACACCCGCGGCGAGCTCCGCCGCGAGGGCGCGGACGGCGGCGGCGCCGGCCGACGGGTCGGCAGGGCCGGCAGGGCCGGCAGGGCCGTCGGTGCCACCGGCATCGAGCATCCGCTTCACGAACGCGGAGCCGACGATGACGCCGTCGGCGAAGGAGGCGACCTCCTTGGCCTGCCGGGCGTCGGAGACGCCGAGGCCCACGCAGACCGGCAGGTCGGTGGTGGCCCTGGTGCGGCGCACGAGGTCCTCGGCCTGGTGGCCGACGGACTCGCGGGTGCCGGTGACACCCATGAGGGACGCCGCGTAGACGAAACCGGAGCCTGCCGCCGTGATCGTGGTCAGGCGCTCGTCCTTGCTGCTGGGCGCCACGACGAAGACCGTCGCCAGGTCGTGCTTGGCGGCGTGCTCGCGCCACGTCGCCGACTCCTGCACCGGCAGGTCGGGCAGGATGCAGCCCGCGCCGCCCGCCTCGGCCAGTTCGGCGGTGAACCGCTCGACGCCGTAGCGGTCGACGGGGTTCCAGTACGTCATGACGAGCACCGGCTTCCCGGTGGCCTCGTACGCCTCGCGCACCGTGCGCATGACGTCCTTGATCCGTACGCCGCCACGCAGCGCGATGTCGTCGGCGGTCTGGATGACCGGACCGTCCAGGACGGGGTCGCTGTGCGGCAGGCCGACCTCGACGACGTCGGCGCCGCCGTCGAAGGCCGCCTTGACCGCCTCGATACCGCCGTCGACGGTCGGGAAACCGGCGGGCAGGTAGGCGATGAGGGCGGCGCGACCCTCGGCCTTCGCCTCCGCGAGGGTGCGCTCCAGCAGGTGGATGGTGCCGCTCACTTGGCGTCCCCCTCGATCTCTGCGGTGTCGGCCGCGTCCGCGGCGACCTCGCCGTCGGTACCGGTGTCGTACAGGCCGAAGTAGCGGGCCGCCGTGTCCATGTCCTTGTCGCCGCGCCCGGAGAGGTTGACGACGATCAGCCCGTCCTTGCCGAGCTCCTTGCCGACCTCGATGGCGCCCGCGAGGGCGTGCGCGGACTCGATGGCCGGGATGATGCCCTCGGTGCGCGAGAGCAGGCGCAGCGCCTGCATCGCCGCGTCGTCGGTGACGGCGCGGTACTCGCCGCGGCCGCTGTCCTTGAGGTAGGCGTGCTCGGGGCCGATGCCCGGGTAGTCGAGTCCTGCCGAGATCGAGTACGGCTCGGTGATCTGGCCCTCGTCGTCCTGGAGGACGTAGGAGCGCGAGCCGTGCAGGATGCCCGGTTCGCCGGCCGTCAGGGTCGCCGCGTGCTCCCCGGTCTCCACGCCGTGCCCGGCCGGTTCGCAGCCGACCAGGCGGACCCCGGCGTCCGGGATGAACGCGTGGAACAGGCCGATGGCGTTGGAGCCGCCGCCGACGCAGGCGACCGCGGCGTCCGGCAGCCGCCCGGCGCGCTCCAGGATCTGGCGGCGGGCCTCGACGCCGATGACCCGGTGGAAGTCGCGGACCATCGCGGGGAACGGGTGGGGTCCGGCGACCGTGCCGAACAGGTAGTGCGTGTGGTCGACGTTGGCGACCCAGTCGCGGAACGCCTCGTTGATGGCGTCCTTGAGGGTGCGGCTGCCGGACTTCACGGCGACGACCTCGGCGCCGAGCATGCGCATCCGGGCCACGTTCAGGGCCTGGCGCCGCGTGTCGATCTCGCCCATGTAGATGGTGCAGTCGAGGCCGAAGAGCGCGCACGCGGTGGCGGTGGCGACGCCGTGCTGGCCCGCGCCGGTCTCGGCGATGACGCGGGTCTTGCCCATGCGCCTGGTGAGCAGGGCCTGGCCGAGCACGTTGTTGATCTTGTGCGAGCCGGTGTGGTTCAGGTCCTCCCGCTTGAGGAAGACGCGGGCGCCCGCGGCGTGTTCGGCGAACCGGGGCACCTCGGTGAGGGCGGAGGGGCGGCCGGTGTAGTGGACCAGGAGGTCGTCGAGCTCGCGGGCGAAGGCCGGGTCGTGCTTGGCCTTCTCGTACTCGACCGCCACCTCGTCGACCGCGGCGACGAGGGCTTCCGGGATGAACTTTCCGCCGAACGGGCCGAAGTAGCCTTCGGGGTTCGGGGTCCGCCCTTCCGGATCGGGGATGAAGAAGTCGCTGGACATGCGTGTACCTCACGGTGAGTCTGTGGTGTGGTGACTGATCGCCGTGGGGGCTCGGGGTGGTCGCTCTGTCTCGGGCCGTCGGTGGTTGGTCGCGCCCGCGCGGCGGAGCCGCATATCGAGCAGAGTCCCGCGCCCCTTACGGGGCGCACCGCCATCGCATGCCCTTCACCTGGCCCGGTTCCGCGCCGATGTGGTAGCGGACCCGCCTGCCCAGGACGCGGCGCGCCGGGGCCCGGCAGCCGCGATGCCAGGGGGGCGGCGCGCAGCGCCTGGTCTGAGGGCGGTGGCGGGCGGCGACGGGCATGACGGGGTCAGGCCCTTCCGTGGCGCAGGGCCGGGTGGGCGCCCGCCGCGACGAGGTCGGCGACGGCCGCCCTGGGGTCGCGGCCCGTCACCAGGGACTCGCCCACGAGGACGGCGTCCGCACCCGCGTTGGCGTACGCGATCAGGTCGTGCGGGCCGCGCACGCCCGACTCGGCGACCTTCACGATGCCCGCCGGGATGTCGGGGGCGACGCGCTCGAAGGTGCCGCGGTCGACGGTGAGGTCCTTGAGGTTGCGGGTGTTGATACCGATGACCTTGGCCCCGGCGTCGACGGCGCGGTCGACCTCGTCCTCGTCGTGCGCCTCCACGAGCGGGGTGAGGCCGATGGACTCGGCGCGCTCGATGAGGGACTCCAGGGCGGGCTGCTCCAGGGCCGCCACGATCAGCAGGGCGAGGTCGGCGCCGTACGCGCGCGCCTCCCACAGCTGGTACGACGTGACGATGAAGTCCTTGCGCAGGATCGGGACGTCGACCTTGGCGCGGACCGCCTCCAGATCGGCGAGCGATCCACCGAAGCGGCGCTGCTCGGTGAGGACGGAGATCACGGCGGCGCCGCCCGCCTCGTAGTCGGCGGCGAGGGCGGCGGGGTCGGCGATCGCGGCGAGGGCGCCCTTGGAGGGGCTGGAACGCTTGACCTCGCAGATGACCTTGACACCGTCTCCGCGCAGGGCGGCGATGCCGTCCTTGGCGGCCGGGGCCTTCGCCGCGCGCTCCTTGAGCTCGTCGAGGCTGACGCGCGCCTGCCGCTCGGCAAGGTCGGCGCGGACTCCGTCGATGATCTCGTCGAGCACACTCACGCGAGCGGCCCCCTTTCCTGGGCGGTCCTTACGGTCATGTCGATGGTATCCGCAGGAGGGCGAAGCCCCCGCATCCGGTTGACGCCCCGCTCACCACCTGGACAGATCCATGGGGATCAAGGGTGCAGGAAGCCGCCGAACGGCAGGTTCCGGACAACCGTGAAGGCGAGGACGACGGCGGCCAGCGTCCACAGGTGGGCGCGGCCGAGGCGCAGCCCGAACGGCCGCCCCCGCGCCGCCCGCACCACCCACACCGTCCACAGCACGGCGACCAGCGCGTATCCGGCGACGGCCAGGGCGTTGTCGTGCAGGGAGGCGACCAGGTCGCCGTGGACCAGGGCGTGCGCGCCGCGCAGGCCGCCGCAGCCGGGGCAGTAGAGACCGGTGAGTCGCAGCAGCGGGTCGGCGGGGTAGTGCCCGGGCTCGCCGGGATCGACGACGCCGACGTAGGCGAAGGCCGCGGCGACGGCGGCGAGCAGTCCCGCCGGAAGAGCGAATCTGTGGGCGGCGGTCGGTCCGGGCGTGTCGGCGGGCCGGGGCCGCGGGTGGGCGGTCACCCGTGCATTCTGTGCCGGGGCCGGCTCGGGCGCGCCCGGAGCGGCGCAAAGGGGTGGGGCGGCGAACACCTGGTCGCCGCCCCACCCCTTTCACGTACGGGAGTGCGTCCCGCTCAGGCCTCCGAGGCCGCGGTCTGCGGCGCGGCCGTGGCGGAGGGCTGCGCCGGGGCACCCTTGGGCTTGCCGAGGCCGGCCGCGCTCATCACGCCGCCGACGACCGCGGCGACCGCGAGCAGGCCCATGCCGACCCAGAAGCCGGCCGCGTTGCCCATCACCATGAAGGCACCGGCGACGCAGAAACCGATGAAGGCGATGATGACGCCGGTCCAGGCGGCCGGGGTGTGTCCGTGGCTGGTGTCCGCCATGGCTTGCTCCTCATTGCTTATGGCCTGTGCGTACGCGCTCGGTCCGTCGCGCGGCGCGAGGCGGCGTACAGCGTTCGTGTGTGCCTGCCCATTGTCCCGTACGCGCGCGCAAACGCCGCAAGGGGGGGTCGTCAGGCGCCGGTCGGGTCCTCGCCGCGGTCGAGAGCCTTCCACAGATCCTCGGGGCGGTCGGGGTCGACGGGCTTGGCCCGGCGCGCGCGGGGTGCGCCGGAGCGCTCGTAGCGGCCGCCCATGGAGGGCCAGGCCGCGCCGTAGATCACGGCGAGGATCCCGGCGGCCAGGATGAGCAGGCCGCCGGCCGCCGCGACGTACGGCCAGGCGGTGTGGCTGAGCGCGTCGATGGTGGCCGCGGTGTTGCCGGACGCCTGGGCGGCCTTCGCGTCGAGGGCGGAGCTGTCGTCGGCGCCGAGGACGGCCGCGGCGACGGCGCCCGCCCCGCTGAGCGCGAGCAGCGCGGCGACCAGGACGCGTCCGGCGCGGCGCACGGCGAAGACCGCGACGAGGGCGGCGAGGCCGACTATGGCCAGGGCAGCGGGGACGCCCGTGACGTCGCTGCCCTTGACGGTCAGCGGCAGCGTGCCGCCGGCGACGGAGGCGACACCGGAGCACCACTCCTCGCGCGAGGCGAGCAGCGCGACCGCGGCGCCCGCCGCTCCGAGGAGCAGGGCTGCGGCGAGGCTGCGTCGGCCGCCTCGCGGTGACGCGGCGGGCTCGGCTTCGGTACGGGGGTGCGGTACGGCAGTCACGTACTCCACTATCACCCCTTTGTGCGGACGTATGTGACGCGGGGGCGGCAGGAGTGCGCCACGTCACGTCGTCGGGGCGGCGCGGGCGGGGCGGATGGGCACGGAGACCGGGTGCGGCACCGGTCAACCATGCGTGCGCAAGGCTTCGTTCATCTTGTTGTCAGGAACAGGTCATCGAACGCCCTTTCAGGCAAAGCGGAAGCACGGATTCATTGATCCCTCTATTGACGTGCTCTCGACACACATACGTTCGGCCCGCCCGGGACGCGCACCCCGTGCCCCGGGCCGTACAGCGGGACCCGCACATCACTCCAGGTTCACCCACCTCACGGAGGAAGTACGTTGCGAAGAGCACTCTCCCTGTCCGCCATGGCCACGATGGCCGCGGCAGCCCTGGCGTTCACCGCGCCCGGCAGCCAGGCAGCGCCCGCTACGTTGTCGACGGCGCACGGAGTCACCACCGCCCACGCGTGCGCGACGCCGACCAAGAAGGACGTCATGGCGTGCGGCGCCCTCCAAGTCACCGCGGGCACGCCGAAGTCGGCGCACGCCGAGAGCGACCTGACGGCGGCCGCGGCGCCCTCCGGGTACGGCCCGGCGTCCCTCCAGGCCGCGTACAACCTGCCCTCCGCGACCGGCGGTTCGGGCCAGACGGTGGCGATCGTGGACGCCTACGACGACCCGAACGCCGAGGCCGACCTGGCGACTTACCGCTCGCAGTACGGGCTGCCCGCCTGCACCACGGCCAACGGCTGCTTCTCGAAGTACGACCAGAACGGCGGCACCCACTACCCGCGCGGCGACTCCGGCTGGGCCGAGGAGATCTCGCTCGACCTCGACATGGTGAGCGCGGCGTGCCCGAACTGCCACATCATGCTCGTCGAGGCGAAGACGGCGTCGATGACGAACCTGGGCACGGCGGTCAACACCGCCGTGAGCAAGGGCGCGAAGTTCGTCTCCAACAGTTACGGCGGCGGTGAGTCCTCCAGCGACTCGTCGTACGACCAGACCTACTTCAACCACCCGGGCGTCGCCATCACCGTCTCCTCCGGCGACAACGGCTACGGCGTCGAGTACCCGGCCGCCTCGAAGTACGTGACGGCGGTGGGCGGCACGTCCCTGAAGTCGTCCTCGAACTCCCGCGGCTGGACCGACAGCGTGTGGAGCGGCGCGGGCTCCGGCTGCTCGGCCGACGACGCCAAGCCCAGCTGGCAGACGGACAGCGGCTGCTCCAACCGCACCGTCGCCGACGTCTCCGCGGTCGCCGACCCGAACACCGGCGTCGCGGTCTACGACACCTACCGTCAGGCCACCGGCTGGATGGTCTTCGGCGGCACCAGCGCCTCCTCGCCGCTGATCGCGGCGGTGTACGCGCTCGCCGGTTCGCCGTCCTCGGGCTCGTACCCGGCGTCCTTCCCGTACGCGCACACGTCCTCGCTGTACGACGTGACCAGCGGCTCCAACGGCAGCTGCGGCGGCTCGTACCTGTGCACCGCGGGCAGCGGCTACGACGGCCCGTCCGGCCTGGGTGTGCCGAACGGGACCGCGGCCTTCACGGGCTGACACACCTCGCGTGACGCTATGAACGGGCCTTCGGCG
Organism: Streptomyces beihaiensis; assembly: GCF_026274175.1. Lineage (GTDB taxonomy): Bacteria > Actinomycetota > Actinomycetes > Streptomycetales > Streptomycetaceae > Streptomyces > Streptomyces beihaiensis. The sequence goes on from NZ_JAPHNL010000311.1 coordinate 19,589, forward strand.
TGAGCCGGTTGGCCGTGTGCACCGCGCGCAGGACGGCGGCCGCCTTGTTGCGGCACTCGGTGTCCTCCGCGACCGGGTCGGAGTCGGCGACCACGCCGGCTCCGGCCTGCACGTATGCCGTGCCGCCGCGCAACAGCGCGGTACGGATGGCGATGGCGGTGTCGGAGTCGCCCGCGAAGTCCAGGTAGCCCACGCAGCCGCCGTACAGGCCCCGGCGGGACGGTTCGAGCTCGTCGATGATCTGCATCGCGCGCGGCTTGGGCGCGCCGGAGAGGGTGCCGGCCGGGAAGCAGGCGGTGAGCACGTCGAAGGCGGTGCGGCCCGCGGCGACCCGACCCGTCACCGTCGAGACGATGTGCATGACGTGCGAGTACTTCTCGACCGACATGAAGTCGACGACCTCGACGGAACCGGGTTCGCAGACCCGCCCCAGGTCGTTGCGGCCGAGGTCGACGAGCATCAGGTGCTCGGCCCGCTCCTTGGGGTCGGCGAGCAGCTCGTCGGCGAGCTCCTGGTCCTCCTGCGGGGTGCCGCCGCGCGGCCGGGTGCCCGCGATCGGGTGCACCATGGCCCGCCCGTCCTCCACCTTGACCAGTGCCTCCGGCGACGACCCGACGACGTCGAACGCCTCGCCGTCCCCGCACGGGAAGCGGAACAGGTACATGTACGGCGACGGGTTGGTGGCCCGCAGCACCCGGTACACGTCCAGCGCACTGGCACGGCACCGGGTTTCGAACCGCTGCGAGGGCACGACCTGGAATGCCTCCCCCGCCCTGATCCGCTCCTTGATGTCCTCGACGGCGCCCTGGAACCGCTCGCCGCCCCACAGGGCGTCGAACTCGGGCAGCTCGGACGGCGGCAGCGCGACCGGGTCGTACTCGACCGGCTTCGCGAGGTCGGCCTCCATCGCGTCGAGCCGGGCGACGGCGTCGGCGTGGGCCTCGTCGACGCCGGTGTCGAGGTCGTTGTGGTTGATCGCGTTGGCGATGAGCAGGACGGACCCGTCCCAGTGGTCGAGCACGGCGAGGTCGCTGGTGAGCAGCATGGTCAGCTCGGGCAGCTTCAGATCGTCGCGTTCGCCGGGGCCGATCTTCTCCAGGCGGCGCACGATGTCGTAGCCGAGATAACCGACCATGCCGCCGGTGAAGGGCGGCAGCCCCTCGTGGTGCGGGGTGTGCAGCGCCTCGACGGTGGCGCGCAGCGCGGCCAGCGGGTCGCCGTCGACGGGCACGCCGACCGGCGCGGTGCCCAGCCAGTGCGCCTGCCCGTCGCGCTCGGTGAGGGTCCCGGCGGAGCGGACGCCCACGAACGAGTACCGGGACCAGGACCGGCCGTTCTCGGCGGACTCGAGCAGGAAGGTGCCGGGCCGCTCGGCGGCGAGCTTGCGGTACAGGCCGACGGGGGTGTCGCCGTCCGCGAGGAGCCTGCGGCTGACGGGGATCACTCGGCGGTCGGCCGCCAGCTTGCGGAAGGTCTCGAGGTCCATGGGTGCAGAGCCTATGGGGTCAGGCGGCGGGATCGGGGCGAGCCCCGGTGACCGGCAGCTCGCGGGCGTCGAAGCAGGTGCGGGTGCCGGTGTGACAGGCGGGGCCGACCTGGTCGACCTTGACGAGGAGGGTGTCGCCGTCGCAGTCGAGCGCGACCGACTTCACGTACTGGACGTGCCCGGAGGTGTCCCCCTTCACCCAGTACTCCCGCCGGCTGCGCGACCAGTACGTACAGCGGCCGGTGGTGAGTGTCCGGTGCAGCGCCTCGTCGTCCATCCAGCCGAGCATGAGCACCTCGCCGGTGTCGTACTGCTGGGCGATGGCGGGGACCAGGCCGTCCGCGGTGCGCTTGAGGCGGGCTGCCACGGCGGGGTCGAGGTCGCTGGACTCGGGGGTGTTGCTCATGGCGTCCATTGTGCCGCGCCGGCGCGGCGCGCCCGGCCGCCGTCCACTGTGCGGACGGCCCGCCCGGTCGTAGGCTTGCGGCATGTCGACCCATGCCAAGCGTGAACGTCTTCTGCTGGCCGATCTGTTGGAGGCCTCGGGCCCGGACGCCCCCACCCTGTGCGAGGGCTGGACGACGCGGGACCTCGCGGCCCACGTGGTGGTGCGCGAGCGCCGCCCCGACGCGGCGGGCGGGATCCTCGTCAAGCAGCTCGCGGCGCGCCTGGAGCGGGTGCAGGCGGAGTTCGCCCGGAAGCCGTACGAGGAACTGATCCAGCTGATCCGTACGGGCCCGCCGCGGTTCTCCCCGTTCGCCCTCAAGCAGGCCGACGAGGCGGCGAACACGGTGGAGTTCTACGTCCACACCGAGGACGTCCGCCGCGCCCGGCCCGACTGGACCCCGCGCGAACTCGACCCGGTCTTCTCCGACGCGCTGTGGTCCCGCCTGGAGCGGATGGCCCGGATCATGGGCCGCGGCGCCCCGGTCGGCGTGGTCCTGCGCCGCCCCGACGGCCAGACGGCGGTGGCCCACCGCGGCACGCCGGTGGTCACGGTGACCGGAGAGCCGTCCGAGCTCCTCATGTACGTCTACGGCCGCCGGGCGGTGGCGGACGTGGAACTGGACGGCGACAAGGCGGCGGTGGAGCGGTTGAGCGAGGGGAAGGCGCTGGGGCTGTAGCCCGCCGGAGCCGTAGCCCGCCGCCCCGCGTGCCAGGGCGGCGGCCGGGGCTCGGCACAAGCGTCAGCGCACCGGATGCCCCGCCTCCCGCAGCGTCTGCTTCACCTCGCCGATCCGCAGATCCCCGAAGTGGAACACGGACGCCGCCAGGACCGCGTCGGCGCCCGCCGCCACGGCCGGGGGGAAGTGGGCGAGTGCGCCCGCGCCGCCGGAGGCGATCACCGGGACCGAGACGTGCTTGCGCACGGCCTCGATCATCTCGATGTCGTAGCCGTCCTTCGTGCCGTCCGCGTCCATCGAGTTGAGCAGGATCTCGCCCGCGCCGAGTTCCGCCGCCCGGTGCGCCCACTCCACCGCGTCGATGCCCGCCGAGCGGCGGCCGCCGTGGGTCGTCACCTCGAAGGAGCCGGACTCCGTGCGGCGCGCGTCCACCGACAGGACCAGGACCTGGCGGCCGAAGCGCTCGGCGATCTCCCGGATCAGGTCGGGGCGGGCGATCGCCGCCGTGTTGACGCCGACCTTGTCCGCGCCCGCCCGCAGCAGCTTGTCCACGTCCTCGGCCGTGCGGACGCCACCGCCGACCGTCAGCGGGATGAAGACCTGTTCGGCGGTGCGGCGCACCACGTCGTACGTGGTCTCGCGGTTGCCGGAGGACGCGGTGATGTCCAGGAACGTCAGCTCGTCCGCGCCTTCGGCGTCGTACACCTTCGCCATCTCGACGGGGTCGCCCGCGTCGCGCAGGTTCTGGAAGTTGACGCCCTTGACGACGCGGCCGTTGTCCACGTCCAGGCAGGGGATGACTCGTACGGCGAGGGTCATGGCTGCGGGGTTCCTCTGAATGCTTCGAGTTCTACTTCGACCAGGATGCGGGGGTCGACGAAGCCCGTGACGACCACCAGTGTCGTCGCGGGGCGCACCGAGCCGAACAGCTCGTGGTGGGCGCGGCCGACCTCGTCGGAGTCGCGCGCGTGGGTCAGGTAGACGCGGGTGCGGATCACGGACTCGGGGCCGAGCCCGAACTCCGCGATCGCCTCCAGGGCTCCCGCGAAGGCGACACGCGCCTGCTCGTACGGGTCGCCCTCGCCGTGCAGGACGTTCTCGCGGAAGGCGGTCGTGCCGCCTACGACGACCCGGTCCCCTGCCGCCACGGCACGCGCGCAGCCGAAGGACTCCTCCCAGAAGTCCCCGCCGCGCACGCGCCGCACCTCGTCCGTCATCGGGAGACTGCCTCCAGCGCCTCTTCCAGCGTGAACGCCTTCGCGTACAGCGCCTTGCCGACGATCGAGCCCTCCACCCCCAGGGGCACCAGGTCGGCGATGGCCCTCAGGTCGTCGAGGGACGAGACGCCGCCCGAGGCCACCACCGGGCGGTCGGTCGCCGCACAGACGTTCCTCAGCAGCTCCAGGTTCGGGCCCTGCAACGTGCCGTCCTTGGCGATGTCCGTGACGACGTAGCGGGCGCAGCCCTCGGAGTTGAGGCGCTCCAGCGTCTCGTAGAGGTCGCCGCCGTCGCGGGTCCAGCCGCGGCCGCGCAGCGTGGTGCCGCGCACGTCGAGGCCGACCGCGATCTTGTCGCCGTGTTCGGCGATGACCTTGGCGACCCACTCGGGCGATTCGAGCGCCGCGGTACCCAGGTTCACGCGCGTGCAGCCCGTGGCGAGCGCCGCCGCGAGCGACGCGTCGTCGCGGATGCCGCCGGACAGCTCCACCTTGATGTCCATGGCCCCGGTGACCTCCGCGATCAGGGCGCGGTTGTCGCCGGTGCCGAACGCGGCGTCCAGGTCGACCAGGTGCAGCCACTCGGCGCCGGAGTTCTGCCAGGCGAGGGCGGCCTCCAGCGGGGAGCCGTAGGAGGTCTCGGTGCCGGACTCCCCGTGGACGAGGCGGACCGCCTGGCCGTCGCGGACGTCCACTGCGGGGAGGAGTTCGAGCTTGCTCACGGCGCTCATCAGAGGGATCCGATCCAGTTCTTCAGCAGCTGTGCTCCGGCGTCGCCGGACTTCTCGGGGTGGAACTGCGTCGCCCACAGCGCGCCGTTCTCCACGGCGGCCACGAACGGCTCGCCGTGCGTGGCCCAGGTGACCTTCGGCGCGCGGATGGACGGGTTGTGGACTTCCAGGTCCCAGTGGTGGACCGCGTAGGAGTGCACGAAGTAGAAGCGTTCGTCGGTGTTCACGCCCGCGAACAGGTCGGAGTCCGGCGGCGCGTCCACCGTGTTCCAGCCCATGTGCGGGACCACGTCGGCCTTGAGGGGTTCGACGACGCCGGGCCACTCGTCGAGGCCCTCGGCCTCCTCGCCGTGCTCGATGCCGCGCGCGAACAGGATCTGCATGCCGACGCAGATGCCCATGACGGGCCGTCCGCCGGACAGGCGGCGTCCGACGATCCAGTCGCCGCGCGCCTCCTTCAGGCCCTTCATGCAGGCGGCGAAGGCGCCGACGCCGGGCACGAGCAGCCCGTCGGCGGCCATCGCCGTGTCGTAGTCGCGGGTGATCTCCACGTCGGCGCCGGCCCGGGCCAGCGCGCGCTCGGCGGAGCGTACGTTGCCGAAGCCGTAGTCGAAGACGACAACTTTCTTGTTGGTCATGGCAGTCGTCAGTTCCAGTAGTCGAGCCGGAGCACGCCCGCGATCAGGCACATGCCCGCGCCGATCGAGAGCAGCACGATGAGGCTCTTGCCCATGCCCTGCTTGACGAACGAGATGACGCCGCCGAGCAGGAACAGGCCGAGGACGATGAACAGGGTCGCGGTGCCGTTCATGCTAGAGGGCACCCTTCGTCGAGGGGAGGACGCCCGCGGCGGCGGCACGCGGGTCGATCTCGCTCGCGTAGCGCAGGGCGCGGGCCAGCGCCTTGAACTGGCACTCCACGATGTGGTGGGCGTTGCGCCCGTACGGGACGTGGACGTGCAGGGCGACCTGGGCCTGCGCGACGAACGACTCCAGGATGTGCCGGGTCATCGTCGTGTCGTACTCGCCGATCATCGGCGCCATGTTCTCCGGCTCGGTGTGCACCAGGTACGGGCGGCCGGAGAGGTCGACCGTGACCTGGGCGAGCGACTCGTCCAGCGGGACGGTGCAGTTGCCGAAGCGGTAGATGCCGACCTTGTCACCGAGCGCCTGCTTGAACGCGGCGCCGAGCGCCAGGGCGGTGTCCTCGATGGTGTGGTGCGAGTCGATGTGCAGGTCGCCCTCGGTCTTCACCGACAGGTCGAACAGGCCGTGCCTGCCGAGCTGGTCGAGCATGTGGTCGTAGAAGCCGACACCTGTCGAGACGTCGACCTTTCCGGTTCCGTCGAGGTCGATCTCGACGAGGACGGAGGTCTCCTTGGTCGTCCGCTCCACGCGTCCGATCCGGCTCATGCGCCACGCTCCTGAGTGTTCAACTGGGCCTTCTTCACTTCGCGGGCCGCGTCCAGGAACGCGTCGTTCTCCGCGGGGGTACCGACGGAGACCCGCAGCCGTCCCGGTACGCCGTTGTCGCGGATGAGGACTCCGCGGTCGAGGATGAACTGCCAGACGGCGTGCGGGTCCTCGAAGACGCCGAACTGGACGAAGTTGGCGTCGGCCGCGGTCACCTCGAAGCCGAGGTCCTCCAGCTCGTCGACGATCCGGTCGCGTTCGGCCTTCAGCTGCTCGACATAGCTCAGCAGCGTGTCGGTGTACTCCAGGGCGGCCAGCGCCGTGGCCTGGTTGACGGCCGACAGGTGGTACGGCAGGCGCACCAGCTGGACCGCCTCGACGACGGCCGGGTCGGCCGCCAGGTAACCGAGCCGAAGACCGGCCGCGCCGAACGCCTTGGACATCGTCCGCGAGATCACCAGGTTCGGGCGGCCCTCGATCAGCGGCAGCAGCGAGTCGCCGTGGCTGAACTCGGTGTACGCCTCGTCGACGATCACCATCGTGCCCGGTCCCGCCGCCTCGTACAGCGCGAGCACGTCCTCGGGCGCGACCGCGTTGCCGGTGGGGTTGTTGGGACTGGTGATGAAGACGACGTGCGGCCTGCGGGTGCGGATCGCCTCGATCGCCGCGGGCACGTCGAGCGAGAAGTCCGCCTTGCGCGGGACGCCGGTCCAGCCGGTGTTGGTGCCGCGGGCGAGCAGCGGGTGCATCGAGTACGACGGTTCGAAGCCGAGCGCCGTGCGGCCGGGGCCGCCGAACGCCTGGAGCAGCTGTTGCAGCACCTCGTTGGAGCCGTTGGCCGCCCAGACCTGGTCGCGGGTGACCTCGTAGCCACTCGTACGCGTGAGGTACTTGGCGAGTTCCGTGCGCAGCTCGACCGCGTCCCGGTCCGGGTAGCGGTTGAGGTCGCGGGCGGCCTCGGCGACGCGTTCGGCGATGCGGGCGACGAGCGGCTCGGGCAGCGGGTAGGGGTTCTCGTTGGTGTTCAGGCGGACGGGCACGTCAAGCTGCGGTGCGCCGTACGCGGACTTGCCGCGCAGCTCGTCCCGTACGGGGAGGTCGTCGATGCGGGTCGCGCGGTTCGCTGGGCGGTTCACTGGTTCTTCGGGACCTTCCAGTCGAAGCGGGCCTTGATGGCCGCACCGTGCGCCGGCAGGTCCTCCGCCTCGGCGAGCGTCACCACGTGGTGGGCGACCTCGGCGAGGGCGTCGCGCGTGTAGTCCACGATGTGGATGCCGCGCAGGAACGACTGGACCGACAGGCCCGAGGAGTGGCAGGCGCAGCCGCCCGTGGGCAGCACATGGTTGGACCCGGCCGCGTAGTCGCCGAGCGAGACCGGGGCCCAGGGGCCGACGAAGATCGCGCCCGCGTTCTTCACGCGCTGGGCGACCTCGGCGGCGTTCTCCGTCTGGATCTCCAGGTGCTCGGCGCCGTACGCGTCGACGACCTTGAGGCCCTCCGCCAGGCCGTCGACCAGGACGGTGGCGGACTGGCGCCCCTTGAGGGCGGGCATGATCCGGTCGTCGACGTGTTTGGTGGCGGCGACCTGGGGCTCGACCTCACGGTCGACCGCGTCCGCGAGCTCCTCGGAGTCCGTGACCAGGACGGCGGCCGCCAGCGGGTCGTGCTCGGCCTGGCTGATCAGGTCGGAGGCGACGTGCACCGGATCGGCGGTGGCGTCGGCCAGGACCGCGATCTCGGTCGGGCCCGCCTCGGTGTCGATGCCGATACGGCCCGTGAAGTAGCGCTTGGCGGCGGCGACCCAGATGTTGCCGGGGCCGGTGACCATGTTGGCGGGCGGGCAGGACTCGGTGCCGTAGGCGAACATGGCGACAGCCTGGGCGCCGCCGACCGCGTACACCTCGTCGATGCCGAGCAGCGCGCAGGCGGCGAGGATCGTCGGGTGCGGCAGGCCCCCGGCCGGATCGTTCTCGAAAGCGGGCTTCTGCGGCGGCGAGGCCAGCGCGACGGACTCGACGCCCGCCTCCTGCGCCGGCACCGCGTTCATGATCACGGACGACGGGTAGACGGAGCGGCCGCCCGGCGCGTACAGGCCGACACGCTCGACCGGCACCCACTTCTCGGTGACCGAGCCGCCGGGCACGACCTGCGTGGTGTGGCTGGTTCGGCGCTGTGCGCGGTGGACCTTGCGGGCCCGCGCGATGGACTCCTCCAGGGCGGCGCGCACGGCGGGGTCGAGGTCGGCGAGGGCCTTGGCGAGGGCGTCGGCGGGGACCCGGACCGATTCGAGGGTCACGCCGTCGAATTTCTCCGCGTACTCGATCAGCGCCGCGTCGCCACGATGATGCACGTCCTCGCAGATCGGACGCACCTTCTCCAGGGCGGCCGAGACGTCGAAGTCGGCTCGGGGCAGCAGCGAGCGCAGGGCCTGGCCCTCGGGGAGGGCGGCGCCGCGCAGATCGATTCGAGAGATCACAGTCCAATTCTCTCAGACGCGCCGAAGCCGCCGCTGGCCCGTATCAGGGTCTGATACACATCGGCGGCACGGCGGGTTTCGGTCGTTGTCTCCGGCCACGCCGCACGGCCCCGCCCGACGGCGTTCAGAGCGCCGCCCAGCGGGCAGGACGCTCATGCACGGCCCGCGCGGGGCGGCAGGGGCCCACGGGGGCGACGGGGCGCGTACGGCGACGGGGCGCGTACGGGGAGGGCGGCAGGCGTGGTCTACCTGACCGGTGACGGTGACGACGGCGGGGGCGTGCCGGACGGGCTGAGCGCGGCGGAAGTGGGCATGTGGCAGGCGTTCCGCAACGGGAGCGTCTACGACCTGCGCACCGGACACGCGGACCGGGACGATCCGCACGGCGGGCACCCGTGGGGACCTGAGCGCAGCGTGCGGGCCAGGATCGTGGCGTGGCTGCTGCTCGACGGGCCGCCCGCGCTGCCCGGCCGGGTCCCCTCGCTCAAGTTGCAGGGTGTCCGGATAGTGGACGTGCTCGATCTGGCGGGCGGCTCGATCGTGCCGTACGTCGAGATGAAGCAGTGCCGCTTCGAGTCGGAGGTGGTGCTGCCGGAGACGCACTTCACGACGGTGCGGCTGGTGGATTGCTCGGTGCCGCGTCTGGAGGCCGCGCGGCTGCGCACCGAGGGCGATCTGCATCTGCCGCGCTGCCGCTTCCACAACGGCGTCCGGCTGACCGACGCGCGGATCGGCACCGACCTGCTGCTCAACGAGGCCGTCGCCTTCCGCGGCCGCAACGGCCGGGCCGTCGCCGGGGACGGCCTCTCGGTCGGCCAGGACCTGCAGGCCGAGCTGTTGGAGACGCACGGCGAGCTGAGCCTGCGCGGGGCCGACGTCGGTGTCTCGCTGAGCCTGCGCGGCAGCCTGCTGAGCAACACGCGCGGGCGCTACGCCCTGAACGCGCCGCAGATGACCGTCGGGCGCTCCCTGTATCTGACGCCCGCGGCGGTCGGCGACCCGGCGTACACCAGCGGCCGCACTCCGGCCCGCGGCACCCGCACGCGGCGCTTCGAGTGCGTGGGCGGGCTGCGGCTCGACGACGGGCGGATCGGGGACGCGGTCGACCTGGGGTCGGCGCGTTTCACGCTCGGCAACGAGCAGGAGGTCTCGCTGCGCCGCATCCAGACGCCGGAGCTGCGCTTCCTGTGCGAGCGCCCCGAGCGCGGCACGGTGGTCCTGTCCGGCGCGAGGGTCGTCACTCTGGTCGACAAGTCGACGAGCTGGCCGGGCCCAGGGCAGATCCGGATCGGCGGCTTCGCGTACGAGAGCCTCGTCAGCCCCGGCCCCGGTTCCTTCTCGTCCTTCTCGCTCAACCGGCGTCTGGACTGGCTGGCCGCGGCGACGCCCGAGTACAACCCGGAGCCGTACGAGCGGCTCGCGTCGGTGCTGCGGGCGGGCGGCGAGGACGCCGATGCCCGCGAGGTGCTCCTCGCCAAGCAGCGGCGCCGCCGCGAGACGCTGCCGGTGACCGGGAAGGTGTGGGGCCGGCTCCAGGACGTGACGGTGGCCTACGGGTACCGGCCGGGGCGGGCCGCGCTGTGGATGGCGCTGCTGTGGGCGGCCGGGGCGGTGGCCTTCGCGCACGCGCCGCACCCGCCGATGCAGCCGGGCGAGGGGCCGCGGTGGAGTCCGGCCCTCTACGCACTGGATCTGCTGCTCCCGGTGATCGACATCGACCAGGCGCACAGCTGGCGGATGACGGGGCCGTGGCAGTGGGCCGCGGCGCTGCTCGTCCTGGCCGGCTGGATCCTGGCGACGACGGTGGCGGCGGGCGCGACGCGGCTGCTGCGACGCGGGTGAAGGGGAGTCCCGCGGCGGGTTCGAGCGAGGTGCGCGGCCGCGTGGACGGTCGGGTACGTGGTCGCGACGGGTCCGCTGTCGCACCGGACCATTACGCTTGACCGTCGTGACCACCGTCCGGCTTCCTCTCTTCCCGCTCAACTCGGTGCTGTTCCCGGGGCTCGTGCTGCCGTTGAACGTCTTCGAGGAGCGCTATCGCGCCATGATGCGCGACCTTCTCAAGGCGTCCCCCGACGGCCCCGACGCGGCCGGCGACTCGGAGCCGTCCGGGTCGTCACTGCCGTCCGAGGCACGCCGGTTCGTCGTCGTCGCGATCCGCGACGGCCACGAGGTCGCGCCCAGCTCCATCGGCATGCCGGACGACGCCACGGCGAAGGAGGCGGGGGCCGGTGCCGCCGCCGGTTTCGGCGACGACCCGATCACCTCCTTCCACGCGGTGGGCTGCATCGCGGACGCGGCGACGATCCGAGAGCGGTCGGGCGGCAGCTTCGAGGTGCTCGCCACCGGCACCCGGCGCGTGAGGCTGCACTCGGTGGACGCCTCGGGCCCGTATCTGACGGCCGAGGTGGAGGAGCTCGCCGAGGAGGAGGGCGACGAGGCGGGAGCCCTGGCCGAGGGGGTGCTGCGGGCGTTTCGCGCGTACCAGAAGCGGCTCGCGGGCGCGCGTGAACGCACCCTGGCGACCGGCGCCGAACTGCCGGACGAGCCGTCTGTGGTGTCGTACCTGGTGGCCGCGGCGGCGGTGCTCGACGTGCCGACCCGGCAGCGGCTCCTGCAGGCGCCGGACGCGGCGTCCCGGCTGCGCGACGAGCTGAAGCTCCTGCGCACCGAGACGGCGATCATCCGGCATCTGCCGTCGCTGCCCGCGACGGAGCTGACCCGCCAGGCGACCAGCCGCAACTGACCCGACCGCGGAGCGAATCCGGCGAACGAACCGGCGAGGAACACGTACGTGGCGAAGAAGACCAGGAAGCAACAGCAGCAGTCCGGGTCGACCCCGGCGACGGTCGCGCTCACCGCGGCCGGGACGGAGTTCACCGTCCACTCCTACGAGCACGACCCGGAGCACCCCTCGTACGGCGAGGAGGCCGCCGAGGCGATGGGAGTCTCCCCCGACCGGGTCTTCAAGACGCTCGTCGCGGACGTGGACGGGCAGCTGACCGTCGCCGTCGTGCCGGTGGCGGGCCGGCTCGACCTCAAAGCGCTCGCCGCGGCGGTCGGCGGCAAGCGTGCCGCGATGGCCGACCCGGCGCTCGCCGAACGGACGACCGGATACGTACGGGGCGGGATCTCGCCGCTGGGCCAGCGCAAGAAGCTCCGTACGGTGATCGACGCGACGGCGCGCGACCACGCCACGGTGTGCGTGTCGGCGGGCCGCAGGGGCCTTGAGGTCGAGCTCGCCCCCGAGGCGCTGGCGGCGCTCACGGACGCGGTGCTCGCTGCGGTGAGCCGCGCCTGACGTGTGCGGCGCCCCGTTCCTCGGCTAGTGCTCCGGCAGGCAACGTTTGCCCGTCAAGGAGCGGCGTCCGGTGCGTGCTCTCGGCGTGCCGGCCGGAAGC
>NZ_JAPHNL010000312.1 GCF_026274175.1 Streptomyces beihaiensis
CGTCCCGGGCCGTGCGCCCGTCGAGGCCGGCCCTCTGGCGCGGCACCTGGCACAGCGGACCGGGGTCGACCTGGCGGACCTGCGCGGCACCGGGGCCGGGGGACGGGTCACGCGGGCCGACGTGGAGCGGGCGGCGTCCGCCACCAGCCCCGCCCCTCCCTCGCGCCGACGGGTGAGCCCGCTCGCCCGCCGACTCGCCGCCCAACTGGACGTCGACCTCGCGACGGTGACCGGAACGGGCACGGCCTCCGCGGTCCGCGCCGCCGATGTCCGCAGGGCCGCCCCGGGCCCGGCGACCCCGGCCTCACCCGCTGCCCCTGCCGGTCCCGCGCGCCCCGCGGCCCCGGCCGAACGGCCGTCCCAGGAGCGGGCGGTGACCATGCGGCAGGCGATCGCGGGGCTGATGACCCGAGCCAACCGGGACATCCCGCACTACTACCTGGCCACCACCGTCGACCTGACCGCCGCGACGGACTGGCTGCACGACCACAACCGGCACAGCACCGTCGCCGAGCGCATCCTTCCGGCAGCCCTGTTGCTCAAGGCGGCCGCCGTCGCGGCCCGCCAGGTGCCCGAACTCAACGGCTTCTGGACCGACGGCGGCTTCACCGCGGGCCGGGGCGTCCATCTCGGGGTGGCCGTGTCCCTGCGCGGCGGCGGACTCGTCGCCCCCACCCTGCACGACGCCGACACTCTGGAACTCCCCGCGCTGATGGCGGCGCTCAAAGAACTCGTCGCGCGCGCCCGCACGGGCCGACTGCGCGGCTCCGACGTCGCGGACCCCACGCTCACCGTCACCAACCTCGGCGACCACGGCGTGGAAACCGTCCTCGGTGTCATCTACCCGCCCCAGGTGGCCCTGGTCGGCTTCGGCCGGATCGTCGACCGGCCCTGCGCCGTCGACGGCCTGCTGGGCGTACGCCCCACCGTCACGGCATCCCTCTCCGCGGACCACCGGGCCACGGACGGCGCCGTCGGAGCCCGCTACCTGAGAGCGGTCGACCGCCTCCTGCAGAAACCGGAGCACCTGTGAACCGAACCGACGCACTCCACACGGTCCAGGAATCGATCACCGAGATCGTCCCCGGAGCCGACCTGACCGCGCTGGGACCCGACGACTCCTTCCGCGACGCACTCGAGATGGACTCGCTGGACTTCCTCCGCTTCGTCGAGACCCTCAGCGACCGCACCGGCGTCCCCATCGACGACGCGGACACCACGCGTCTGACCACCCTGTCGAGCGCCGCCCACTTCCTCGTCACCCACGCGTAGTGCCCTGCCGGTGTCCGTCATGCCGTGCCGGCACCGCCGACCCGGCCTACCGGGGCGCGGCCTCGTGCCCGCGCGCGTTCGCGCTCCCACGGGCGCTGACGCGGCATGCCGCAGGCCGTCGACGTCCGCGTCGCCGCGCGTGTGACCGAGGGCCAGTTCCACCAGGTGCGACGGGTGCACGTGACCCACAGCGCCCTCCTGCGTCTCGGGCTTGGTCGTCTTGGCCCGTACATGCTGCTGGGTATCGGGCGGTGGCTCTCCGGCGCGGGCGGAGGGGACAGCCGCCGCCTCCCGCTGCGAGGGCGCGAGCCGGGAACCCGGTTCCGGGGGCCGGACCGGAGCGGCGAGGACGGCTGTCAGCGCGGCAACCGCCGCCGGTCCGGTCAGACGTTCGCACGGCGCCAGTCACGTCGGCCGGCGGCTCGGTGGCCCGACAGTACGTTGGTCACCGCGATCGCCCCGGCGTCGCGGCTCAGGCCGCCCACCGGTCGGACGAGTCCGGGGTGACTCAGTTCGTCGCCGTCGGCGTAGACGTCGACCGCCATGCCCGGGATGCCGTGGAAGACGGACGTCAGGCCCCTGTCCTGCGCCTGTTCGGGAGCAGCCATGGCGGCAGGTGCGGTCAGGCCGAGGGCCGGGGCACAGGCCGCGGCCGAGGCGGCGGCGGGGATGGTCGTCCGGGTAGTCATGTGGATCATTCCTCCGTGAGGAGCCTCCGCCTGCTGACAGTCTCAGAGGTGTTTCGCGGGTGACCGGTGCCGTGGATGCGCCCGGGGCACCTCTGCTCCGCCCTGTTCAGACGCACGTGTCATGCGCGGTGACGGGGTCGACTGCCGTGCGCAGCCGATGCAGGCCGCGGCGGGCGTGGCTCTTGACCGTACCCAGGGGAACCCCCGTGCGTTCCGAGATCTGGGCCTGTGTCAGATCCTCGTAGAAGGCCATGCGCAGCACCTCTCGCTGGCCCAGCGGCAAGCGGGACAGGGCCTCCACGAGCAGTACGCGGTCGAGTACCTCGTCCGGTGCCGGCTGGACGAGACGGGCGGGCGTGACGTCCTGCCCGGCCGACTCGATCAGGGACAGGCGCCGCGTCCTGGCCGCCAGCGCGTCGACGATCTTCCGGCGCGTGATGCCGACGAGCCAGGCGCCGAGTGTGCCCCGCTCGGGCCGGAAGCCGCGCCGCCCGCGCCACGCGCCGACGAAGACCTGCTGGGTCACGTCCTCGGCCTCGTGAGTGTCGCCGAGGGACCGGGTGGCCATCGTGTGCACGAGTGATCCCCAGCGCCGGTAGATGGCCGCGAACGCCTCCTCGTCGGCCTCGGCGAGGCCCTGCGCCAGTTCCTCCTCGTACCGGGTCTCCTCCACGGGCGGGACCAAGGTGGTGGTCGGTCGTGTGCGCGTGTTCATGGCCGTTCCTCCTGCCGTGCGTCGTACGGGGACGGGAGGGCCGTCCGCCGAGCGGCACGTCGCCGGTCAGCCCTGCGTGGCCGACGGTTGCGTCGCTCCAGTCTTGGGCGCACTAACGACGCAGGCAACATGCGTCGTTTGTGCGTCGTATAGTGGGAGTGTGAACACGCACGCGGGAAACAGTGACGCCCCGGTCGCCGAGGGCGGTCAGCGCCGGGGCGGGTCGACGACCGGCGAGGTGGCCCGGCGTCTGGGCGTGGCGCCCACCACGGTCCGCACGTGGGACCGCCGGTACGGGCTGGGACCGGACGCGCACACGGATGGACGGCACCGGCGCTGGACGGCGGCGGACGTGGCGAGGCTGGAGCGGATGTGCGCCTTGACGGCGACCGGGCTGCCACCGGCCGAGGCGGCACGGCTCGCGCGCAGTGAAGAGGCCCCGACGGCGGCGGCCCGGCCCCGAGGCGCCGACGTGGCACGTCGTGCTTCGGCCGGGCGCCGGAGCCGGGCGGGGAGCGGCCTGCGGTTGGGCGACGTACGACAGGAGTGCCGGGGGATCGCGAGGGCCGCCCTGCGCCTGGACGCCGCCGTCCTGGACGAACTGCTGCTCGCCGCGATCGCCGAACACGGCCTGGTCGCCGCCTGGACCGAGGTGATCGTGCCGACGCTCCAGGCCGTCGGCCGCAAGTGGGAGACGTCCGGCGAGAAGTACGTCGAGGTCGAGCACTTCCTGTCCTGGCACGTGGCCGGGGCGCTCCGACGCGCCACACCCCGCACGGTCGAGGACCGCCCCGGTGCCACCACGGTGCTTGCCTGCGTGCCCGGGGAGAACCACACGCTGCCGTTGGAGGTACTGTCGGCGGCCCTCACGGAGCGAGGTGTCCCGGTGCGGATGTTCGGCGGTGCGCTGCCCGTCGAGTCGCTCGTCGCGGCGGTGCGCAGAACCGGGCCGGCCGCGGTGGGACTGTGGGCGCAGTCCCGCACCACCGCCAGCCGACCGCTGGCCCAGCACGTGGCCGCCATGGAGTGGGGCGTGCGCGGGGCCCGGCGGCGGCCCGTCGTCCTCACCCTGGGCCCCGGGTGGGTGGGCCAGGCGGTGGCCGGTCTGGCGCGTCCGGCGGGGCTTGCCGAAGCGGTCGCCGCCCTGGAGTCGTCGGCGTACCCGTGACGGGTTGTCGTCCGGCCGTCCTTCGTCGTGGCTCCCGGGCATCGGCCGGGGGACGTGGTCCGCTGGCCCGGTGGCCGTGGCCCGGTCGTCGGCCGGCGGGCGTCTCGCCGCGACCCGCACCGGGTTACGGCCCCGGTCCGTGCCGAACGGTCCGGGAGGCCGGCCGAGGCGGAGGGGCCGACCGGCCTCCAGGACCTGGGCCGCACGGACACGACGTCGAGTGAGGAGACGGATGAGCGACGGACAGCGCCGGGCAGCGGACGTGGTCGTCGTCGGTGCGGGTCTGGCAGGCGTGGCCTGCGCCCTCGACCTGTGCCGCGCCGGATGGCGGGTGGCGCTGCTGGAGGCGTCCGACGGTGTCGGCGGCCGGATGCGCACGGACCGGCGGGACGGCTTCCTGCTGGACCGCGGGTTCCAGGTGTTCAACACCTCCTATCCGCAGGTGAAGCGGCGTATGGCCCTGAAGGGCCTGCGACTGAGACCGTTCACCGCGGGCTTCGTCGCGCACACTCCGAGCGGGCCCGTCCGCCTCGCCGATCCGACCAGGGAGCCCCGTGCGGTGGGGACTCTGCTGCCGGGGCGAGCCCTGTCGGTCCGCGACCTGACCGCGCTGGCGGCACTCACCGCACGGGACGCCGTACTGCCCGTGTCCGTCACCCGACGACGCCGGGACCGCTCCACCGCGGCAGCCCTGTCCGGAGCGGGACTGTCGGACGCCGCGATCGCCGGAATGCTGCGGCCGTTCCTGTCCGGTGTCTTCCTGGAGGACCGGCTGGAGACCTCCGCCCGGTTCTTCCACCTCGTCTGGCGGAGCATGGTCAGGGGGTCGCTGTGCCTGCCGGCCGAGGGCATCGGCGCCGTACCGGCACAGCTCGCCGACGGCCTGCCCGACGGAGTCCTGCGCCTCGGTACGCCGGTCGCGGAGATCACGGACGCCGGAGTGCTGCTCAGCGACGGTGGCGAGGTGCCGGGCCGGGTGGTCGTGGTGGCGACGGACCCGGCGACCGCCGCCGGCCTGCTCCCGGACCTGACCGTTCCGGCCACTCGCACCGTCACCACCTACTACCACGCCGCCGACAGCCCGCCCACGGCCGAACCCATCCTCATGGTGGACAGCACCGGAGCGATCCTGAACACCTGCGTCCTCAGCCAAGTCGCTCCCACGTACGCGCCCCCCGGCACCGCACTGGTCTCCACCTCCGTGCTGGGCACGGACCTCCCCGGCAGGGCACAGACGGTGCTCCGGCGGCTGGCAGAGCTGTACGGCACCGACACGAGCGGGTGGCAGCAGGTGGCCGCCCGCACCGTCGACGGCGCGCTGCCCGCGATGCTTCCGCCCTGGCCGCTGAGCCGAACCACCCGCCTCGGTCCCGGGAGGTACGTGTGTGGGGACCACCGTGCGACCGGCTCCGTTCAGGGTGCCCTGGCATCGGGTGCGCGCGCGGCGCGGGAGGTACGGGCGGGCCTGGAACCGCAGGGGCGTCGCCCGTGACGAAGTGCCGCCCGGCCGCATCCGCGGACGGCCTCGGTCCCGAAGCCATGGCGACCGGACGGAACCGCTGTCCGTACTGAGGGGTGAAACGTGGAACTGAGGGGTGTGCTTGTCGTGCGTGTCCTGGTGGCAGGCGCTGCACGGGCCTGTCCGGGCATGCCGGCCACCGGCTCCGAGGCGCACGCCGGGCTGTGGCACCCGGGCCCCGGCCAAAGCCCGGTCGTCGAACGGCGACCGTGGTGACACCCCGCTCCACGGAGGACTCGGACGTGCTCGTCCTCGGTGGCGGTGCGGCCGGTCTCAGCCTTGCTCACCGGCTCACGGAGAACGGCACGGCCACCGCCGTGACCCTGGTGGAACCGCCGGACGGCCCGCTGCGCCCCGCGGAGCGCACCTGGTGCTACTGGGGGGCGGGCACCGACGGCCTGGAGGAGGCGGTCAGCGCCACCTGGTCCGTACTGCGTCTGCACGGCGCGGACGGCGGTTCGGTCACCGTCGATCCGGCCCCGTTCACCTATCGCATGGTGCGCTCCGCGGACTTCGAGCGAATGGTCCACGGCCGCCTGGCCCGCACGGAGGGAGCACGCCTTCTGCGAGGAACGGCGGAAGCGGTGCGCGCGGTCCCCGCGGGCGCGGAGGTCCGGTGCGCGCTGCCGGGAGGCCGGCCCCTGACGCTGCACGCCCGCAGGGTCTTCGACTCGCGGCCGCTGCCCGATCTGCCGCCGGCTCGTACGCGGCTGCTCCAGCACTTCCGCGGCTGGTTCGTGCGCACCGACACCGACCGGTTCGATCCCACGGTCGCGGATCTGATGGACTTCCGGGTTCCGCAGCCGGCCCACGGGCTCGCCTTCGGCTACGTCCTGCCGCTGGCGCCGGACCGGGCGCTCGTGGAGTACACCGAGTTCTCCCGCGACGTGCTGACCACCGCGACGTACGAGTCGGCACTCGGGCGCTACTGCCGCGACGTCCTCGGACTCGGCCGACTCACCGTGGAACGGACGGAGCAGGGAGTCATCCCCATGACCGACGCCCGTTTCCCACGGCGTGCCGGGCACGCCGTGTTCCGCATCGGGACCGCAGGCGGTGCCACTCGTCCCGCCACCGGCTACACCTTCGCCGCGGTGCAACGCCACAGCAGAGCCGTCGCCGCCGCCCTGCGTGACGGACACGACCGCTTCCCGGCACCGCACGGGCTACGGGCACGGGCCCTGGACGCGATCCTGCTGCGCGCCCTGGACACCGGTCGCATCGACGGGCCGCGCTTCTTCACCGACCTGTTCCGCCGGGTCCCGGCCGAGCGTCTGCTGAGGTTCCTCGACGGCACGACCTCGATCCGGGAGGAGTGGGGCATCGGGCTGCGCACCCCCGTCCGGCCGATGCTGCGCACCGCGGCCGAAGTGCCCTTCCTCCCGCGCCGCTCCCGGCCCGCCGACCGAACCGGAGGAAACCCCCGATGACGCTGCTGCGCGACCACGACCTCGCCCGCGCCTTCGACCACGCCTCCCACACCTACGGCCACCTCACGGCCCTCGACCCCGGCCACCGCGCCGGCCTCCTGGGCTCGGCCCGACGCCTCGCGCTCCCGGACGACGGGGCCGGACTGCACCCGCTCGACCTCGGATGCGGCACCGGCGCCTCCACCCGGGCCCTGCTCCGGGCCGCCCCGCGGGCCCGGAGCACGGCCGTGGACGCTTCCGCCGGCATGCTGCGCCGAGCACGTGCCGAACCGTGGCCCGCACGTGTGCGCTTCCTCCACCGGACCGCGGAGGAATTCGCCACGGCCCGCGAGGACGAAGGCCCCTTCGACGCGGTCTTCGCCGCCCACCTGTTCCGCAACGTCACCGCCCCGGACGCGGTCCTGGGGAGCGTCCGCGGACTCCTGCGGCCGGGCGGACGCTCCGCCGCTCACGAGTGCAGCCTCAGCGGCTCACCGGTGCACCGGGCCCTGTGGTCGGCCGTGTGCCGCGGGCTCGTCATCCCCGCGGGCACCCTCACCGGCGACCGCACCCTCTACCGCCGTCTCCGGCACAGCGTCGTCGCCTTCGACACCGCACTCCGGTTCGCCGCGCGGCTGACGCGGGTGGGTCTGACTTCCGTGCGCGTCGCCCCCGCCGCCGGACGGCAGACGGGCATGGTGCACACCTTCCTCGCCCGCAACGGCGGGCCCGAGACGACAGAGGAGCGCGTCCTGTGACCGCCCGCCGCACCACCGCCGCCCGACGGGGCCGCGACCGCAAGGCCGAGATCGTTTTGCCCGCACCCGGTGCGGACCGCTTCCGACGCGGTGACGAGCCGTCGGTCGCGGTGATCGGCGGCGGGATCGCCGGTCTGGCCGCGGCCACCCTCATGGCCGAACGCGGCGCCCGCGTGACCCTGTACGAGAAAGGGGACTCACTCGGTGGCCGGCTCTCCGGCCGGCGCACCACGCTGGCGGACGGCAGCGCCGTGACCATGACCCGGGGCTTCCATGCCTTCTTCCGCCAGTACTACAACCTCCGCGGACTGCTCCGCCGCACGGACCCCGGCCTGGAGCGCCTCACCCCGCTTCCCGACTACCCACTGCGGCACAGCGGCGGTCTGACCGACAGCTTCGCCCGTGTCCCGCGGACCCCGCCGTTCAGCGCGCTCGGCTTCGTCGCGCTCAGCCCCACCTTCGGGTGGCGGGACCTCGCCGCGATGGACGCGCGGGCCGCACTGCCGCTCCTCGACGTGCGCGTGCCCGAGGTCTACGAACGCTTCGACACCGTCACCGCCACCGGCTTCCTGGAAGGCGTGCGCTTCCCCGAGGCCGCGCACCACCTGGCCTTCGAGGTGTTCTCCCGCAGCTTCTTCGCCGATCCGCGACGGCTGTCCGCCGCGGAACTGCTGCTGATGTTCCACATCTACTTCCTCGGATCGGCCGAGGGCCTGCTCTTCGACGTGCCGGACGAACCCTTCCCCCAGGCACTGTGGGACCCACTGGGCGACTACCTCCGGCGCCTCGGAGTGGACGTGCGCACCGGAACCCCCGTGCGAGGGGTTTTTCCGCGCGAGGGCGGGGGAGCGGACGTGATCACGGACACCGGTGCCGACCGCCACCAGGCGGTGGTGCTGGCCCTCGACACCGCGGGGCTGCGGCGGACCGTCGCAGCGTCACCCGGCCTGGGCACCGACGTCTGGCGAGACGGCATCGCAGCCGTGCGCACCGCGCCGCCGTTCCTCGTCTCGCGGCTCTGGCTCGACCGGCCTGTCGACGCCGACCGGCCCGGGTTCCTCGGCACCAGCGGCTACGACGGACTGGACAACATCAGCGTCCTGGAGCGGTACGAGGGCGAGGCCGCCCGCTGGGCCGCGCGCAACGGGGGATCGGTCGTGGAACTGCACGCCTACGCCGTGGACCCGGCGGCCGAACCGAAGGAGGTGCAGGACGAACTCGTCGACCGGCTGCACCAGGTGTACCCGGAAACCCGTGAGGCGCGCGTCGTCGACGCCCGGCACGAGTGGCGCTCGGACTGCCCGCTGTTCGAGGTCGGCTCCCACCGGCGGCGCCCCACCGTGCGCACCCCCCACCCGTGGCTGACCCTGGCCGGGGACGGAATCCGCTGCGACCTGCCCGTCGCCCTCATGGAACGAGCCGCAACCACCGGCTTCCTGGCGGCGAACGCCCTGCTCGCCGACCGGGGAGTGCGCGGCCAGGTCCTGTGGACGGTTCCCCGGACGGGGCGTTCGCCCGTGCTGCGGGCGCTCGGGGCCGCCGCAGGGCGCCACTCGGCGCCCTGACCGGCAGCCGCCCTCAGCCGGGAAACCGACCGGTGCTGCGCAGCGCCCAGCGTCGTTCGGCGTAGGCCAGGTCGTCGCGCCACAGCCGTCCGGCCGTACGGCGCATCAGCGGGCGCAGCACCGGGGCGGCGGCCCGGGCCACGGCGAAGCCGGGCCGGTCCGAGGCGGCGACGACCGCCTCGACCACGGCGGTGCGGGGACGCTCGTGGTCCGGCCCGGTCAGTGGTGTCGCGTGCGTCTCGACCACGGACGTGGTGCCCTCCCCGTCGGTGATACGCATGACGACCGTGCGCGGCTCCGGCGCGGTGAACTCGGCCCGCACCGGGACCACGAGCCGCCCAGCCACCCGGA
Organism: Streptomyces beihaiensis; assembly: GCF_026274175.1. Lineage (GTDB taxonomy): Bacteria > Actinomycetota > Actinomycetes > Streptomycetales > Streptomycetaceae > Streptomyces > Streptomyces beihaiensis. The sequence goes on from NZ_JAPHNL010000312.1 coordinate 9,447, forward strand.
AGGAGACGTCGACGACGAAGGCGTCGTCCTCGTCCCCCTGCGGCTCACGCACCACCGAGAGGTCGACGAACGAGTACGGATGGAACCACGAGCCGTGCCACGGATCGAGCCGGTTGGCCACCACGTCCTGCGGTTCGCACCGCCCCACCGCCGTGAACACCGCGTCCACCCCACGGCCCGTCACGGGCCGTGGGGGTACGACGGGCCGCTCGCTGGGCTCCTCGCCGCCCACCCCGTCCAGCCGCACCCAGACGAGTACGCCGTCGTCGTGCACGGGGAACGGCCGCCAGCCGGCGGACGCGGAACCGTCCAGGGCGAGCCCGTGCCAGTGGCAGACCAGCGTGCCGCACACCACCCGGCTGTCGCGCAGCGGAGCGCCCAGGTGCGGGCAGCTGCCCGGACCGGCATGGGGCTCGCCGTCATCCGAGCGCCACAGCACGACCTCCACACCGCCGACCGTCCGGCCGTAGGGCCGGTCGCCCGCGCGCACCTGGCGGGAGGCGCCGACCACGAACCAGTTGCCGGACGGACGGGCGGACGCCCTCTTGAGCGCGTCGGCGATGAGCGCGGGACGTGCCTGGCGCCACGTCGGGGTCTGAGCCGCCCAGTGGGGACCGGAACCACGTCGGCGCAAGGGGGGCGACCACCGCTTGCCGTTCCCTCGACCACTCACCGCGCCGGCCCCTTCCGTTCGACTGCCTTCCGTTCGACCGCCGACGCTCCTGCCCGTGCCTCGCGGTGCTCCGTACGAGCACGCAACCGGGCACCGGCTACGCGCAGCACCCCGGCAGCGGCCGTTGCCGCCCGACGCCTACGCGACACGACCGCACGACGATGCAGCACGCTGTAATCCTGTACGGCGATCGCGTCCAGAATCCCGCCGTAGAGGGTGAACGCGGCGTGGATACAGGGGCGCACCCGCGGATCGAGCATGGCGATGCCCGGCTCCGCCGTCCGGTACACGCGCCGCGTCATGGCCTCCGCCGCCATGAGAGCGGCCCGGATGCGGCGGTCGCGGCGCCCGGTACGCCTGCTCCACTCCAGCAGGGACCGGTCCACGCCGTGCGCGGCCAGCAGATCACCGGGCAGGTAGACCCGCCCGCGGTCGAGATCCTCGCCGACGTCGCGCAGGAAGTTGGTGAGCTGGAACGCCACGCCGAGCGCCGCCGCGTGCGGTGCCGCCTCCTCCCGGGCCGTGACCGTGCCGAGGACCGGCAGCATCTGCAGGCCGATGACCGCCGCCGAACCGTGCACGTACTCCTGTAGATCGGCGAAGGTCGGGTAGTGGGTGACGGTCAGGTCGGCGCGCATCGAGGACAGGAAGTCGGCGAAGAGCGCGTGATCGACGCCGTACCGGTCGGCGGTGTCCGCGACGGCCCTGACCACGGGTTCGCGGCCCGCCCGGGTGAGCAGCCCGTCGGCCAGGTCGCTCTCCAGGCGCCGCAGCAACCGGTCGCGTTCCTCAGGCGTGCGGTGCCGGTCGAGGTCGTCCACGATGTCGTCCGCCCAGCGGGCGAAGCCGTACAGGGCGTGTACGGCGGAGCGGCGTTCGAGTGGCAGCAGGCGGGTGGCCAGGAAGTAGGTCTTGCCGTGTCGGGCGTTGAGCCGGCGGCACCGGGTGTAGGCGGCGCGCAGCAGGGGATCGGTGATCCCCGCCGCGTCCAGTTCACGACGGCTCATCGGTACCTGCCGGGGCCGGGGCGGGATTCGTGGCGGGAACGGCCGGGGACCGACGCGTTCGGGCGGGCCGGGAGTGGGCGCCGCCGGTGATGCGCGCGGCGGCGAGTTTGCCGCTGACCAGTACGGTCGGAACGCCGACACCCGGGGTGGTCCCGCAGCCCGCGAGCACCACGTTGTCCAGCCCCCGTACGAGGTTGCGCGGGCGGAAGGGGCCGGTCTGGGCGAAGGTGTGGGAGACCGAGAAGGGGCTGCCCGCCGCATGGCCCTGCGCGTCCCAGTCGAGCGGCGTCACCAGGAGCTCCTCCTGGACACTGTCCGCGAACCCCTCCATCCCCCGCTTCTCCAGTACGCCGACCAGGCTGTCGCGGTAGCGCGGGCCGAGGTCACGCCACGCGGCCGCCTCCGGACCGACGTGGGTGTTGGGACAGGGCGCCAGGACGTAGTGGAGGTGGCGCCCCGGTGGTGCCAGAGCCGGGTCGTGCGTGGTGGGGCGGGTGATCAGCAAGGAAGGGTCGCTCATCAGCTCTCCGGTACGGGTCAGCTCCTCGAAGGTGCGCTCCCACGCGGCGCCGAAGGAGATGGTGTGGTGGGCGAGGTGCGGCCAGGTGCGGTCGGTGCCCGCGTGCAGGATCACGGCGGACGGCGAGTGCCGCAGCCGTGCCGGACGCCGGGGTGCCCGTCCCAGCAGCCCGTAGGCGGCGGGCAGTTCGCACGTCAGCACCACGGCGTCGCAGGCGATGCGCTCGCCGGAGGCCAGGCGGACGGCCCGTACCCGGCCCGCGGACCGCTCCAGCGCGTCCACTTCGGACGTCCAGCGCAGACCGGCACCGGCGTCCGCCGCCGCGTCGGCCATGGCTCGGGGGAGGGCGTGCATGCCGCCCTTGGGGAACCAGACGCCGGCCACGGTGTCCATGTAGGCGATCACCGCGTAGGCAGCGAGCGCGCGGGCCGGGGCCACCCCGGCGTACAGCGCCTGGAAGGAGAAGACGCGGCGCAGGCGCTCGTCGGACAGGAAGCGGCCGATGCGGCCGTCCAGGCGTCCGAATCCCCCCAGTGCCGCCAACCGGGCCAGGTCCGGGTGCAGCAGCTGGTGGGGGGAGTCGAAGTTGGTGTCGATGAAACGGCGCATCTGCACCCGGTACAGCCGTTCGAGCCACTGCCGCAGATCGCGGTAACCGGCCGCCTGCGCAGGTCCGGCGAAGCGGCGCACCTCCGCCTCCATCGCCTCGCCGTCGGTGTGCACGCCGAGTGAGGACCCGTCCGCGAAACAGGCCCGGTAGGCCGGATCCAGAGCCGTCAGCTCGACGCGGCGGTGGAGGCTGTCCCCGACGGCGGCGAACGCCTCGTCGGCCAGGTGCGGCATGGTCAGCACCGTGGGACCGGTGTCCATCTCGTAGCCGGCCCGCCGGACACGGCCGGCCCGGCCGCCGGGACCGGCGTCCCGTTCGACGACGGTGACCCTGCGGCCCGCACCCAGCAGGTGCAGCGCGCAGGCCAACCCGGACAGCCCGGCCCCGACCACGACGACGTGGTCGGTCGGCCCCGGCACTCTCTTCACGCGACCTCCTCGTCGCCACGCGTAGCCGCGCCCGTCGCACGCCCGACCAGCGCGGCGAACTCGTGCCGCGCGTCCGGGCGCGCGCCGCAGCGGTCGAAGTGCGCGAGGCTCATGTCCGTCAGCTCCCGGATCTTCGCCTCCACCAGGTCCGGGGCACCGGTGCGCACCAGCGCGGACCGCACCTGCCGGACGGCCCTGTCGGACTTCGGGTCCGCGTCCGGAGCCAGTGCCGCGGCCGACAAGTGGTCATCGGTGGCATCGGCGAGTCGGACGGCGACGGCGAGCAGGTAGGTGAGCTTGCGGGAGCGCAGGTCGTCGTCGGCCGGTTTCCCGGTCAGCGCGGGATCGCCGAAGGCGCCCAGGAGGTCGTCGCGCAGCTGGAAGGCCAGCCCGGCGCACCGGCCGGCCGCCCGCAGCGCGTCCAGTGCGTCCCCGTCGGCTCCGGCCAGCACAGCTCCCAGTGCGAGGGGTCGCGCGACGGTGTACAGGGCACTCTTCAAGGTGGCGATGGTCAGTGCCTCGTCGACGCCGGAGGACCGTGCCGCCTGGGCGTGCAGGTCGCGGTACTGTCCGGCGACCATCTCGGTGCGCATCGCCCTCCACTCCCCGTGCAGGCGTGTGCCGTGCGGCGAACCGAGTGCCGTCTCGGCCAGTAGGTCGTCCGCCCAGGCGAGGGCCAGGTCACCGGTCAGGACGGCGGCCGAGGTGCCGAAGGACTCCGACGAGCCGTGCATGCCCGCTGCCCAGTGCCTGCGGGCCAGGTCGACGTGCAGGGCCGGTGCGCCGCGTCGCTGCGCGGATCCGTCCATCACGTCGTCGTGGACGAGAGCGCACGCCTGGAGCAGTTCGAGTGCGGCTCCCGTTCGCAGGACGCTGGTGGCGTCTCCCGAGCCGCCCGCGGCGCGCCAGCCGCAGTGGGCGAACGCGGTACGCAGCCGCTTACCGCCCCGCGCGGTCAGCGTCGCGAGACGGTCGGCCAGTTCCCGGGCGAAAACGGGGTCGACGGCACGGGAGTGCCGTAGTCGTTCGTCCAGTACCTCATCGAGTACGGTGCCGACCGCGTTCGCCGCGTCGGACGCGGTGAGGGGGTCGTCGACCGGTTCTCCCGGTGGGGCCACCGTCGGCGGCAGTCCAGGCATGCGCAGCCCCTTCTCACTCTTGGTTGTCCGCACGCCCCTGCTTCCTCCGGGTGCCCTGGTGCGGATGCACTGACTTCTGCCCGCTCCGGCGCCGGGTCCGGTACGACTTCACCCCGTCGGCGCAACGGCGGGAGGGTCAAGGCGGTGTGTCACCCCGCGTGTGCTCCTGTTCGAGTACCTCCGGAAGGTCGGCGAGCCGGTCCAACTGCCGTACCGGCCGGGCCACGCGCTGATTGCCGGCCAGCAGTTCCCGGTGCCGGTCCAGGAACGCCCAGTAGCCGGCGGTGTACGGACACGCGTGCTCGCCGGTCCGGTCGCCGGGCCGGTAGACGCACGGGCCGCAGAGGTCGCTCATGCGGTTCACGTACGCGCCGCCCGATGTGTAGGGCTTGGTGGTCATCCGGCCGCCGTCGGCGTACTGGGACATACCGACGACGTTGGGGAGCATGACCCAGTCGTAGCCGTCCACGAAGCAGCGGTGGAACCAGTCCGTAACGGCGGCGGGGTCCCAGCCCCGCTGGAGCGCGTGACTGCCGAGCACCATCAGCCGGGGGATGTGGTGCGTCCAGCCCGTGTCCCGCACCTGGGCCAAGACCGTGCGCAGGCAGTTCGCCCGCACGGCGTCCGCGTCCAGGCCGCTCCACCAGTCCGGCAGCGGCGCGGTGTGCCGCAGCGCGTTGGAGCGTCGGTAGTCCTCGCCGAAGTACCAGTACACCTGCCAGACGTACTCGCGCCACCCGGCGATCTGCCGCACGAAGCCTTCCACGCTGTTCAGCGGCGCCAGACCCTCGCGCCAGGCACGCTCCGCCCGTTCGACGCACTCGGCCGGGTCGAGCAGGCCGAGGTTCAGGGAGGACGAGAGGAGGCTGTGGCTCATGGCGGGGTCGGCGGCGAGCATGGCGTCCTCGTAGGGCCCGAACGTGGCGAGCCGGTGTTCGACGAAACGCCGCAGTGCCCGTCGCGCCTCCGCCCGGGTGGCGGGGAACAGGCGGGGCCCGTCCCGCCCGACGAAGGAGGCGTCCCCGTCGCGTTCCCAGCGGTCGAGGTCGTGGCGGACCTCTTCGTCGATGTCGTCCTCGTGGGGCCGGTACGGGCGGCCGACCTGCAGGGAGGCGGCCTCGCGGGGCGGGGGTTCCCGGTTGTCGTGATCGAGGTTCCACCGCCCTGCCACGGGCTGCTCGCCGTCCATGAGCAGGTCGTGCACGCGGCGGACCCAGCGGTAGAAGTCCTCCTGCCGCAGGCGCCTGTCGCCGTGCCCGTCGGCCCAGGCGGCGAAGTCGGCCATCGGCACGAGGAAGCCGCGGGCGGGCCCCACCGTCACTTTGGGCAGGGTGCGCACCAGGCGCACGGCCGCGTGCGAGGTGGGGTGGTGGACGCCGACCGGGCGCCCGCGGGCCGCCCGTTCGAGGCCCTGACGGTAGGTGTCGGCACGCACGTACGTGACACGGTCGCCCAGTTCGGCCGCGCGGTGGCGCATCGCGGACAGCACCAGGTGGGCCTTGGCCCGGTGGAATCGGCGCCGCCGGAAGACGGAGCGCGCCTCGATCATGAGCAACGGGGTTTCCGTTCCGGGCCCCCCTTCGCCCGGCGTGAGGAAGTGCGGACCCAGTTGGTCACCGAAGAGCCAGTGCACGACGCGTCCCCTCAGTACCGGCCGCGGGCGTGCTTGAAGCGCGCGAGCCCGTCGGCGAGGTCGACGAGCGGGTCCGGGTAGTCGAGTCCCGCGCGTTCCGCTGCCGCCAGGCGCCAGGGTTCGTGCACCTTCCTGCCGGTCAGGCTCCTGAGTTCGGGGACCCAGCGCCGTACGTACGTGCCGTCCGGGTCGAACCGCTTGGCCTGGGCGAGCGGATTGAGGACGCGGTGGGGGCGGGTGTCGGTGCCGGTGCCGGCGACCCACTGCCAGTTGAGCTGGTTGTTGACGACGTCGCCGTCCACGAGGAGATCCAGGAAGTGCCGGGCGCCGATCCGCCAGTCGACGTACAGCGTCTTGGTCAGGAAACTCGCCACCAGCAACCGTGCCCGGTTGTGCATCCAGCCTTGGTGACGCAACTGGCGCATGGCCGCGTCGACGACCGGGTAACCCGTCCGTCCGTCCCGCCAGGCGGCGATGTCCTCGGCGGCGTCCGCCTCGTCACGCCAGCGGTCGTGCCGGGTGCGGTAGTCCGTCACCGACGCCTCGGGCCGGGCCGCCAGCACCTGGTGGTGGAAGTCCCGCCAGCACACCTGGCGGACGAACGCCTCCGCGCCGGGCCCGCCGTGCGCGCGGGCCCGGTGGACGAGTTCCAGCGGGGAGAGTGCACCGAAGTGGAGATACGGCGACAGCCGGGACGTGGCGTCGTCCGCGAGGTCGTCGTGCCGTTCCTCGTAGCGGGACAGTCCGGAGCGCGACCACCGTGCGAACCGGTCGCGCCCGGCCGTTTCACCACCCGCCGGAAGGCCGGGCGAGACACCGGCCACGTCCGCGCGGTCGGGCAGCGGCTCCCCGGGGACCCCGACCGGGACACGCACGGTGCGCGGAGCGGCCAGGGGCTTTCTCGACGAAACCTGCGACCAGCGCCGGAAGTAGGGAGTGAACACCGCGAAGTGGTCGGAGCCCGAGGGCGTCACCGTCCCCGGGGCGACGGCGGTGATCACCGTCTCGTGCACGCGCAGTGCGACGTCGTCCTCGCCCAGTTCCTCGCGCAGCCGTTCCTCGCGGCGCTGGGCGTACGCGGTGACGCCCGCGGCCACGTGCACCTCGGTGGCCCCGCACCGGGCGGCGACCGCGCGGACCTCCCTGACAACCGGTCCGTTGCGGACCACGAGCCGGCCACCGCGGTGGCGCAGCGAGGAGTCGAGATCGCTGAGACAGTCGGCGAGGAAGGCCCTGCGGTTGGGGGCGTCGAACCCCGCCGCGTGGATGCCGGTGTCGAGTACGAACAGCGGCACCACCTCGTCCGCCGCCTCGAGCGCGGCGTGCAGAGGCGGGTGGTCGTGCAGACGCAGGTCCGAGGTGAACAGGACGACCGCGACGGTCATGGCGACACTCCTGGCGCAGTGGTGCTTGAGTGGTGCTTGGACGAAGGCTCAGTGCTCCACACTTCGCGGGCTGCGTCGACGCCGGATGCGCCGCGATCGGTCATCACTCCTGCGGGTGGTCAGGCCCTTGGCGGCGGCCTGACCGATGTTGCGCGCCATGCCGCCGAAGACAACGGCATGGAACGGGGACACGGACCACCAGTAGGCGTGGCCGAGCAGCCCACGCGGATGGAACAGGGCACGCTGCCGATAGCGGGTACGGCCTTCGGCGTCCGTCTCGACGTACATCTCCAGCCACGCCAGTCCCGGCAGCCGCATCTCCGCACGCAGCCGCAGCAGCCGTCCCGGTTCGATCTCCTCGACCCGCCAGAAGTCCAGCGAGTCGCCGACCCGCAGGTGCTGGGCGTCACGCCGGCCGCGGCGCAGCCCGACACCACCGGCGAACCGGTCCAGCCGGCCGCGGACGGCCCAGGCCAGCGGGAAGGAGTACCAGCCGTTGTCCCCGCCGATGCCCTCCACCACCTTCCACAAGGCATCCGGGGACGCGTCGACCCGCAGTTCCCGCTCGTCCTGGTACAGACTGCCGCCGGCCCAGTCGGGGTCCGTCGGCAGGGGATCACTGGGGGCTCCGGGGACCGAGGCGGACGACCAGCGCGTGGCCACCTGGGCCTCCCGGACCCGGCGCAGGGCCAGCGCCAGGGCTTCGTCGAACGGCAGGGGCCGGCCGGGAGCGTCGGGCACGTACCGGGCGATGTCGTGCTCCTGGCACACCACCTCATGACGCAGGGACTCCGTCAGGGGCCGGGCGAGGGCGGCCGGGACCGGCGTGACGAGGCCGACCCAGTGGCTGGACAGCCCGGGAGTGAGCACCGGAACGGGCACGATGATCCGCCGCCGGAGCCCGCTCACGGTGGCGTAGCGGCGCATCATCTCGCGGTAGGTGAGCACGTCCGGACCTCCGACGTCGAAGGCGCGGTCCACGTCGGCCGGCATGGTGGCCGATCCGACCAGGTAGTGCAACACGTCGCGGATCGCGATGGGCTGGGTGCGGGTGTGCACCCAACTGGGCGTCACCATGACGGGAAGCCGCTCGGTCAGGTAGCGCAGCATCTCGAAGGACGCCGACCCCGATCCGATGACCACCGCGGCCCGCAGCACGGTGGCGGGCACGGGTGCGTCGAGGAAGATGCGGCCGACCTCGGCGCGGGACCGCAGATGAGGGGAGAGCGTGCGTTCGGGAACGCCCCGCGGAGTCAGACCACCCAGGTAGACGATCCTCCGCACGCCCGCCTCGTACGCCTGCCGGGCGAAGACGTGCGCCGCGCGACGGTCGGTGTCCTCGAAACCGGAGCCCGACCCGAGGGCGTGCACCAGGTAGTAGGCGACGTCGACACCGCGCATGGCCTCGGCGACGGAACGCGGGTCGGTGACGTCTCCCCGCACGCTCTCGACTCCGGAGGCCCACGGCTGGTCCCGGAGTTTGGCCGGGGTGCGGGCCAGGCACCGCACCCGATGACCGGCCTCCAGCAACTCCGGCACGAGGCGTCCGCCGACGTACCCGGAGGCCCCGGTCACCAGACAGAGCAGTCGTTCCTGGTCCTGTCGTCCGTTCGCAGCCACGGCTCTTCCCTTCCGGTCCGTCCACCGCACCTCGCCGGGGCTTCCGATCACCGGCTCCACAGCGTCACCGCGCCCGTCGCGGCGGGGCGGCCTGCGGCCGTGACCAGGAACCGGGACCCGCCCGGTTCCGCCGAGGTCTCGATCAGGGCACCGCGCGACGGCACCGGTGCGCACACGTCCGCCCGCAGTCCGATCACCGCGGCGGCCGTCATCCCACTCTCCAGCAGAACCGCCTGCCGCCCCGCCTCCAGGACCGCCAACAGGGGCATGCGCGCCGGCCGGCCGGCCAGGAGCACCGGGTGTCCGGGGTCGCGCGGGGCGGTCACCAGTCGTCCTCGATGCGCCCGCGCCAGCATCACGTCACCGTCGGCCGTGGCACCGACCGCGGCTGCCGGGGGATGCAGCAGACCCGGAAGCGGTGCGTCCTGCGCGGGTGCCGCCGAGCCCGCCGGGCGGGTGAACCGCATGGTGCACGACCCGAAGGCTTCGCCTGTGTGCAGGAACTCGGCCGTGACGCGGTGGGCGACGGGCCGACCGGCCTCGGTCTCCAGATCGCTCACGCTCATCCGCACGTCCACGTCGGTGGCACCGCCCCGCTCCACGGGCCACGATCGCAGCCGCAGTCCCAGGCTGACCGAGACGGGTTCGAGCCGAGCACGAGCCGCTCCCGGAGGATGGTCGTACTCCAGTGCGAGCCCTAGCTGCCGGGTGGACTCCGCCATGATCAGCGGATGGTGCGCCACCGCGCCCAGCGCGCGTTCGTTCAGCGGATACAGGCGGGGCCACTGGCACCGGGCCGCGAAGCAGCGCCTGCCGAGGCGGGCGAAGGACTCCACCAGCAGCGACGCCATCGTGTCCAGACCCAGGCCGCGCCAGATGAGCGGCACCTGCCGCATCACCGGCTCCCGCCCCGGACGGTCACCGACGCCGTCGTCGCGCCTCCGGTCGCGCGCGTGGAACACCTGGTCCGTCGCCACCTCGTGCATGAGCGTCTCCTGCCGACAGGCCGGGCGGTGCGTCCGCTGCGCGCACCAGGTCGTCACTGCCCACTTCGCACGCAGGGCCCGCGGCGGATGCATCCCTCGGTACCGGCCCGGGGCCCTGTCGCCGGACATGCATCCGAAGCGAGCGCACAGGCGGTAATGACGGACATGAGACTCAAAGACGAAATGCCCGTCGATCACCATCTGGCCACCGTCTACCGCTACGGCGCGGGCTTCTGCGGGCTGGTCCTGCTGGTCTTCGCATGTCTCGGCTTCGCGGACGCGCTGAGCCCGTTCGACACCGCGGGCGACACGATCGCCGGCATGACCACCAACGTCGCGCTCAGCGTGATCTCCGCCGCTGTCGGTCTGACGCTGCTCGCCGGCGCGGCGGTCGGGGGCAACTTCGCCTCGGTCCTCAACATGACGGTCGGTGCGCTCTTCGTCCTGAGCGGGTTCTTCCACGTCTTCGTACTCGACCGTCGCGCCAACGTCCTCGGCTTCGGGATGACCAACGTGATCTTCAGCTTCGTCATGGGACTGGTCATCGCCACGTTCGGCATGTACGGCCGGGTGTCCAGCAAGCTGTCGCACGACAACCCCTACTGGCAGCGTCGTCATCCCGAGCAGGCGGCTCGGGAACGAGAGGCGGCCGCCGCGCTGCCGGACGCGGAACGGGGCGGGCACGCTCTGCCCGCAGGCCAGGACCGCGAGGGGACGAGAGCACCACGATCACCCGCCAGGCGCCCTCCCGGGACCGGGATGCGCTGACGGCCGGTCCGCGTACCGGGCCGAGGCACCCGGGGGCGGCGCCCCTGTGGGTTCGGCCGAGCTGAAGGGTTGGCTCGGGGTTCGTGGAAGGTGCCGTCGCGAAGCATCACAACAGCCGGATATTCCGCGGAAGCGCAGGTGGAGAACCTTCTTGCCCAAGAGGGATCGATGTTCCTCAGCATCTTCGAGCGGGAGGAGCGTCGGTGTACAGTGAACAGCGCCCTTGACCTGCAAAAAGCCGGCAGGGAGCCGTCTTCCGGGAGTTCAACATGCTGCGCACCATGTTCAAGTCCAAGATCCACCGTGCCACCGTCACCCAGGCCGACCTGCACTATGTCGGTTCCGTGACCATCGACGCCGACCTGTTGGACGCCGCAGACCTGTTGCCCGGCGAGCTCGTCCACATCGTCGACATCGACAACGGGTCCCGCCTGGAGACGTACGTCATCGAGGGCGAGCGCGGATCCGGCGTCATCGGGATCAACGGCGCGGCCGCCCACCTCGTGCACCCGGGCGACCTCGTGATCATCATCAGCTACGCTCAGGTCGAGGACGCCGAGGCGCGCTCGCTGCGGCCCAAGGTCGTGCACGTGGACCGGGACAACCGTATCGTGGCGCTCGGCGCCGATCCGTCGGAGCCGAGTCCGGGCGGTGACGCCCGGCGCAGCCCCCAGGCGGTGCCCGCCGGCTGACCGAGGAGCCGAGGAGAGCCCGTGAGCGACATCGAGATCCACGACGACCGGGACAAGGGCCTGCTCGTCGCCCGTGACCGCGCCCCCGGGGGCGACGGCGAGAGCGTCGGCCGGATTCAGTACTTCGTGCTCGACGCGCCACAGCGCGCCCTCGTCCCGGTGCACACCGTCGTGGAGCCGCAGCACGAGGGCAAGGGCATCGCGGGGGCGCTGGCCCGGGAGCTCTACGCCATGGCCGCCCGGGAGGGCGTCGCGGTCGCGCCACTGTGCCCGTTCGTCGTCGAGTGGGCGGCGCGCCATCCGGGGGAGGCGCCCAGCGTTCCCGACGAGCTGCTGGTGGACGCCCGGGAGGCGCTCGCCGCCGATCCCGGGAAGTGGTGACCGGGCCCGGTCCGCAGGGGGCGCTGTCCGGTCCGTAGGGTGCCGCTCGTGATCCTCACGCTGCTGCACACCTCGGCCGTTCACATCCCGGTGTTCGACGCCCTGCGCGACGCCTGCCACCCGGAGCTCACGCTGCGACACGTCGTGCGCGAGGACCTGCTGGAGCGGGCCGGACGGACGGGGCCCGAGTCGGTCGCCGACGACGTGCGGGAGCTGCTCGAGGCGGCGGCCGGAGGCGGCGCCGACGCCGTCCTGTGCACCTGTTCCAGCATCGGTGCCGTCGCCGAACGTCAGGCCGCCGCCGTCGGGGTCGCGACGCTGCGTGTGGACCGTCCGATGGCCGCGCGCGCCGTCGCCGAAGGCTCCCGTGTCGTGGTCGTCGCCAGTGCGCGCAGCACCCTCGCGCCGACCGTGGCGCTCGTCGAGGAGGAGGCCGCGCGGGCCGGACGCCAGGTCGTCGTGCGGACCGTCCTCGTCGCCGACGCCTGGGAGCGGTTCACCGCGGGTGACCGTGACGGCTATCTGGACCTCGTCGCGGCCGCCGTCGACGCGGTCACCGATGCCGACGCCGATACCGATGTCATCGTCCTGGCCCAGGCATCCATGGCCGATGCCGCGGACCGTACCCGGAACACCGCCGTGCCGGTGCTCTCCAGCCCTCGCCCGGGGCTCGCCGCGGCGGCAGCGGGCCGGCGTGGCGGACCCCCGCGGCCCGGACCCGATCCTGCCGACGGAGCCGGGGACCACCGTGCGTGAACTCGCCGGGCGCGGGAACGCGAGCGGGGAGACAGTGGAAAGGAAACTCCGACCCGCTGGAGACACCACCATGACCCACCCGTTCCCCGACCCCGTCCCGCCGACCCCCACCCCGGGGCCCGGTCCGGGACCCGACGTCCCGGACCCGGGCCCGCTGCCAGGACCGAAGCCGGCGCCGCCGCCCCGGCCGATGCCGGAGCCCGAACCGCCGTCGCCCGTGCCGGGCCCTGAGCCGGAACCACAGCCGCCCGAGCCCGAGCCGTCACCCAGGTGAGGCCCTGAGCCCGTCAGCCGAACGGGCTATGCCTCCACCTCGGAGCGGTCCCCGCCCCAGAGGGTGTGGAACGAGCCCTCGCGGTCGACGCGCCGGTAGGTGTGCGCGCCGAAGAAGTCCCGCTGGCCCTGCGTGAGCGCGGCCGGCAGGCGCTCGGCGCGCAGCGCGTCGTAGTAGGCGAGCGCGGCGGCGAAGCCCGGTGTGGGCACGCCCTGCGTGGTCGCCGCGGCCACGACGGCACGCCAGTCGTCCTGCGCCGCGGCGATCTCGTCCGCGAACCCCTTGTCCGCGAGCAGCGAGACCAGGCCGGGCTCGGCCTCGTACGCCGCCGTGATGCGGTCGAGGAACGCCGCGCGGATGATGCAGCCGCCGCGCCAGATCCGCGCCACCGCGCCCGGGTCGACGTTCCAGCCGTACGCGTCGCTGCCCGCGGCGATCTCGTGGAATCCCTGCGTGTACGACACGATCTTCGAGGCGTACAGCGCCTGTTCGACCCGGTCGGCGAAGGCCGCGGCCTCCTGCTCGCCCAGCGGCGTCGCCGCCGGACCCGCCAAGTGCCGTGAGGCCGCGCGCAGTTCGGCGTGGCCGGACAGGGAGCGGGCGAAGACGGCCTCCGCGATACCGGAGACCGGCACACCCAGGTCGAGCGCGATCTGCACGGTCCAGCGGCCGGTGCCCTTCTGCTCGGCCCGGTCCTGGACGACGTCCACGAACGGCTCGCCGGTGGCCGCGTCGACGTGCGAGAGCACCTCGGCGGTGATCTCGATGAGGTACGAGTCGAGCCGCCCGGTGTTCCACTGGCGGAAGATGTCGGCGATCCGCGCGGGGGAGTAGCCGGCCACGTCGCGCAGCAACTGGTATGCCTCGCCGATGAGTTGCATGTCGGCGTACTCGATGCCGTTGTGAACCATCTTCACGAAGTGACCGGCGCCGTCCGGGCCGACGTGGGTCACGCACGGCGCGCCGTCCTTGGCCTTGGCGGAGATCTTCTCCAGCATCGGGCCGAGCGCGGCGTACGACTCGACGCTGCCGCCGGGCATGATGCTCGGGCCGTGCAGCGCGCCTTCCTCGCCGCCGGAGACGCCGGTGCCGACGAAGTGGATGCCCTGTTCACGCAGTTCCTTCTCGCGGCGCCGGGTGTCCGCGAAGTGCGCGTTGCCACCGTCGACGATCATGTCGCCGGCCTCCAGGAGCGGCGCGAACTCCTTGATCACCGCGTCCGTCGGCTCGCCCGCCTTCACCATGACGACCAGACGGCGGGGCCGTTCGAGCGCGGCCACGAACTCCTCGGCCGTCTCGGTCGGGACGAAGACGCCCTCCTCGCCGAACTCCTCCATCAGCGCGTGCGTGCGGGACGCCGTCCGGTTGTGGAGGGCGACCGAGTAGCCGTTGCGGGCGAAGTTGCGGGCGAGGTTGCGCCCCATGACCGCGAGTCCCGTGACACCGATCTGGGCTGTAGTGCTCATGCCTGTCGCTCCTGATTTGTGATTTTGGAGGATCTTGTTCAGTTGGGAGTGGTGTCGGCGTACATTTGCGTGCGTCGCCTGATCGATCGTCCACCAACCGGGAGCCGCGCGTGCCTCATTTCGATCTTCCTCTCGACGAACTGCGTTCCTTCAAGCCGGATCTGACAGCCCCCGACGACTTCGACGTCTTCTGGGCGAAGACGCTCGCCGAGGCGCGTGAGCACGACCTCGACGCGCGCTTCGAGCCCGTCGACACCCCGCTCACCGCGGTGGACGTGTTCGACGTTACGTACGCGGGCTTCGGCGGGCATCCCGTGAAGGGCTGGCTGATCCTGCCGGCGGGCGCCGACGAGCCGCTGCCCGCGGTCGTCGAGTACATCGGCTACGGCGGCGGCCGGGGCCTCGCGCACACCCACCTGAAGTGGGCGGCCGCCGGGTTCGCCCACTTCGTGATGGACACCCGGGGGCAGGGCAGCGGCCACACGGTGGGCGACACCCCCGACCCGGTCGGCAGCGGACCGTCCCACCCCGGCTTCATGACCCGCGGCATCGACGACCCGCACGACTTCTACTACCGGCGCGTCTACACCGACGCGGTACGTGCCGTCGAGGCGGCCCGGTCGCACCCCCTGGTCGACGCCGCCCGGGTCGGTGTCGCCGGCGGCAGCCAGGGCGGCGGCATCACCATCGCGGTGGCCGGCCTGGTGCCCGATCTGCGGGCGGCCGCGCCGGACGTGCCGTTCCTGTGCCACTTCACCCGCGCCGTCACGCTCACGGACCGTCACCCGTACCGCGAGATCGCCCTGTACCTCAAGGCGCGGATCGGCCGGGACGAGCAGACCTTCCGCGTCCTGTCCTACTTCGACGCAATGAACTTCGCCGCCCGCGCGCAGGCGCCCGCGCTGTTCTCCGTCGCCCTCGAGGACCTGACGTGCCCGCCGTCGACCGTGTACGCGGCGTTCAACCACTGGGCGGGCGACGAGCGGTCGATGGAGGTGTACACCTTCAACGACCACGAGGGCGGCGGCCCGGTCCAGGAGGCGAGGCAACTGCGCTGGATGCCGCGGCACCTGACCGGCTGACCGTTCAGGCCCGTGGGCAGGTGGTCTTCAGGACCTGACGTCGTGCATCGTCCGCTCGTCGCGCGGCGGCTCGCGCCGGCTCGGCATGCTGTCGAGCCCGGCCGGGCTGTCCGGCACCACCAGCGGCCGCTCCGCGGCCACGGCCGGTGAGTGACCGGTCTGGCCCATCCGTTCCGTCGTGAGCAGGATCAGGCCGCCCGCCGCCACGACACCACAGCCGAGCGCGAGCATCGAGCCCGTCGTGCCGTACCGGAACGTCTCGCCGAACATCGTGATGCCCACCGCCGCCGCGGCCACCGGGTTCACCACGGTCGCCGTCGCCAGCGGCGCCGCGAGTCCCGCGCCCCGGTAGGAGGCCTGCGACAGGAACATGCCCGTGGCCGCGAGACCCGCTATGGCCGGCAGCGTCGCGAACTGCTCCAGCGGCGCGTCCGACCACTGCACCGTCACCGACTTGGTGAACACCGACGCCATACCGAACGCACCGCCCGCCGCGACGGCCAACAGCACCGCGCGGACCGCGGGATGCCGGTGCGCCGCCCGCGCCGAGACCATCAGAACCAGCACGGCCCCGGCCGTGACCAGACCCAGGACGAGCCGCTGCCCCCCGTCCAGGGACTGCTCCGAGGCCGAGCCGGTCAGTGCCAGCAGGCCGGCGAGCCCCGCCGTGGCCATCACCGCGCCGCGCCACGCGGCGGCCCCCGCCCTGCGCCGCCCGAACAACACGGCCATCGGCAGCGCGAGGACGATCGTCAGGGCGCCCAGCGGCTGCACCAGACTGAGCGGCCCGTAGGCCAGCGCGGCCACGTGCAGCAGGGCGCCCAGACCGTTCAGACACGCCGCTCCCCACCAGGCGGGCCTGCGCAGCGGCGCGTACACGGCCTGGGAGGTCTCGGCCACACGCTCCTGCACGATCGCTCCGCCCGCGTACGCGACGGCGGAGACGAGGCTGAGCAGTGCGGCCGGCACCAGGGCGCTCATCGCGCACCCCCGGCGATCCCGTACTGCGAACGGTCGGTCTTCATACCTCCACGATCGCTCTTCCGCCTCCGTATGTCGTCCGACCTGAGCACGCAATGCGTAGTACTGCCGATGGAGTACGTCGTCGTGGGGATCATCCCCACGGCGGGTTACCGGCAGGCGGCGGGGTGTCACGTTCTGGACTTCACACGTTGTTAACTCAGCGTGCGCGGATCGTACTTGACCGTAATCGACAGGCAGGGGTTGACTTCGACTTCCTGCCGTCGACGCGAGAGCACTTCATGAGCGCGAAGAGTCCGGACCTGCTCGCACCACTGGATCTTGCCTTCTGGGCACTCGAGACCGCGGACCACCCCATGCATCTGGGCGCGCTCGGCGTGTTCGACGCCGACGGGCCGTCCGCCGCCGAACACGCCCGCGAACTGCTCGCCGCCCGCGCGGCCGGAGTGGCCGGCCTGCGCATGCGGATCGCCGGCGTGCTCGTCCCGGTCGGCGGCGCCGCCCGGGTACCCGCCGCCGACTTCGACCCGCTCGACCACGTGGGGCTCAGTGCGCCCGTCGCCGACTTCCACGCGGCGGCGGGGGAGTTGATGCGGCGGCCGCTCGACCGGGGCAGGCCGCCGTGGGAGGCGCACGTGCTGCCCGCGGCCGACGGCGCGTCCTTCGCCGTCCTGTTCAAGTTCCACCACGCCCTGGCCGACGGTCTGCGCGCCCTGACCCTCGCCGCCGCCGTCATGGACCCGGTGGCGCCGCCCGAGGAACGGCGGCGAGCGACGCGGCGGACACCGGCCGACGGGACGGAGGCGGCGGATGCGGAGCGCGCGTCCGGGCCCCGGCTGCCGTTGCCGGGCATGCGCGCCGTCACGCTCGACGATCTCGACCCCCGCCGCTACCCCGGCCATCTGCGCTCCGTGCTCGGCGGCGCCGCGCAGGCCCTCGCCATCGGCGCCTCGGTCGCCCGCGCCGGGGTCGGCGTGCGCAGCTCGCCCGCGCTGACCTCGACCGCGACCGGCACCCGCCGCACCGCGGGTGTCGCCCTGGACCTCGACGACGTGCACCGCATCCGCAAGGTGGCCGGCGGCACGGTCAACGACGTGCTGATCGCGGTCGTCGCCGGTGCGGTGCGGCGCTGGCTCGACGACCGCGGCGACGGCAGCGCGGGGGTCGAACCGCGTGCCCTGATACCGGTCTCCCGGCGCCGCCCGCGCACCGCCCACCCGCAGGGCAACCGGCTCTCCGGCTATCTGGTGCGGCTGCCCGTCGCCGAGCCGGACCCGCTCGCACGCCTTCGCGCCGTCCGCGCCGCCATGGACCGGCGCAAGGAGCACGGGCCCAGCCGCGGGGCGGGCGCCGTGGCGCTGCTCGCCGACCATGTGCCGCCGCTCGGACACCGGCTCGGCGGCCCACTCGTCGGGCAGAGCGCCCGTCTCCTGTTCGACCTTCTGGTCACCAGCGTGCCGCTGCCGAGCCTCGGCCTGAAGCTCGGCGGCAGCCCGCTCACCGGCGTCTTCCCGCTCGCTCCGCTCGCGCGCGGCCAGTCCCTCGCCGTCGCCGTCTCCACGTACCGGGGCCGCGTCCACTACGGCCTGGTGGCCGACGCCGTCGCGGTGCCCGACCTCGACGTGCTGGCGGGCGCCTTCGCGGCCGAGGTGGCGGAGCTGGCGGAGGCGTGCCGGGCCCGGTGACCGGACGGGCACCGCGCGTGAGGCCCCCCGCCCGCGTGAGGTCGGTCATTTTGTCGGCCCCGGCCGCCCCAGTATCCTCCTGAGCCGGCGGGATCGACCCGGCGGGCACGAGCAACACAGAGGGAACAACAGCGGCGATGACCGTGACACAGGACAACCGGGTCCCGCAGGGCGCCGACGCGACCGACACGACCGACGCGGCCGAGGCCGAAGAGGCCGCGTACGGTCCCGGGATCGACCCCGAACGGCTCGCCGTCTGCCTCGGCGTCCTGGCGGAGCTCGACCGGCTGGACGTCGACCATCCCGACGCGATCACCGTGCGCCGTGCCACCGCCGGTATCTACCGCACCGTGAAGCAGCGCCGCCGCCAGGAGCGCCGTGCCGCGAAGACCGCCCACGACAGGGCGGTCACCGAGGCCACGGCCACCGGGTCCGCCGAGCGCATCGACGACGAGACCGAGGGCCTGCTGCCGTCCTCGCGCACCGGCGAGGGCCAGGTCGCAGGGATACTCCAGCGCCCCCGCTCCTGCTATGTCTGCAAGACCCGCTACGTCGAGGTCGACTACTTCTACCACCAGCTCTGCCCGGACTGCGCCGGCACCAACCGGACCAAGCGCGATGCCCGCGCCGACCTGTCCGGCAAGCGCGCCCTGCTCACCGGCGGCCGCGCCAAGATCGGCATGTACATCGCGCTGCGGCTGCTGCGCGACGGCGCCCACACCACCATCACCACCCGGTTCCCCAAGGACGCCATCCGCCGCTTCAAGGCCATGGACGACTCCGCTGACTGGCTGCACCGCCTCGAAGTCGTCGGCATCGACCTGCGCGACCCCGCGCAGACCGTGGCGCTCGCCGAGCGGATCGCGCAGGACGGCCCGCTCGACATCCTGATCAACAACGCCACGCAGACCGTGCGCCGCCTGCCCTCCGCGTACGCCGCCCTCGTCGACGGCGAGAGCGCCCCGCTGCCCGCCGGTGAGCTGCCCGCCCACCACGTCATCGGCGCCTTCAACTCCGGCGCGGTCGACGGGCTCGCCGCGCTGCCCGCGGGTGGCAGCGGCCTCGACGCCCAGCAGGTCGCCGACCTGGCCCTGGTCGCGGGCAACGCCAGCGTGGAGCGGCACCTGGCCGGAACCGCCATCGACGCGGGCGGGCTCGTCCCCGACGTCGTCGACTCCAACACCTGGGTGCAGACCATCGACCAGATCTCGCCGGTCGAACTGCTCGAGACCCAACTGTGCAACTACACCTCGCCGTTCATCCTGATCAGCGCCCTGCGACCGGCGATGGCCGACGCAGCGAAGAAGGCCCGCAGCGGCCGCGCCTACGTCGTGAACGTCTCCGCCATGGAAGGTGTCTTCGGCCGCGGCTACAAGGGGGCGGGCCACCCCAACACCAACGCCGCCAAGGCCGCGATCAACATGGTGACCCGGACCAGCGCCCAGGAGATGTTCAAGACCGACGGCATCCTCATGACCTCGGTCGACACCGGCTGGATCACCGACGAACGCCCCCACTACGACAAGCTGCGCCTGGCCGAGGAGGGCTTCCACGCCCCGCTCGACCTGGTGGACGGCGCCGCCCGCGTCTACGACCCGATCGTGCGCGGCGAGGACGGCGAGGACCTCTACGGCGTCTTCCTGAAGGACTACGCGCCCGGGAACTGGTAGCGAAGCCGCCGCTGGACGGCGTCCGGGTCACCACCGAACGGCGCGGCGGCCCGCACCCGCGTGCCGCCGTCCACCAACAGGTCGGCCCCGGTGATCCAGGACGCCTCGTCCGACGCCAGCCAGCGCACGGCCCGCGCCACGTCCCGCGGCTCGCCGATCCGCCCGGTCGGCAGCCCGGCCGCCACCGCCTGTTCGGCCCGCTCCCACACGAACCGCGCCATCTCGGTGCGCACCAGGCCCGGCGAGACCGCGTTCACCCGCACCGCGGGGCCCAGCTCCCCGGCGAGCTGGGCCGTCAGGTGCAGCAGCGCCGCCTTGCTGGTGCCGTACGCGCCCACGTTCGGGCCGACGTGCCCGGCGCCCTCCGTGCACACGTTGACCACCACGCCGCCGTGCTCGGCCATCCAGGCCCGCCACGCGCACTGCACCAGGCGCAGCGGCGCCTCGACGTTGACGGTGAACGCGGTGCGCCAGGCGTCCGGGTCGGCGTCCATCAGCGGCCCGTACGGCTGGTTCGTCCCGGCGTTGTTCACCACCACGTCCACCCGCCCGTGCGCCGCCATGGCCCGATCCGTGACCTCCCACAGGTGTGCCGGGTCGGCCACCGAGCCCGCGACCCCCACCGCGTCGGCGCCCTGCGCCCGCAGCGCCGCCACCGTCTCGCGCACCCCCTCCGGGTCACGGGCCGTCACGCACAACCGGGCACCGGCTCGGGCCAGTTCCTCGGCGACCGCACGGCCGATGCCGCGTGACGCGCCGGTCACGACGGCGCACCGCCCGTCGAGCACCCGCTGCGAACCCCGGCTCGAAGTCATGCGCGTACGGTCTCACGGCGACATGCGCGCTGACGACACGTCAACCAAGCGGTACACGTGGACGGTTGGTGAAACCCTGCCGGTGGGCACCCGCCGCGACGAGTTCGAGCACCGGCCGCCAGTCGTCGAGGACGCCGGCGTCCAGCCCGGCCACCTTGGCGGCATCGTCCGCCTGGCGCAGCGTCACCGCGTCCTCGCAGAGCGGATCCGCGGCGAACGCCGCCGCTTCGTCCGGCGCCATCGGCCCGCCCCGCGCCCGCAGCGTCCGCGCGCCCCGCGGCGACAGGGCGCGGCCCGGTTCCACGGCGGCCAGGTAGCGTTCCGCCGCGACGTGCAGCAGCACCAGGCGCGCGACCCGTTCCCCGAGCAGCCCGCGCACCGCGTCCGCCGCGCAGCGGGCGTGACCCGCGTCGTCGCCGGGCCGCAGCACATGCCCGATGTCGTGCACGAGCCCCGCGATCTGCAGCTCCTTGTCGCTGGGCCGACCGCGGCGCAGCAGGGCCGCGGTCTGCAGCGCGTGGTCGTGCAGATCGACCGGCTCACCGGTCGCGCCGTGGGTGTCCGATGCCCCCTCGCAGGCGCGCAGTACGGCCATCAGCGCGTCGACGCTGCGCAGTTCGATGCGGTCCATGGACGACTCCTCCCGAAGCTCTCCCGCGGCCTGCACCGCAGCACACCATGGGCAGCTGTCGGACCGGTCAACGCCGCGTGAACGCTCCGACCGGATGAGGCAGAATTACCGCATGCTCCGCTTCGCCCGCCGCGCCCGGTCGCGCTCTGAGGCGCCCGCGCGGCGGCCCGCCGTGCGCGGTTCGGTCGGCGTGTTCGCCCTGGCGATGCTCCTCTGTGTGCTCGGCGGCCCGTGGTGCTCGCGCACCGCACACGCCGAGCAAGCCGTCGCCGCGCCCTCGGCCAGGATCTCGGTCCCGGCCGCTGCCGCCGCCCCGGCCGAGCGCACGGCACCGGCCGCGCCAGGCTGCG
>NZ_JAPHNL010000313.1 GCF_026274175.1 Streptomyces beihaiensis
CTCTGCCTGGCGGCGGCCGCCGCGGCCCTGCTCGTCGGCGGCCCGCTCACGGTCCTCGCGGTGACGGACGGCGGCGGGGGCCATGCCGCGCACCGCCCGCCGGCGTACGCCTCGGGCACCAGTGAGGAGACCGCCTTCCGGCACATCGCCGAGAAGATCACGGCGACCGACGCCACCACCCACGTCACCGCGACGATCGCCCTGGAGCCCAAGGCGTGGGGCACCCACACCGTCCTGGAGCTCAAGAACGTCAAGGGCCCGCTGACCTGCTCACTCGTCGCGGTCGGCAAGAACGGCACCCGTGAGACCGTCGCCACCTGGTCCGTCCCGCCCGGCGGCTACGGCATCCCCGGCGGTGCCCAGGACGGCCACGACAGCGCGCGCTACCCGCTCTACGTGCACGGAGGCGCCGCCTTCGCGCGCGACCGGATCGACCATTTCGACGTCGAGACGCTCACCGGAAGGCGCCTGGTGGAGGTGGACGCGTGAGGAAAATGTGCGCAAGACGTGGGCCACGGGCTGGAGGGCCATGGCCTCACCGGGGCGTTTTCGCGTACCTTTGACGGCTGCCCAGCACGTCAGAAGGGGACCCGGTGGCCGCTCAGGCTCAGCACGAAACAGCGGTGGACTCCGCCCGGAGCCGCGAGATCGCGGTCGAACAGGATCACCTCGACGCCGTCTACCGCCGCCTTGAGGAGAAGATCCACGAGGCGGAGTTCCTGATGGACGACGCCTCCAAGCGCGGCCAGGTCGGCACGCCCGGCGCGCTGGCCGAGCGCGACGCCCAGGTCTTCCGCGCGGGCATCCACCTCAACCGCCTCAACAACGAGTTCGAGGACTTCCTCTTCGGCCGTATCGACCTGCTGCTCGGCAAGGACGGCAAGAAGGGCCCCGACGGCGCGTACACGGCCGTGGAACCGGCCGAGGGGGCGGTACGCGCCGACCACACCGCCGACATCGCCGAGACGCTGCACATCGGCCGTATCGGCGTCCTGGACGCCGACTACGCCCCGCTGGTGATCGACTGGCGGGCCCCGGCCGCGGCCCCGTTCTACCGCTCGACGCCGGTCGACCCGGGCCGCGTGGTCCGGCGCCGCGTCATCCGCTCCAAGGGCCGCAAGGTGCTCGGCGTGGAGGACGACCTCATGCGCCCCGAACTGACCGCCTACCTGGGCGGCGAGGCGCTGCCCGCCATCGGTGACGGCGCGCTCATGGCCGCGCTCGGCCAGGCCCGCAGCCATTCCATGCGCGACATCGTCTCGTCCATCCAGGCCGAGCAGGACCTGGTCATCCGGGCGCCCGCCGCGTCCGTGACGTACGTCGAGGGCGGTCCGGGCACCGGCAAGACCGCGGTCGCCCTGCACCGCGCCGCCTACCTGCTCTACCAGGACCGGCGGCGCTACGCGGGCGGCATCCTGATCGTCTCGCCCACCCCGCTCCTGGTCGCGTACACGGAGGGTGTGCTGCCCTCGCTGGGCGAGGAGGGCCAGGTCGCCATCCGGGCGGTGGGCTCGCTCGTCGACGGCGTGGAGGCCACCGAGTACGACAGCCCCGCCGTCGCCCGCGTCAAGGGCTCGTCCCGCATGCTCAAGGTGCTGCGCAAGGCCGCCCGGGGAGCGCTGGAGACGACGACCGGCGGCACGGCCGGGGCCGCGGCGGAACGCTTGCGCGTCGTGGCGTTCGGCCGCCGCCTGGAGCTGGAGGCGGACCAGCTGCGCCGCATCCGCCAGGCCGCCCTCGGCGGCACCGCCCCCGTCAACCACCTGCGTCCGCGGGCCCGCAAGCTGCTGCTCGACGCGTTGTGGGAGCAGTCGGGGGCGGGCAACCGGCACGACGATCCCGAGCTCGCCGCGGAGCTGCGCTCGTCCTTCGACGAGGACATCACCACGGAGGACGACTTCATCCGCTTCCTGGACGCCTGGTGGCCCGAACTCACCCCGCGCGGCGTCCTGTCGGCGATGGGCGACGAGAAGAACCTCGGCCGCTGGGCGCGCCGCGTCCTCAACCCGGGCGAGGTCCGCAAGGTCGCCAGGTCGCTGCGGCGCGAGGCGCTCTCGGTCCACGACATCGCCCTGCTCGACGAGTTGAACGCCGTCCTCGGCGCCCCGGCCCGCCCGCGCAAGAAGCGCGAGTACGACCCGCTCGACCAGCTCACCGGCCTGGAGGAGCTGATGCCCGTGCGCGAGGAGACGCAGCGCGAGCGCGCCGAACGCCTCGCCCAGGAGCGGACCGAGTACACGCACGTCATCGTCGACGAGGCGCAGGACCTGACGCCCATGCAGTGGCGGATGGTCGGCCGCCGCGGGCGGCACGCGACCTGGACGATCGTCGGCGACCCGGCACAGTCGTCCTGGTCCGACCCCGACGAGGCGGCGGCCGCGCGGGACGAGGCGCTCGGCAGCAGGCCGCGCCGCCGCTTCACGCTGACCGTCAACTACCGCAACCCGTCCGAGATCGCCGACCTCGCCGCGAAGGTCCTCGCCCTGGCGATGCCCGGCACGCCGTCCCCGTCGGCGGTCCGCTCGACGGGCGTGGAGCCCCGTTTCGTGACGACGGGCAAGGGGCGCCGCAGTGTCGCGGGCGACTCCCTCGCGGACGTCGTACGGGCCGAGGCGGCCCGGCTGCTCGACCGGGTCGACGGCACGGTGGGCGTGGTCGTGGCGATGAACCGGCGCGCGGAGGCGGCCCGCTGGCTGTCCGGGCTCGGCGAGCGCGTGGTCGCGCTGGGTTCGCTGGAGGCCAAGGGCCTGGAGTACGACGCCACGATCGTCGTCTCGCCCGCGGAGATCGCCGACGAGTCGCCGGCGGGCCTGCGTGTCCTGTATGTGGCGCTGACCCGGGCGACGCAGCAGCTCACGGTGGTCTCCGGGGCGCGCGACGAACCGGACGCGCAAGGGGTACCGGACCTGCTGCGCGAC
Organism: Streptomyces beihaiensis; assembly: GCF_026274175.1. Lineage (GTDB taxonomy): Bacteria > Actinomycetota > Actinomycetes > Streptomycetales > Streptomycetaceae > Streptomyces > Streptomyces beihaiensis. The sequence goes on from NZ_JAPHNL010000313.1 coordinate 2,919, forward strand.
TGAGCGCTCTTGTGCCACGGACAGCCGGTGTTACGGTTGATGACGGCACCGGCCCGATCCAAGCCCCCGGGCCCAACCTTCGTCCCTCAGAGGGACCACTTGCCGCGAGGCGAGCATGGCGGGTCGGTGTCATGAGCGTGTGGGAGGCCCACGTCACCAGGTGACGTGGGCCTCCTGCTGTTTGCTCCCCTCTTCCCCTCTTCCCCTCTTCCCCTTCTCCTCCCGGCTCCTCCCCACCTCGCTTCTCGCTCCTCTCTCCTCCCTCTTCCTCCTCACTTCTTCCTCCCGATCGAGCGCCGCCCTTCCCGATCAGGCCAACTTCTCGTATGGTGGAAACAACTTTCCGAAAAAGCGATGAACACAACGTTCGCAATCCGGTGCGACTACCACGTACTCAGCGGTAGGTGCGACGATCGGACGGCAACAGCAACAGGGTGAAAGCAGAGGAAGTCAGGCCATGGCAACGGAGCCCAGCGTCTCGTACTCGATGACGGTCCGCCTGGAGGTGCCAGCGAGGGGGACGTCCGTCTCGCAGCTCACGACGGCTGTCGAGTCCCACGGAGGCTCGGTGACCGGTCTCGACGTCACGGCTTCGGGCCACGAGAAGCTCCGTATCGACGTCACGATCGCGGCCTCGTCGACCGCGCACGCCGAGGAGATCGTCGAGAACCTCCGCGGCATCGAGGGCGTCACGCTCGGCAAGGTCTCCGACCGTACGTTCCTGATGCACCTCGGCGGCAAGATCGAGATGGCGTCCAAGCACCCCATCCGCAACCGTGACGACCTGTCCATGGTCTACACGCCCGGCGTGGCCCGCGTGTGCATGGCGATCGCGGAGAACCCCGAGGACGCCCGCCGTCTGACCATCAAACGCAACTCGGTTGCGGTCGTGACCGACGGCTCCGCCGTGCTCGGCCTGGGCAACATCGGCCCGAAGGCCGCGCTGCCCGTCATGGAGGGCAAGGCGGCCCTGTTCAAGCGGTTCGCCGGGATCGACGCGTGGCCGATCTGCCTGGACACCCAGGACACCGACACCATCGTCGAGATCGTCAAGGCGATCGCCCCCGGCTTCGCGGGCATCAACCTGGAGGACATCTCCGCGCCGCGTTGCTTCGAGATCGAGGCGAGACTCCGCGAGGCCCTCGACATCCCGGTCTTCCACGACGACCAGCACGGCACCGCCATCGTCGTGCTCGCCGCGCTGACCAACGCGTTGCGCGTGACCAACAAGTCGATCGGCGACATCCGCGTCGTGATGTCCGGTGCGGGGGCGGCCGGTACCGCCATCCTGAAACTGCTGATCGCCGCGGGCGTCAAGAACGCCGTCGTGGCGGACATCAACGGCGTCGTGCACGCCGACCGCGAGGACCTCGTGGACGCCGACAAGGACTCGGCGCTGCGCTGGATCGCCGACAACACCAACCCCGAGGGCCTGACCGGCACGCTGAAGGAGGCGGTCGTCGGTGCCGACGTGTTCGTCGGCGTCTCCGCCCCGAACGTGCTCGGCGCCGAGGACGTCGCGGCCATGGCCGACGGCGCCATCGTGTTCGCGCTCGCGAACCCCGACCCGGAGGTCGACCCGGCGATCGCCCGTCAGACGGCCGCCGTGGTGGCCACCGGCCGCTCGGACTTCCCCAACCAGATCAACAACGTACTGGTCTTCCCCGGTGTCTTCCGCGGCCTCCTGGACGCCCAGTCCCGCACGGTGAACACCGAGATGATGCTGGCCGCCGCGAAGGCCCTGGCCGACGTGGTCACCGAGGACGAGCTCAACCCGAACTACATCATCCCGAGCGTCTTCAACGACAAGGTCGCCGGCGCGGTGGCCGGTGCCGTGAGCACCGCCGCGAAGGCCGCGGGCGCCTCTGTGACGGGCGCCACGAGCGCCTGAGGCCCGGCGCGTCGCGGAAGCGGGCCCCCGCGGGCCCTCTAGGGTGTCCGGGAAGCAGGCCCACCGACCCGCCCCCGCTCTCGGCTACGCTCGAGCGGGGGACTCGCGGGCGCCGGATTGGCTTTCGCGCCGCTGGTGGGGGCAGGATGCTCCCCCAAGGACTTGGTCCAGCGGGGCGCCTCCAGAAGGCGCGAGGGTCCGGAAGCAGGACCCGGGTCCTGGGCCTGACCGAGACCCTGGCAGCATCGGCTTCGCTGTTGCCCAACATGCGGCTTGACCGTCGCGTGGCATCGCCTCAACGGCAAGAAGAACACGGGAGTACAAAAATGAACCGCAGTGAGCTGGTGGCCGCGCTGGCCGACCGCGCCGAGGTGACCCGCAAGGACGCCGACGCCGTGCTGGCCGCGTTCGCCGAGACCGTCGGCGAGATCGTTGCCAAGGGCGACGAGAAGGTCACCATCCCCGGCTTCCTGACCTTCGAGCGCACCCACCGTGCCGCTCGCACCGCTCGTAACCCGCAGACCGGCGAGCCGATCGACATCCCGGCCGGTTACAGCGTGAAGGTCTCCGCGGGCTCCAAGCTCAAGGAAGCCGCCAAGGGCAAGTAAGCCTGCCGGCAGCGTGAGGGCGGCCCACCGGAAGATTCCGGTGGGCCGCCCTTTTCCTTGCGCCCCGGCGCCGGCCGACCACGGGGCTCACAGGGCGGACGGGGGGCGATACGCCGATGCGTCGTCACGTCGATACGCCGACGGGGGCCCGCCAGAACGTGTCGACGTCGAACGTGTCTGGCAGGCCCCCGTCACCGCGTCGGGAGGGACGGACGTACGCGTCAGCCCAGGGCCTTCCCGGGAAGCTCCACCTTCGCGCCGAGCTCGACCAGCTTCTCCATGAAGTTCTCGTAGCCCCGGTTGATCAGGTCGATCCCGTGCACCCGGGACGTGCCCTGCGCCGCCAGCGCCGCGATCAGGTACGAGAACCCGCCCCGCAGGTCGGGGATGACAAGGTCGGCGCCCTCCAGCTTCGTCGGCCCGGAAACGACCGCCGAGTGCAGGAAGTTGCGCTGCCCGAACCGGCAGTGGGAGCCGCCCAGGCACTCCCGGTACAGCTGGATGTGCGCGCCCATCTGGTTGAGCGCCGACGTGAAGCCGAGCCGCGACTCGTACACCGTCTCGTGCACGATCGAAAGGCCCGTGGCCTGCGTGAGCGCCACGACCAGCGGCTGCTGCCAGTCCGTCTGGAAGCCGGGGTGCACATCCGTCTCCAGGGCGATCGACTTGAGCTGCCCGCCCGGATGCCAGAAGCGGATGCCCTCGTCGTCGATCTCGAACGCGCCACCGACCTTCCGGTACGTGTTCAGGAACGTCATCATCGAGCGCTGCTGCGCGCCGCGCACGTAGATGTCGCCGTGCGTGGCCAGCGCCGCCGACGCCCAGGACGCCGCCTCCAGGCGGTCCGGAAGGGCGCGGTGCGTGTAGCCGTCGAGCTTGTCGACACCGGTGACGCGGATGGTCCGGTCCGTGTCCATCGCGATGATCGCGCCCATTTTCTGCAGCACGCAGATCAGGTCCTCGATCTCCGGCTCCACCGCCGCGTTGGACAGCTCCGTGACGCCCTCGGCCAGCACGGCGGTCAGCAGCACCTGCTCGGTCGCGCCGACCGACGGGTACGGCAGCCGGATCTTCGTGCCGCGCAGCCGCTGCGGCGCCACCAGGTACTGGCCGTCCGCGCGCTTCTCGATCGTCGCGCCGAACTGGCGCAGCACCTCGAAGTGGAAGTCGATGGGCCGTCCGCCGATGTCGCAGCCGCCGAGGCCCGGGATGAACGCGTGGCCGAGCCGGTGCAGGAGCGGGCCGCACAACAGGATCGGAATGCGCGAGGAGCCCGCGTGCGCGTCGATGTCGGCCACGTTGGCCGATTCCACGTGTGACGGATCCATCACCAGCTCGCCCGGCTCCTCGCCGGGACCGACCGTCACACCGTGCAGCTGCAGCAGGCCGCGCACGACGCGTACGTCACGGATGTCGGGAACATTGCGCAGTCGGCTCGGAGCGCTGCCGAGCAGCGCGGCGACCATGGCCTTGGGCACGAGGTTCTTCGCGCCCCGGACACGGATCTCGCCCTCCAGCGGGGTTCCGCCGTGGACAAGCAGTACATCGTCAAGGCCGGTGACGGTCATGAATCTCGCGTTCCGAAGAGACGGACAGGGGCTAGCCACCCGGGAGGGGCAAGCAACCAGAGTAAGGGCCGCCTCCCCATGCTCAGGAAGTCCGCGGACGGCCTGGATCGTCATGAGTTCGCTACAACACGAAACGTTTCGAACCGGGCACACGAGGTGACACCCGTCGCGCCGCGTCCTCCCCGCCCGTCCCGCCCGCCGCGCGCCGCGCTGAGCTGGGTTCTCGCGGCTGTCGGCCCCGCACCACCCGCTCCCCGCCCCCGTCTCGCGCTCGTATCGCGCTTGACTCCCCGCGCGGCGGCAAGATGCGGGATCATGTCTGGCATGACCGAGGTGTCCTCGCTCACAGGGCGGTTGCTCGTGGCCACTCCCGCCCTCGCGGACCCGAATTTCGACCGGGCGGTCGTGCTGCTCCTCGACCACGACGAGGAGGGCTCGCTCGGCGTCGTCCTGAACCGGCCGACGCCGGTGGACGTGGGCGACATCCTGGAGGGCTGGGGCGACCTGGCCGGTGAGCCGGGCGTCGTCTTCCAGGGCGGCCCGGTGTCGCTCGACTCCGCGCTCGGGCTCGCCGTCATCCCCGGCGCCGTGCCGGCCGCCGGCCGGGCCGTCGGCGGCCCCGCCGCCCCCGACGACCAGGGCGCGTGCGAACCCATCGGCTGGCGCCGGGTGCACGGCGCGATCGGCCTCGTCGACCTGGAGACCCCGCCGGAACTGCTCGCGGCGGCGCTCGGCTCGCTGCGCATCTTCGCCGGTTATTCGGGCTGGGGCCCGGGCCAGCTGGAGCGCGAGCTGACCGACGGCGCCTGGTATGTCGTGGAGTCCGAGCCGGGTGACGTGTCGGACACCCGTCCGGAGGGCCTGTGGCGTGCGGTGCTGCGCCGCCAGCGCAGCGAACTGGCGATGGTGGCGACGTATCCCGACGACCCTTCGCTCAACTGACGGGCTTAAGTACTCTTGGGATGCATGAGCACTCTCGAGCCCGAGCGCGGGACAGGTACGGGAACCCTCGTTGAGCCGACGCCGCAGACGTCGCACGGTGACGGCGATCACGAGCGCTTCGCCCACTACGTCCAGAAGGACAAGATCATGGCGAGTGCGCTCGACGGCACTCCCGTCGTCGCGCTCTGCGGCAAGGTCTGGGTGCCCGGCCGCGACCCGAAGAAGTACCCGGTGTGCCCCATGTGCAAGGAGATCTACGAGTCCATGGGCGCCGGCGGCGACGACAAGGGCAAGGACGGCGGCGGCAAGAAGTAGCGGCGAGAAGTACCCGAGGCGGTCGAGGCGGTCGAGGCGGTCGAGGCGGTCGACGAGGTCGACGCGGTCGAAGCGGTCGAAGCGGTCGAAGCGGTCGAAGCGGACGAGGCGGCGGCCGCGGTCGTAGCGGCCGCGCCCGCCGGAGCCCGACGCATCCCGTCCCTGAGGCCCTCGGCGCGCGACGACGTGCGCCGAGGGTCTTTCGCCTGCCCGGCCGCGGGGCAGGCCCCCCGATGTGGAAGGACCGACCGTCCCATGAACCCCATGGATCTCATACCTGCCCCCCGCCACCTCACGCGCGACGGCGACGGCTCCTACGTGTTCGACGACAGCACGTGGATCACCGCGGGGGAGGGCACCCGGGACACCGCGCGCTGGCTGCGGGCCACGCTCGGTGCCGCGACCGGCCTCGACCTGCCGCCCCGGGACCCCGCCGCGGCCCCCGGCCCACAGGGCGGCGACGGCGGCATCAGGCTCCTCGTCGACCCCGCCCTGGAGCCCGAGGGCCACCGGCTCTCCGTCACCGACGCGGGCGTCACCATCGCGGGCGGCGACGCGGCCGGTGTCTTCTGGGGCGCCCAGACGCTGCGTCAGCTCCTGGGTCCCGAAGCCTTCCGCCGCGCACCGCTGCCGCGCGAGCGCGCCTGGACCGTCCCGCACGTCACGGTCCACGACGCGCCCCGCTTCCGCTGGCGCGGCATGATGCTCGACGTCGCCCGCCACTTCATGCCCAAGGGCGGGGTGCTGCGCCACCTCGACCTCATGGCCGCGCACAAGCTCAACGTCTTCCACTTCCATCTGACGGACGATCAGGGCTGGCGTGTGGAGATCAAGAGCCACCCGAGGCTGACACGGGACGGATCCTGGCGCTCCCGCACCAAACTCGGCCACCGCGCCTCACCCTTGTGGGACGAGCGGCCGCACGGCGGCTTCTACACCCAGGACGACATCCGCGAGATCGTCGCCTACGCCACCGCCCGGCACATCGCCGTCGTGCCCGAGATCGACCTGCCGGGGCACTCGCAGGCCGCCATCGCCGCATACCCCGAACTCGGCAACTCCGATGTCGTCGACACGTCTTCCCTCCCCGTCTGGGACACCTGGGGCATCAACCCGAACGTACTCGCCCCCACCGACAACACCCTCCGGTTCTACGAGGAGGTCCTGACGGAGGTCCTCGACCTCTTCCCGGTCACACCGGCCCCCGCCTCGCGGTTCGTCCACATCGGCGGCGACGAGTGCCCCAAGGACCAGTGGCGGAAGTCGCAGGTGGCACAGGAGCGCATCGCCGAACTCGGCCTCGGCGACGAGGACGGACTGCAGTCCTGGATCATCCGCCACTTCGACAGCTGGCTCAGCGCGCGCGGCCGCCGCCTCATCGGCTGGGACGAGATCCTTGAGGGCGGCCTCGCGCCCGGCGCCGCCGTGTCGTCCTGGCGCGGCTACGGTGCCGGAGTCACCGCCGCCCGGGCGGGCCACGACGTCGTCATGTGCCCCGAGCAGCAGGTGTACTTGGACCACCGGCAGGCGGCGGGCGACGACGAGCCGGTGCCGATCGGCTACGTCCGCACCCTGGAGGACGTCTACCGCTTCGAGCCCGTGCCACCGCGGTTGACCGAGGCCGAGGCCCGGCACGTGCTCGGCACCCAGGCCAACGTGTGGACCGAGGTCATGGAGACCGAGCAGCGCGTCGACTACCAGACCTACCCGCGCCTCACCGCCTTCAGCGAGGTGGCGTGGAGCACGCTGCCCGAACCGGCCGCGCGCGACTACGCCGGCTTCGAACGCCGAATGGCCGCCCACTACCGCCGCCTTGACGCGCTCGGCGTCGACTACCGGCCACCGGGCGGTCCGTTGCCGTGGCAGCGGCGCCCAGGGGTGATCGGACGCCCGAAGGAGGGGCTGCCCCCGAACGTGTGAGGCCGGAACGCGCCCCCCACGCCGCCCGCCCGTCGCTCCTCCCGCGCACGCACCACCGCCCCACGCGCCCCTCGCCCGCCCGGCAACCACCCCGCCACGTCGCCTCGCACGTCGTCTCATACGTCACTGAAGAGTGCCAATTCGTGCTGAGCGGCGAGACAGTGTGATATCCGCCGCCCAACAGGTGGAACCGGGCGAATGCCTCCTACCGGACCCGCTCTCCGGGCACCGGGGAAGATGTGCCAGAGTTGCCACGTCCGGCCTGTCAGCACGTACCGTACGGCGGAACAGGCGCATCGGCGGGCACGGCCATCGCGCGCGGACCACGCGGGACGGCCACCGCCGTGAGGCACTCGGCCGGACATCGGGAAGGGGCAGCCGGTTTGACCACGCACGCATCGCAGGCCACCCAGGCCGCGGTACTTCCGGATTCGCTGGACGAGGCCGTCGCAGCGCTCGCCGCCATGCCCGCAGCGGTGCCCGTCGCGGGCGGCACCGACCTCATGGCCCAGGTCAACGCGGGGCAGCTGCGCCCCGCCGCCCTCGTCGGCCTCGGCCGGATCAGCGAGATCCGCGGCTGGCAGTACCAGGACGGGCACGCCCTGCTCGGCGCCGGTCTCACCCACGCGCGCGTGGGGCGCCCCGACTTCGCCGCGCTCATCCCGGCGCTCGCGGCCGCGGCGCGCGCGGCGGGCCCGCCCCAGATCCGCAACGCCGGAACGCTCGGCGGCAACATCGCCTCCGCCGCACCCGCCAACGACACGCTCCCGGTCCTCGCCGCACTTGAGGCCACGCTGATCATCGCGGGCCCGGGCGGCGCCCGGCGCGAGGTCCCCGTCTCGCACCTGCTCGCCGGGATGGAGATGCTGCGCCCCGGTGAACTCATCGGCCATGTGCGCGTGCCGCTGCTCCACGCCCCCCAGGTCTTCCTCAAGGCGGCGGGCCGCACGGGACCCGGCCGGGCCACCGCCTCGGTCGCGCTGGTCCTCGACCCGGCCAGGCGCGGCGTGCGCTGCGCCGTCGGGGCCATCGCGCCGATGCCGCTGCGCCCTCTGGAGGCGGAGCAGTGGGTGGCCTCCCTGATCGACTGGGACGGCGAGCGCGGCGCGCTCGTCCCGGAGGCGGTGCGGGCGTTCGGCGAGTACGTGGCCGCCGCCTGCATCCCGGACCCCGAACCGGCGCCGGACGGCACGTCGGAGACGCTGCCGCCCGCCGTGCTGCACCTGCGGCGGACCGTCGCCGTACTGGCCCGACGTGCACTTGGGAGGGCGCTGTCGTGACGAACGAGTACACCGGCCCGCGGGGGCGGGACGCGCAGGGCGGCGACGCCTGGGAGCCGCTGCCGCGAGGCGAGTACGACTCCGACGCCACGGCCTTCGTGCAGCTGCCGCCCGAGGGCTTCCAGGACGCGCCGCTGGCCGCTCCCGGGCACGGATACGTCCCCCCGCAGATAACGGTGAGCCCCGCCTCCGCCGACGCCACCGACCCGGCGGCGACCGGAGCGTGGGCGCTGCCGCAGGAGCTGACGGGGGCGGGCGAGCAGGTCAGCTGGCCCGTGGCGAACCAGGAGCCGGTTCCGTACCCGGAGCAGTCCTACGGCGCCGGTGAGCGGCCCTACGGCGCGAGCGAGCAGTCCTACGGCGCCGGTGAGCGGCCCTACGGCCCCGGCCGCCAGCAGGGGCACGAGGGGCACGACACCGGTCAGTGGTCGATCCCGGTGGCGAACGGTGAAATCCCGGACGAATCGGGCGAGTTCACGTCGTCGTCGCTGGCGGCCGCCTGGGGCGAGCGCACCCCGCCCCCCACGCTGCCCGGAGGCGCCCCCGCGCCGTGGGCCAACGAGGCGTGGGCGCAGCAGACCGTCCCCGAGCCGGAGGCGGCACCGGAGCCCGAGCCGGAGGCGGAACCCGTCGCGGAGGCGGAACCCGTCGCGGAGGCGGAACCCGTCGCGGAGGCGGAACCCGTCGCGGAGGCGGGCCCGGACGCCGCCGAGCCGGAGCGGCCCGAGCGGCCCGAGCGGCCCGAGCGGCCGGAGCAGCCGGAGCCTGAGACCGCGGCGCCGGAGTCGGCCCCCGAGCCCGTGCCCGTGCCCGGGTACGAGTCCGTGCCCGTTCGCGAGTCCGTGCCGCGGCCCGAGCCCGCCACCGAACAGCTCCCAGAACACCCCGTGGAACGCCTGCCGGAGCAGCCCGCGGAGCCCTCTGCCGAACTGCCCGCCGAACCGGTCACCGCGCCACCGGTGGCCGACCCAGGCCAGGAGCCGTCCGCCGACGCCGAACCGTCCGCTCCCGCCCCCGCTGTCACCCCCGCCGTCACCGACACCCCCGCCGAGGAGCCGCCCGCCCCCTCCGCCACGCCCCTCCACGACGACCACCCCCTGGTCAGCTACGTCCTGCGGGTCAACGGCGCCGACCGCCCCGTCACGGACGCCTGGATCGGCGAGTCGCTCCTGTACGTGCTGCGCGAGCGCCTGGGCCTCGCCGGTGCCAAGGACGGCTGCTCGCAGGGTGAGTGCGGCGCGTGCAACGTCCAGGTGGACGGCCGGCTGGTCGCCTCCTGTCTGGTCCCGGCGGCGACCACCGCGGGCAGCGAGGTGCGGACGGTCGAGGGCCTGGCCGCCAACGGCCGGCCCTCGGACGTGCAGCGCGCGCTGACGTCCTGCGGTGGCGTCCAGTGCGGCTTCTGCGTGCCGGGCATGGCGATGACCGTCCACGACCTGCTGGAGGGCAACCCGAACCCGTCCGACCTGGAAGCGCGCCAGGCCCTGTGCGGCAACCTGTGCCGCTGCTCCGGCTACCGAGGGGTGCTGGACGCGGTGCGGCAGGTGGCGGCCGAGCGCCGGGCGTCCGCACAGGCGGCGGAGGCCGCGGCCGCCGAGGAAACGACGGGCGCTCCTGGGGGCCCCCAGGCCCCGCAGACCCCGCAGGCTCCCCAGGCACCGCACGAACAGCACGCCGGGCCCGTCCCCGAACCGCGCATTCCGCACCAGGCGACGCAGAACTACGAAGACTTCCAGGACGGAGGCCAGGCGTGAGCGACCGGACGACCGAGGCCACCGCGCCCCCCGGGCTCTCCGTACCCCCCGAGCCCGCCCTCCCCTCCGAAGGGGAGACGATCCCGCACGGCCTCGGTGCGACGCTCCCGCCCGCCGACGCCCGCGCCAAGGCCGAGGGCACCTTCCCGTACGCCTCCGACCTGTGGGCCGAGGGCCTGCTCTGGGCGGCGGTCCTGCGCTCGCCGCACGCGCACGCGCGCGTGGTCTCCATCGACACCGCACACGCGCGCGAGATGCCCGGCGTCCGCGCGGTGGTCACGCACGAGGACGTTCCCGGCGGCCCGTTGCGGGGGCACCGCAGCGCCGACCGCCCGGTGTTCGCCTCCGACGTCGTACGCCACCACGGCGAGCCGCTCGCGGCGGTGGCGGCCGACCACCCGGACACCGCGCGCATGGCGGCCGCCGCGATCGTCGTCGAGTACCAGCTGCTCGACCCGGTCACCGACCCGGAACAGTCCTTCGCCGCCGAACCGTTGCACCCCGACGGCAACCTGGTCCGCCACATCCCGCTGCGCCACGGCGACGCGGAGGCCACCGGTGAGGTCGTCGTCGAGGGCCTCTACCGCATCGGCCGCCAGGACCCCGCGCCCATCGGAGCGGAGGCGGGCCTCGCCGTGCCACGCCCCGACGGCGGGGTGGAGCTCTACATGGCCTCCACCGACCCGCACGGCGACCGCGACGTCGCGGCCTCCCGCTACGGCCTGACGCCGGAGCAGGTCAAGGTCGTCGTCACGGGCGTTCCGGGCGCGACGGCGGACCGCGAGGACGCGAGCTTCCACCTGCCGCTGGGCCTGCTGGCCCTGCACACGGGCTGCCCGGTGAAACTGACGGCGACGCGCGAGGAGTCCTTCCTCGGCCACGCCCACCGCCACCCGACCCTGCTCCGCTACCGCCACCACGCCGACGCGGAGGGCAAGCTGGTGAAGGTGGAGGCGCAGATCCTCCTGGACGCGGGCGCGTACGCGGACACGTCGTCGGACGCGCTCGCGGCCGCGGTCTCCTTCGCGTGCGGCCCGTACGTCGTGCCCAACGCCTCGATCGACGGCTGGGCGGTGCGCACGAACAACCCGCCGTCCGGTCACGTGCGCGGCGAGGGCGCCCTCCAGGTCTGTGCCGCGTACGAGGCGCAGATGGACAAGCTCGCCAAGAAGCTCGGCGTCGACCCGGCGGACGTGCGCATGCGCAACGTGCTGTCGACCGGCGACCTGCTCCCGACCGGTCAGACGGTGACCTGCCCGGCCCCGGTGGCCGAACTCCTGGACGCGGTACGGGACCATCCGCTTCCTCCCCTCCCCAAGGACACCCCGGAGGAGGACTGGCTGCTGCCCGGCGGCCCCGAGGGCGCGGGCGAACCGTCCGCGGTGCGCCGGGGCGTCGGCTACGGCATCGGCATGGTGCACATGCTGGGCGCGGAGGGCGCCGACGAGGTGTCGACGGCCACGGTGAAGGTCCAGGGCGGCGTCGCGACGGTGATCTGCGCGGCCGTGGAGACGGGTCAGGGCTTCGCGACGCTCGCCCGCCAGATCGTCCAGGAGACGCTGGGCGTGGAGGAGGTCCACGTCGCCCCGGTGGACACCGACCAGCCACCGGCGGGCCCCGGCTGCCGGGGCCGCCACACGTGGGTGTCGGGCGGTGCGGTGGAGCGCGCGGCGAAGATGGTCCGCACGCAGCTCCTCCAGCCGCTGGCCCACAAGTTCGGCATGTCCACGGAACTCCTCCAGATCGCGGACGGCAAGATCACGTCGTACGACGGCGTCCTGTCGACCACCGTCGAGGAGGCGATGGACGGCAAGGAGCTGTGGGCCACGGCCCAGTGCCGCCCCCACCCCACGGAACCGCTGGACGCCGCCGGTCAGGGCGACGCCTTCGTGGGCATGTCGTTCTGCGCGATCCGCGCGGTGGTGGACGTGGACGTGGAGATCGGCTCGGTCCGTGTGGTGGAGCTAGCGGTGGCCCAGGACGTGGGCCGGGTCCTCAACCCCGGTCAGGTGAGGGCCCGGATCGAGGCGGGTGTCACCCAGGGCGTCGGCGCGGCGCTGACGGAGAACCTGCGCACCCCGAAGGGCGTCGTCCGCCGCCCCGACCTGACGGGCTACGCCCTGCCCACCTCCCTGGACGCCCCGGACATCCGCATCGTCAAACTCGCGGAGGAGCGGGACGTGGTGGCACCCTTCGGCGCGAAATCGGTCAGCGCGGTCCCGGTGGTCGCCTCCCCGGCGGCGATCGCCTCTGCGGTCCGCGCGGCGACGGGCCGCCCGGTCAACCGTCTCCCCATCCGCCCGCAGGCGGCGGTCGTCACGGACCCCCTCCCGGAACCCGCCCCGACCGGTCAGGCATAGCCGCTCCCGCGCGGCCGCTCCCGCACGACGCCTCACGAGTTCACCAAGGAGCGGGTGGACAGCACCAACAGGTAGCCATCCGGGTCCCGGACGGTCACATCCCAGATGTCCCAGTAGGGGTTGTGCGCGGCCACGCGTTCGCCGCCGTGCCGCTCAAGCCCGCGCACCAGGGAATCCGGCACGGGCTCGTCGAGGTGGACGACGAGCAGGTCCTCGGGAGTCGGCCGCGGCGCGACGGGGGCGGCGGCACTGTGGACGAGTTCGAGATGCCAGGCGACCCGTGCCGGCCGACCATCAACAGGGAGTTCCCACCGGCCCCGCCGGGCCTCTCATGGACCCCGTCACGTGTGGGACGGGCGATGCGGATGTGTGCGGCGGCGTCGGCCGACATGTGCCGAACCGTACTGAACGGGTGGGCCGTTGACCATCGGGACGTCGGGTGTAGGTCTCTGGGCTGATGAGGGCGCTTCTTCGTGGGATTCGCCAATACGGCGGCGCGGCGCGATGTGGAGAGACTGCCAGGGGTCGCGACCGGCAGGACGAAGCACACGACAGCGCGGAACGACACGGGAGGACGCCACGATGAGCGGGCAGCAGCAGTACGACGAGATCGGCGAGGCGTACGAGGGGTTCAAGGCCCTGCCGCTGGAACAGTACGCGGTGGTGCCCAGCTTCCTGGGCATGGTCGGGGACGTCGACGGCAGGTCGGTGCTCGACCTGGCGTGCGGAACCGGCTTCTACAGCAGGGAGTTGAGGCGGCGTGGCGCGGCGGACGTGCTGGGCGTCGACATCTCCGGCGAAATGGTCGCGGTGGCGGACCAGTTGGAGAAGGAGCAGCCGTTGGGCGTGCGCTACGAGGTGGGTGACGTCGCCGAACTCCGCCACCTCGGACGACGGTTCGACATCGCCCTGGCGGTCCAACTGCTCAACTACGCCCCGGACGTCGCCACCACGGAACGCATGTGCCGCAACGTGCGCCGGCACCTGAGGCCCGGCGGTGAGCTCTTCGCGCTCAACCAGTCGCCCGACTACCGCTTCGACGGGCCGACGCCGGACAAGTACGGGTTCCGCACCGAACTCACCGGCGTGGCGGTCGAGACCGGCGCGCAGGTCAGGACCACCGCCCTGCTCGACCCTCCGGTCTCGTTCGTCGCGAACCTCCCGCGCCGTGACGTCTACGAGAAGTGCCTGACGGCGGCCGGTTTCAGCGATGTGACCTGGGTCCCGCTGACGGTGTCGGAGGCGGGCGTACGCGAGTTCGGCGCCGACCACTGGGCCGACTTCCACGCCAACCCGCCGCTGGAGATGCTGCGCTGCCGGGCGTGAGCCCGACCCGCGACGCCCGTCTCGACGAGAGCCTCGACGAGAGCCCCGACGGGATCCTCAACGGGCGTACGACCCCAGCCCCACCAGGCAGTACACGTACTCGTTGATCGTCGCGCCGTTCATCGTGTAGCGGTAGGAGAAGGCGTACTGGGTCCTGGGGTTCGCCTTGCACCGGCCCATGTCCGAGGTGAACGGGAACGTCTGAATCACCTTGTAGTGGGCGTCCGAGGCCGAGCAGGAGACCTCGTGGACGCCGCTGACGCTCTGCGCGGTCGTCGAGTGGGGCAGGGTGCCGTTGAGGCAGGTGCCCTTGGTGTACGGGTCCGGGGCCTCGCTCGTCGGCGGGGGCTCCGGGGCCGGTGGGACGTAAGGGTCGTCCGTGCTGTCGGAGCCGGGCGAGGCGTCGCTGCCGTCCGAAGCGGCGGAGTCGTAGGGGTCGGGCGAGCCGTACGGGTCGTCCGTGGGGGTGCCGGTCGCCGTGCTGCCCGCCGACGTGGCCGGGCTCGCCGTGGTGGTGTCGTGGTGGCTGCTCAGGGCGACCAGCCCCCAGATGACCAGGCCCACGACCACCAGCGGGAGCAGGCAGCCCTTGAGGAAGTCGGCGCCGCTGCTCCGGCTCCCCGCGGCCGCCGGGCCCCTCCCCGCGCCGGCCCCGCCCACGCGCACGCGCAGCAGGACCTCCGTGTCGTCCAGGTAAGCCCTCACGAGGGCGCCGTCCTTGGCGGGCGGAACGCGCAGCCGGGCGGTCCTGCCGTCCGCCAGGGGGATCGCCAGGACGGTGCCGGAGGCGGCCTCCCGCGCGGACAAGGTGATGGGAATTTCCTGCGTCGACGCCACCAAGTACCCCCGTAGTCAGGTGTTTTGAGGGCCCCTCATGTCGGTCCGTGCGGCCCACAGGAGGGGACGCGGACGCGTCGGCTCCCGGTTCCGGGGCGCGGACTCCCTCTCCTTTGTTCTCTCTTGACCGTCTGCTGGCCTGCTCTTGGTTCAGCTACCTCGCGGATCAACGAAAGCATCTACGCGCGTCACGCTTCTTCGAGACACCCGCTTCTTCGAGACACCCGTCTCTTCGCGTCACCCGCTTCGCCTCGCTCGTCGCCGCCCCCGAAGTCCTGGAGCCCTCATGCCCACCACCCGAAGAGAATTCCTCGGCAAGTCCGCCGTCACCGCCACCGGAGCCGCCATCGCGCTGTCCGGGGCGGGGGCCGCCACCGCGTCCGCCGCGGGCCGCGAGGCCCCGGGCCGCAAGGAGTTCGGCGCACGGCACGAGCACGGGAGGACCACGTACACCTTCTCGATCCTCGGCACCACCGACCTGCACAGTCACGTCCTCAACTGGGACTACTACACCGACGCCGTGTACAAGGACCGCAAGGGCGACGCCGTCGGCATCGCGAAGGTCGCCACGCTCGTGGAACAGCAGCGGGCCGCCAAGGGGCACGAGAACGTGCTGCTCGTGGACGCCGGTGACATCATCCAAGGCACCTCGCTCGCCTACTACTTCGCCCGTGTCGACCCCATCACCAAGGGCGCCGTGCACCCGATGGCGCTGGCGATGAACGCGATGAAGTACGACGCCGCCGCGCTCGGCAACCACGAGTTCAACTACGGCATCGACGTCCTGCGCAAGTTCGAGGAGCAGTGCGACTTCCCGCTGCTCGGCGCCAACGCCCTGGACGCCACCACCCTCAAGCCCGCCTTCGAGCCCTACACCGTCAAGTGCCTGCGCGTGCACGGAGGCCCGCACGTCAAGGTCGGCATCCTCGGGCTCACCAACCCCGGCATCGCCCTGTGGGACAAGGACAACGTCTCCGGGAAGATGAGGTTCACCGGACTCGTCGAACAGGCCAAGAAGTACGTTCCCAGGCTGCGTTCGCTCGGCTGCGACGTCGTCTTCCTCACCGACCACTCCGGCCTCGACGGCTCCAGCTCGTACGGTGACTCGCTCCCTTACGTCGAGAACGCCTCGAACATCGTCGCCGAGCAGGTGCCCGGGATCGACGCCATCCTCGTCGGCCACACGCACGTCGACGTGCCGACCTACACCGTCACCAACGCCGAGACCGGCAAGGACGTCGTCCTGTCCGAGCCGTTCTGCTACGGCAAGCGACTGAGCGTCTTCGACTTCGAGCTGGAGCTGGTGCGCGGCCGGTGGCGGGTCAACTCCGTCACCGCCGACACCCTCACCACCGCCGACGCCGACCAGGACGACGAGATCGTCTCCCTCGTACAGGCCGACCACGACCTCGTCGTGAAGTACGTCAACACGGCCGTCGGCACCTGCGCCCAGGACATGTCCGGGGCCGAGGCGTGCTGGAAGGACGTGCCGATCATGGACTTCATCCACCACGTCCAGATGAAGCACGTGGCCGCCGGCCTGTCGTCCGCCGACGCCGCGCTGCCGCTGATCTCCGTCGCCGCGCCGTTCAGCCGCACCGCCGACATCCCCGCCGGGGACGTCAGCATCCGCGACATCGCCGGGCTCTACATCTACGACAACACCCTGTACGGCAAGAAGCTGACGGGTGCCCAGCTCAAGGACTACCTGGAGTTCGCGGCCAAGTACTACGCCCAGGTGCCCGTCGGGACCAAGGTCGACACCGCCACCCTCACCAACAACCACAGCATGTGGGACTACATGTACGACACCGCGGCCGGGGTCTCGTACGAGATCGACATCGCGGCGGCCGAGGGCTCGCGCATCAGCAAGCTCCAGTACAAGGGCGCCGATGTCGCCGACGACCAGGTCTTCGTCGTCGCCGTCAACAACTACCGCGCCAACGGCGGCAGCGGTTACCCGCACATCGCCGACGCCGAGATCGCGTACAGCTCCACGGACGAGATCCGGCAGCTGATGATCGACTACGTGACCGCGACCGGCAGCCTCGACCCGGCCGACTTCGCCGTCACCAACTGGATGCTGACGCAGGGCGGGACGCCGGTCTTCCCGTAGCACCGCGCATCCGCTCTTCCGGTAGCACCCCGCATCCGCCATCGGCCCTTGGTCGTACGGCCAAGGGCCGATGGCCGGACGGTCGCCTGACAGGCGTCAGGCTCTCTTACGCCCCTTACTCTGGGCTCATGGCCGCCCTTGACGACGACGTGGACGCCTCCGCGCCCGTACCCGCTCCCGCTTCCGTTCCCGGTTCCGGTTCCGGTTCCGTTCCCGTTTCCGTTCCTGCCGCCGTCGAAGGTGAACGCGCGCCCGAAGGCGTCCTCGGGCCCGCCCACCGCGCGCTGAGCATCGGCATCGTCAGCGTCGTCTTCCTCATCGCCTTCGAGGCGACCGCCGTCGGGACCGCGATGCCGGTCGCCGCGCGCGAGCTGAACGGCCTGTCGCTGTACGCCTTCGCCTTCTCCGGCTTCTTCACCACCAGCCTCTTCGGCATGGTGCTCGCCGGGCAGTGGGCCGACCGGCGCGGCCCACTCGGGCCCGTCGGGGCCGGGATCGCCGCCTTCGCCGCCGGGCTCGTGATCGCCGGGACCGCGGGCACGATGTGGGTCTTCATCGCGGGCCGCGCCGTGCAGGGCCTCGGCGGCGGCCTGGTCATCGTCGGCCTGTACGTGGTGGTCAGCCGCGCCTATCCCGAACGGCTGCGGCCCGCGATCATGGCGGCGTTCGCGGCGAGCTGGGTCGTGCCGTCGGTCGTCGGACCGCTCGCCTCCGGGGCCGTGACCCAGCACCTCGGATGGCGGTGGGTCTTCCTCGGCATTCCGGTGCTCGTGCTTCTTCCGCTCGCCCTCGCCCTCCCCGAGGTGCGGCGGCGGGCCGGGGGGCCGCCCGAGGGCGCGGGGGCCGGGGCGTTCGACCGACGCCGGATCCGGCTGGCGTTCGGGATCTCGCTCGGCGCGGGGCTCATCCAGTACGCGGCCCAGGACCTGCGCCCGCTGTCCCTGCTGCCGGGCGCCGCCGGGGCCGCGCTGCTCGTCCCCTCCGTGCTCGGGCTGCTGCCCCGCGGCACCTACCGAGCCGCTCGCGGGCTGCCGTCCGTGGTGCTGCTGCGCGGGGTCGCGGCGGGGGCGTTCGTCTCGGCGGAGTCGTTCGTGCCGCTGATGCTCGTCACCGAGCGGGGCCTGTCGCCGACGCTCGCCGGGTTCTCGCTCGCCGCGGGCGGGGCGACCTGGGCGTTCGGGTCGTGGGTGCAGTCGCGGCCGCGGCTCGCGGTGTACCGGGGGCGGCTGGTGACGGCGGGCATGGTGCTCGTCGCCGCCGCGATCGCCGCCGCGCCGAGCGTGCTGATCCATGCCGTACCGGTGTGGGTCGTCGCCGTGGTGTGGGCGTTCGGGTGCCTGGGGATGGGGCTCGTGATCTCGTCGACGAGCGTGCTGCTCCTCGAACTGTCGGCGCCGGAGGAGGCGGGCGCCAACTCCGCCGCCCTGCAGATCTCCGACGGCCTGTCGAACTCCGTGCTGCTCGCCGCGGGCGGCGCCGCGTTCGCCGCGATGGGCGGGGGAGCGGTGGGGCACGGCGGGGCGGCGGTCGGCGCCGCCGGGTCCCACCCCGGGGCGTTCGTGGTGGTGTTCCTGCCGATGGCCGGGGTGGCGGTGGTGGGGGCCTGGGTGGCTACGCGGTTGCGGGGGCCGAAGAAGGCGATGGTATCAAAATGACCCCACCTCATGGTACCTTTTTGGTATGGCAGTGAACCTTCGTCTCCGCGCCGACCAGCAGGAAGCGATCCGTCGGGCCGCCGAGCGGGAGGGCGTGAGCCAGCACGCCGTACTGCTGCGCGCCGTGGACGAGTACCTGGCGCGCCAGGCCCTTGAGGTCAAGGTCAAGGCGACCGCCAAGGAGCAGGTGGCCAAGTGGGCGGAGCTGCTGGAGAGGCTCAAGTGACGGCGTACGACTACCTCACCGCCGAACTGGTGCTGCTGATCGCCGGGCGGGCCGTCGACGACCAGGACGTGGTGGTGCGTGATGCCGGGCTGCTCGAGTCGGCCGTCGCGCGCCCGCGGGCGGCGATGTTCGGACAGGAGGCATATCCGGACCTGTTCGAGAAGGGAGCCGCGCTGCTCCAGTCGCTGGCCGGGAACCGCCCCTTCTTCGACGGGAACAAGCGCACGGCCTGGATCTCCTGCGTGACGTTCCTGGCCATGAACGGGGTGGAGCTGCGCCCCGACAGCGACGCCGCGGAGAAGCTCGTGACCTCCGTGGCCACCGGTGCGATCGACGACGTGAAGGAGATCACGGACGGGCTGCGACGCCTCGTCGAGTCCGACAAGCGGTAACCCGCTCCTACGACAACCGGGCCCCCGGTAGGGTGTCCCGGTTGTCGTATGTGACCGAGCCGCTCGACCCCGTACGGAGACCGTGACCACCGCCCGCCCGTCACCCACCGCCGCTCACAACGGAAGGTCCTCCGGGCCAGCCCCTATGTCTGTCACCACAGCCTCGTCCTCCTCGCACCACCTCTCGCCCGCCTTCCCCGGCCGCGCCCCCTGGGGCACCGCCAACAAGCTGCGTGCCTGGCAGCAGGGGGCGATGGACAAGTACATCCAGGAGCAGCCGCGCGACTTCCTCGCCGTCGCCACCCCGGGCGCCGGCAAGACGACCTTCGCGCTCACCCTCGCCTCCTGGCTGCTGCACCACCACGTGGTGCAGCAGGTGACCGTGGTCGCGCCGACCGAGCACCTGAAGAAGCAGTGGGCCGAGGCGGCCGCGCGCATAGGGATCAAGCTCGACCCCGAGTACAGCGCCGGACCGCTCAGCAAGGAGTACGACGGCGTCGCGGTCACGTACGCGGGCGTCGGCGTGCGGCCCATGCTGCACCGCAACCGCAGCGAGCAGCGCAAGACGCTCGTCATCCTCGACGAGATCCACCACGCCGGTGACAGCAAGTCGTGGGGCGAGGCATGCCTCGAAGCCTTCGAGCCCGCCACCCGGCGCCTGGCCCTGACCGGCACGCCCTTCCGCTCGGACACCAACCCGATCCCCTTCGTCACGTACGAGGAGGGCAACGACGGCATCCGCCGCTCCGCCGCCGACTACACCTACGGCTACGGCAACGCCCTCGCCGACAACGTCGTGCGCCCGGTGATCTTCCTCTCCTACAGCGGCAACATGCGCTGGCGCACCAAGGCCGGCGACGAGATCGCGGCGCGGCTCGGCGAGCCCATGACCAAGGACGCGATCAGCCAGGCATGGCGCACCGCGCTCGACCCGCGCGGCGAGTGGATGCCCAGCGTGCTGCGCGCCGCCGACGCGCGGCTCACCGAGGTCAGGAAAGGCATCCCGGACGCGGGCGGCCTCGTCATCGCCTCCGACCAGGACTCGGCCCGCGCGTACGCCAAGCTGATCCGCGAGATCACCGGAACCAAGGCGACCGTCGTGCTCTCCGACGACAGCGGCGCCTCGCAGCGCATCGACGACTTCGCCGCGAGCGAGGACCGCTGGATGGTCGCCGTCCGCATGGTGTCCGAGGGCGTCGACGTGCCCCGCCTCGCCGTCGGCGTCTACGCCACCACCATCTCCACGCCGCTGTTCTTCGCCCAGGCCGTCGGCCGTTTCGTACGGTCACGGCGGCGCGGCGAGACCGCGTCCGTCTTCCTGCCCACCATCCCCGACCTGCTCGGCTTCGCCAACGAGATGGAGGTCGAGCGCGACCACGTCCTCGACAAGCCGAAGAAGGACGGCGAGGAGGACCCGTACGCCGAGTCCGAGAAGGAGATGGACGAGGCCAACAAGCAGCAGGACGAGGACACCGGCGAACAGGACATGCTGCCCTTCGAGGCGCTGGAGTCCGACGCCACCTTCGACCGGGTCATGTACAACGGCGCCGAGTTCGGCATGCAGGCCCACCCGGGCAGCGAGGAGGAGCAGGACTACCTCGGCATCCCGGGACTCCTCGAACCCGACCAGGTGCAGCTGCTCCTCCAGAAGCGGCAGGCCCGCCAGATCGCCCACAGCAAGAAGAAACCCGACACCGAGGCCGACCTCCTGGAGCTGCCCGCCGAGCGGCGGCCCGTCGTCTCCCACAAGGAGCTGATGGGGCTGCGCAAGCAGCTCAACACGCTCGTCGGCGCGTACGTGCACCAGAGCGGCAAACCGCACGGCGTCATCCACACCGAGCTGCGCCGTGTGTGCGGCGGCCCGCCCAGCGCCGAGGCCACCGCCGGGCAGCTGCGCCAGCGCATCGACAAGGTGCGGGAGTGGGCCACCCGGATGACCTGAGGTCATGACGTGACGGTCACGGTGAGCGGGCAATACGGTACAAGACCGTACGACCTCTGACCGGATTCTGGACGGAGTCTTCCGCTCAGCGGGACGCCTCGCTACATTCCCGGCTACGCACACGCCCCGTGGCAGCGCCGCCGCGGAGCGCAGCCGGTACGCAGCAAGGCACGAAAAGGCACGAAGTGAAGTAGAGCCCAGCGCCTGATCACCGACCGGCGGCCTCTGACGCGCGTCGCCGAACGGGACCGGTGACGCAACCGCCGCGTCGGGCGGCCGCCGACCCTCACCACTAAGGAGTGGGCGTCGTGACCGCGGAGACCTCCCAGACGCTCGACCGGGGACTGCGCGTCCTCAAACTGCTCGCCGACACCGACCACGGCCTGACCGTCACCGAGTTGTCCAACAAACTCGGCGTCAATCGCACCGTGGTCTACCGTCTGCTCGCCACCCTCGAACAGCACGCCCTCGTCCGCCGCGACATGGGCGGCAGGGCCCGCGTCGGGCTCGGCGTGCTGCGCCTGGGACGGCAGGTCCATCCGCTGGTGCGGGAGGCGGCGCTGCCCGCGCTGCGCTCGCTCGCCGAGGACATCGGGGCGACCGCCCATCTGACCCTGGTCGACGGCTCGGAGGCCCTCGCCGTGGCCGTCGTCGAGCCGACCTGGACCGACTACCACGTGGCCTACCGGACCGGGTTCCGGCATCCGCTCGACCGGGGCGCCGCCGGGCGGGCCATCCTCGCCGCGCGGCAGGGCGTGGTGCCCGACCCCGGGTACGCGTTCACCCACGGCGAGCTGGAGGCGGGCGCGAGCGGTGCCGCGGCGCCGCTGCTCGGGGTGACCGGGGTGGAGGGGAGCGTCGGCGTCGTGATGCTGGCGGACTCCGTGCCGGAGCGGGTCGGGATGCGCGTGGTCGAGGCCGCCAAGGAGGTCGCCGAGGCGCTGCGGTAAGGCGGTGAGGCCCGGCACGTTACATTGGCCCACGTGTTTCTCTCCCGCCTCAGCCGTCCCGCCGCTCTCGCCGTCTGCGCGCTGCCCGTCGTCGCGCTGCTGGCGGTAGCGGGCCTCGTCCCGCTGCCCTTCGCCGTCGCGCAGCCGGGGCCCACCACCGACGTGCTCGGCGAGGCGGCCGGGAAACCGGTCATCGAGGTGCACGGCGCCCCGACCCGCGACACCAGCGGCAAGCTGCGCGCGGTGACCATCTCGGCGACCGGGCCCGGCACCTCCGTGCACCTCGGCGACGTGGTCGACGGCTGGTTCCGCGACGACCGCGCGGTCATGCCGTACGACTCCGTCTATCCGTCGGGCGGCTCCACCAAGGACATCGAGCGGCACAACCAGCAGGAGATGAAGGGCTCGCAGGACGCCGCCACCCAGGCCGCGCTCGGCTACCTCGGCAAGCAGTCCGGGAAGATCGAGGTCGACCTTCAGCTCGGCAACGTCGGCGGCCCCAGCGCGGGCCTGCTCTTCTCGCTCGGCATCGTCGACCTGCTCGACGGCGACGGCAGCGGTGGCGACCTCACCGGCGGCCGGTCGATCGCCGGTACCGGCACCATCGACGACTCCGGCAAGGTCGGGCCCGTCGGCGGCGTCTCGCTCAAGGTGCAGGCCGCACACCGAGACGGCGCCACCGTCTTCCTCGTACCGAGGGCGGAGTGCGCGGACGCGAAGGCGTCGGCGCCGAAGTCGATGCGGCTGATCCCCGTGACGACACTCAAGGGCGCGGTCACCGACCTGACCCACCTGGAGAAGGGCGGCGGCTCCGTCCCGGCCTGCTGACCGGTCCCGTGGGTCACTCCGTGATGAAGCCCTCCTTCACCAGCCAGTCCTTCGCCACCGTGTGCGGGTCCTGACCCTCCACGTCGACCTTCGCGTTGAGGTCCTGCGAGACCGTGTTGTTGAGCTTCTTCGTGATCGGGGCGAGGACCTGGGCCATCGCCGGGTACTTCTTCAGCGACTTGGTGTTGATCTCCGGGGCCACGTTGTAGTTCGGGAAGAAGTGCTTGTCGTCCTTCATCACCTGAAGGTGCATGGCCTTGATGCGCCCGTCGGTGGTGAACACCTCGCCGTAGCGGCAACTGCCCTTCGACACCTGGGTGTAGATGATGCCGGTGTCCATCTGCGTGATGTTCCTGGCGGGCAGGTGCATCCCGTACTTCTTCTCCATGCCGGGCAGCCCGTCGGCCCGGTTGGCGAACTCGCTCTCCACGCACAGCGTGACCGCGCCCGGGTCCGACTTGGACAGCCTGGTGACGTCCGAGAGCGTGTTCGTGCCGTACTTCTTGTAGTTGGCCTGGTTCATGGCGAGCGCGTACGTGTTGTTGAGCGAGGACGGCGGCAGCCAGGTGATGCCGTTCTTCGCGTCCGCCTCGCGCACCGCCTCCCACTGCTTCTCCGGGTCGGGGATCGGGTTGGAGTGGCCCTGGTAGGTGATCCAGGCCGTGCCCGTGTACTCGTACATCGCGTCCGCGTCACCGGACTTGACGGCCTCGCGGGCGCCGATGGAGCCCTGGATGCCGGTGCGGTCGAGGACGTCGGCCCCGGCCGCCTTGAACGCCAGACCCATGATCGCGCCGAGGATCAGCTGCTCGGTGAACTCCTTGGAGGTGACCGTGATGTCGGCCCCCTTGAGCGGCTCGCCCTTGCCGATGCTGCCCGGATGCACGTTGTCGGCGAGCGGGCTGCCGCTGGTCAGGCCGCAGCCGGACAGCGCGGCGAGCAGGGCGAGGCCGGTGGCCGCCGAGGCCGCCACCCGCAGCCGGTACCTCATGAACGTGTCCGTGGACCTCATGAGCGCACCTCCAGGCCGCGCGGGCGCAGCAGCAGTTCGGCCAGGGACGCCAGCCAGTCGACGAGCAGCGCGAGCGCGATCGTCAGGATCGAGCCGAGCATCAGGACCGGCATGCGCTGGTTGGTGATGCCCGTGGTGATCAGCACGCCGAGGCCGCCACCGCCGCCGAACGTCGCCAGGGTGGCCGTGCCGACGTTCAGGACGAGCGCCGTGCGCACACCCGCGAGGATCAGCGGCACGGCCAGCGGCAGTTCCACCTTGGTGAGCACACCGAGCGGGGACATGCCGATGCCGCGGGCGGCCTCGATGAGGGTCGGGTCGTTGGCCTTCAGGCCCGCGATCGTGTTGGACAGGACCGGCAGGATCGCGTAGATGATGATGCCGATCAGCGCGGAGCGCCGGCCGATGCCGAGCCAGATCACCAGCAGTGCCAGCAGACCGATGGCGGGCGTGGCCTGGCCCATGTTGGCGAAGGCCAGGGCCACCGGGGTCGCCTTGCGGAACATGCGGCGGGTCAGCAGGATGCCCAGCGGGATCGCGATGATCAGCACGAAGAACGTGGAGATCACCGTCAGGACGATGTGCTGGCGCAGCGCCTTCCACACGTTGCCGCCCGACAGCGCGTTCTTGGAGATCGTGTCGAGGTCGGCCTGGTTGAACCACAGCCAGGTGGCGAGCAGGACCAGCAGGATGAACACCGGCAGGAACGTCAGCTTCTGCCAGGTGATGCGGCGCGCCTCGCGCGCGGGCGTCGGCGGGGCCTCCTGCTCGCCGTCGCCGTCGTCGCGGAAGGCGAGACCCTTGACCTCGTGCTCGCCGCTGGGGCGCTCCTGGCCGGGGCGGCGCGGACGGTTGGCGTCGTTCGGCGGCTGGCGGGGCGGCGAGCCCGACGGCCGGCCGGGGTCGCTCGACCGCCCGGACTGTCCGGGACGCGGGGGAGTGCTCACGCCTTCACCTCCCCTGCGCCGTCGCCCTCCTGCTCGTGGTGGGTCTGCTGGGCGCGCTGCTCCTGCAGCTCGTGCTGGTGTTCCAGGGCTTCGAGGCGGTCCTCGTCGAGCAGTTCGTGCACGGAGTTCATCAGCGTCTCCATGTCGACCACGCCCTCGTACTGGCCCCGGCGCCCGGTCACCGCGACACGGCCCGTGTTGTCGGTCAGCACCGCCTCCAGCGCGTCGCGCAGTGTCGCGTCCCGGGTGACCGTGTCGTGGACGAGGGTGCCCGCGCGGGCCAGCGAGCCCTTGGCGCGCATCAGGTCGCCGCGGCGCAGCCACTTGTAGGGGCGGTTGTGGCGGTCGAGCAGGAGCAGCTCGTTGGTCCCGGCGGCGCGCAGCTTGTTGAAGATGTCCTGGAGCGGGTCGTCGACGGTGACCGTCGGGTATTCGGTGATCCCCACGTCGCGTACGCGGGTGAGGTTGAGCCGCTTGAGGGCGGCGCCCGCTCCGACGAAACCGGAGACGAAGTCGTCGGCCGGGTTGGTGAGGATCGCCTCCGGCGTGTCGAACTGGGCGATGTGCGACCTCTCGCGCAGCACCGCGATCCGGTCGCCGAGCTTGATGGCCTCGTCGAAGTCGTGGGTGACGAAGACGATCGTCTTGTGCAGCTCGTGCTGGAGCCGGATCAGCTCGTCCTGGAGGTGGTCGCGGGTGATCGGGTCGACCGCGCCGAACGGCTCGTCCATCAGCAGGACGGGCGGGTCGGCGGCCAACGCCCGTGCCACGCCTACGCGTTGCTGCTGGCCGCCGGAGAGCTGGCGCGGGTAGCGGCCGTGGAACTCGCCCGGGTCGAGGCCGACCATGTCGAGCAGCTCCTCGACCCGGGACGTGATCCGCGACTTCGACCAGCCGACCATCTTCGGTACGAGCGCGATGTTCTGCGCCACCGTCATGTGCGGGAACAGGCCGGCCGACTGGATCGCGTACCCGACCTTGCGGCGCAGCTTCACCGGGTCCATGTCGGTGACGTCCTCGCCGCCGATGTGGATGCGGCCACCGGTCGGCTCGATGAGACGGTTGATCATCTTCAGCATCGTGGACTTCCCGCAGCCGGACGGGCCGACGAAGATGATCAGCTCTCCGGCCTTGATCTCCATGCTGACGCTGTCCACGGCAGGTTCGGCGGAACCCGGATAGCGCTTGGAGAGGTTCTCCAACTCGATGGTGGCGCCGGAGGTCTCACGCCGCTCGGGCTCGGGCTCGGGCGTGGTCTCGGGCGCGGTGTCGGCCGTCGTCTCAGGCACGGATCCCCCTCGGGATGGTCAGGCGTCCGATGAGCACGTACGCGGCGTCGAAGAGCAGGGCGAGGATGATGATGCCGAGGGTGCCCGCGAGCACCTGGTTCAGCGCGTTCTTGCTGCCCAGGGAGGCGATCCCGCGGAAGATCTCGTTGCCGAGGCCGGGGCCCGACGCGTACGCGGCGATGGCGGCGATGCCCATCAGCATCTGCGTGGAGACCCGGATACCGGTCAGGATCGGCGGCCACGCCAGCGGCAGCTCCACCTTGAAGAGCCGCGCCGCCCGTGACATGCCGATGCCACGCGCCGCGTCGATCAACGCGGGGTCGACACCGCGCAGGCCCACGATCGCGTTGCGCACGATCGGCAGCAGCCCGTACAGGGTCAGCGCGATGACGGTCGGCGCCACACCGAGTCCGACGATCGGGATGAGCAGACCGATCATGGCCAGCGAAGGAACCGTCAGAATGGTGGACGTGGCGGTGGTCGCCAGCGAGCCCGCCCATTCGCTGCGGTAGGTGACCACACCGATGACGATGCCGATCAGGGTCGCCACGACCATGCACTGGAAGACGGCGCTGGCGTGCTGATAGGCGTCCGCGAAAAGTTGCGCGTGCTGATTGACCAGGTAGTCCCAGAAGTTCATCGCACCTCACTCACGCCGTGTGTCACCCGCGTCAGGTGTCCCCCGACGCCTGTTCCACCAACGGGATGATCCGCAGCGGAACGGGATTCTCCATGACGATCGCCGTGGAAGCCCGGACGATGCCATCAAACCCGACAACCCGGTCGATCACACGCTGAAGATCGGCGTTGGACCGGGCGACGAGCCTGCACAACATGTCCCCGCTCCCCGTCGTCGTATGCAGTTCGAGAACCTCGGGCACCGTCGCCAAGTGCGCCCGTACGTCGGCTCCCTGGCCCTGCCGGATCTGGAGCGTGGCGAACGCGGTGACCGGGTAGCCGAGCGCCGCCGGGTCCACGTCGGGGCCGAAACCGCGGATGACTCCATTCGACTGAAGCCGGTCGAGGCGGGCCTGCACGGTGCCGCGCGCGACACCGAGCCGCCGGGACATCTCGAGCACCCCGATCCTCGGTTCCCGGGCGAGCAGCGTGATCAGCCGCCCGTCCAGATGATCGATCGCCATGCACCCCTCCGTAGTGGTCACCCTGTACACAAAGCCCGCCGATCCCGCCGGACCACTGGTCATATTGCCCAGCCGATACGCAAACTATTGCGCACCTTGTGGAACGGGGGGAGCCTCCTGTCATGACGCAGACCACACACCAGACCCCCGACACCGCACGGCAGGCAGACCCCTTCCCGGTCAAGGGAATGGACGCGGTCGTCTTCGCCGTCGGCAATGCCAAGCAGGCCGCCCACTACTACTCCACGGCCTTCGGCATGAAGCTCGTCGCCTACTCGGGACCCGAGAACGGCAGCCGCGAGACAGCCTCCTACGTCCTGACGAACGGCTCCGCCCGCTTCGTGTTCACCTCCGTCGTCAAGGCATCCACCGACTGGGGCCACTTCCTGGAGGACCACGTCGCGGCCCACGGCGACGGCGTCATCGACCTCGCCATCGAGGTCCCGGACGCCCGCGCCGCCTACACGTACGCCACCGAGCACGGCGCCCGCGGCATCCAGGAGCCCTACGAGACCAAGGACGAGCACGGCACCGTCGTGCGCGCGGTCATCGCCACGTACGGCAAGACCCGCCACACCCTCGTCGAGCGCTCCGGTTACGACGGCCCCTACCTGCCCGGATTCGTGGCCGCCGCCCCGATCGTCGAGCCGCCGGCCAAGCGCACCTTCCAGGCCGTCGACCACTGCGTCGGCAACGTCGAGCTCGGCCGGATGAACGAGTGGGTCGAGTTCTACAACAAGGTCATGGGCTTCA
>NZ_JAPHNL010000314.1 GCF_026274175.1 Streptomyces beihaiensis
CCGGCGGCTGCGGACGCCCGAGCCGTGCGCTCGCACCACCGTGAGTTCGTCGGCGGCGCCGGGCGGGCCTGTGCCGTCCGGCGTCCACAGGGCGATCTTCCCCTCCCGGGGCAGCGGCGCGGGCAGGAAGACGGCGGCGGCACCGCCCGCCACGACTCCCCACAGCTCCGGTGCGGGCATGGCGACCTCCCCTCAGCGCTCACACGCTCGACCCGGCCGTCGCACCGCCCCACCCACGACGCGCCACGACGGCCCCGACTTCTGACATCCACGACCATACGGGCCGGGTCTGACAATCCTTGATCCGAGCGCCCGCGACGCCTCAGGGGGCGGTCTCGGTCGAGGCGTCGGACGAGGCTTTTGGCGACAATGACCGGCGACGGCCCCGTCCGACCTCACACGAACAGGCATGAACCTTGGGTGATCTGCTTCTCGTCCGACACGGTGAGACCGAGTGGGCGCTGACCGGTCAGCACACCGGCCTCACGGACATCCCGCTGACCGACCACGGCAGGGACGAGGCGCGGCGCGTCGCCCCGCTCGTCGGCAGCCACCACGTGGGCGCGGCCTTCGTGAGCCCCCTGCGGCGGGCCCGCGAGACGGCCAGGCTCGCCGGGTTCGACCACGCCACGGTCGACCCGGACCTGCGGGAGTGGGACTACGGCGCCTACGAGGGAGTGACGACGCTGGAGATCCATCGGACACGTCCGCACTGGTACCTCTTCGACGACGGTGTCCCACCGGGCCCGCCCGAGCATCCGGGCGAGACGCCCGAGCAGGTGGCGGCGCGCGCCGACCGGATGCTGTCGAAGGTGGACGCGGCGCTCGCCAACAACGAGGGCAGCGTCGTCCTCTTCTCGCACGGGCACTTCCTGCGTGTCCTGACCGCGCGACGACTCGGCCTGCCGCCGTCGGGCGGCGCCCACTTCCTCCTGGCGACCGGCACGGTCAGCCGCCTGAGCACAGAGCACGGCAGGCCGGTGGTGTCCGGCTGGAACCTGCGCCCCTAGGCCCTGTCCGGGGCGGATCTTGTCGGGGTCGCGGGGTCTGGTGCGCACGTCCGCGGCGTTGTCGTCGGTTGCCGACTCCCCCGGCCTCGAACCGAGCTCCGCCCGGCTCGGCAGGGAGGCACCCCCTTCGCGTCGCCGCCGCCCTCCTCCGCCTTGCGGCCGCACGCACCGGACCCCGCTCAGCGGTACCGATCGGCAGGGTCGACCGAGTCCGACCTGATCCGCCCGGACAGGCCCCAGCCGTGGTACTGCCGGGCGCCGTGTTGTCAGTGGCGTCGTGCACCATCGTCGTAGCGAAGACGGAACGCGCGTGACACACAGGGCGTGGAAGACAGGGGGTGCCATGACCAGACCACCGACCGCCGCGCAGCGGCGCATCATCGAGGCGGCCGATCCGGAGACCGGGCGGATCACCGGGAGCGAGTCCCAGCTCTCGCGGCTCGTCGCGCTCAAGCTCGCCTTCCGCCATCCACGGCCGCCGCACGACCACTTCCTCACCCCGGCGGGGCACCGGGTCCGCGAGGCTCCGGCCTCCGAGCCGCAGGCAGCCGTGTCCGCGTCCTCGTCCGGTGGCGTGTTCGCGGCGCGGCTCGGCGGTGAGCCCGACGTCGACCTCTCCCCCGCGCGGGCGCGCGAGGTACGGACGGCCTGGCAGGGACTCTTGGAGATGCGCCGTATGACGGGCCCCGACGGGTCCACGGACCGGCCCTGCGCCTGGGAGCGCGGCCATCTGGCGCAGGCCGCGGCGCTCGCCCTGGAGGCGGCGGGCTGCGCCCCGGCGGGTACGGACTCGCCCGGCTACCGGGTTTCGGACACCGCGCAGCCCGAGGCCGTCGCCGTACGGCATCCCGATCCGGCGGCCCTCGCGCTGTGCGCTCAGACGCTCGGCGAGGCCGGGTGGCAGGTGAGCGAGCATGCCGAGAGACGGGGCGGGGGCCGGTTCCTGCTGGCCTCGCCGAGACGCGCGTGACCGACATGACTGACGTGACCGACGCGACTGACGCGACTGACGCGACGTGACCGACGTGACCGACGTGACCGACCAGAGTCCAGCAACCTCATCACCTTCCCCGAAAGGAACGTCGTGGCCGAGCCGTTTTCCGTCCGTATCCAGGTCCGCGGGTACGAGACCGACTCGCAGGGGCACCTCAACCAGGCGGTGTATCTGCAGTACGCCGAGCACGCGCGCTGGAGCTGCCTGCGGCACGCCGGTATCGAGCAGCGCGACCTGCTCGACCGGGGTGTCGGCCCGGTCGCCCTGGAGGCGAACATCCGCTATCTGCGGGAGCTGCGCGCCGGTGACGAAGTGGACGTGGACTGTGTGTTCGAGTGGGGCGAGGGCAAGACGTTCCGCGTGGTGACGACGGTCCGCAAGGTCGACGGCACCGTATCGGCAGAGGTGACCGGGGTGGGCGGGCTGATGGACCTCGGCGCGCGCAAGCTGGTCGCGAACCCGGGGAACGTCTTCAGGGAACTGGCCGCGGATCCGGGGGTGTTCGGCCTGTAGCACCCGCACGCACCCGGCCACCGTGGCCTTCAGATGTTGGAAGCGGGTCATCCGGACGGATGGCCCGCTTCTGGCGTTCCACTCCGCTGCGTCCGACGCCCTTCGATCCGCCTGAGGGCCGCTTCGTCGTCGCGTACGACGGCGACGCGGAGTGGAAGCGGATGTACGGCGGCGTTGGAGTCGGCCCGCGGCCGGGGCCTCCCGGCCCGCCGCATCCTCGCCTTCCTCGGCGCCACCACCGTCGCGGCCCCGTTCCCGACGAACCGGCTCGCCGACGCCTCCCCCGTGGAGCGGGCGGGCGGACTCGGCGGCTCGGCGGCTCGGCGGCTCGGCGAGGAAGGAGATCGCCTTGCCGTGGGTGTCGAGCCCGGAGAGTTCCTCGCTCGGCTGGAAGGCCCAAGTACGAGGCGACGCCGTCGTGATGCACGGCGACGGGGACGGCCCGACCCGTTTCGGCAGCATCCGGCGCCGCGCCCCGCGCCACTCGCTGGACCCACCGCTGAACCGGAAGGTGTGCGGGGACAGCCACCACATCGGCTGAGCGGCCCGGCCTCCAGCACGCAGCACACGGGCGGGGCGCCGCAGCCGCGCATCCGCGACCGCGGCGCCCCGTAGGTCGTCGTACGTCAGTGGGCGCTCACCGGTGCGGTGCTCGTCCGCTGTTCGCTGATGGCGTCGCCGCCTTCCATCGGCGCGGTCACGTCGTCCGCCTCACGGCCCTTTCCGAGGTGGTTGAAGAGCAGGTTGAGGACGACCGCCGCGACGCAGCCCGTCGAGATGCCCGAGTCCAGGACGATCTTCGCGCGCTCCGGGAAGTCGTGGTAGAAGTCCGGCGCCGAGATGGGGATGAGGCCCACGGCCAGCGAGACGGCGACGATGAGGACGTTGTTGTCCTTGTCCAGACCGGCCTTGACCAGCGTCTGGATACCGCTCGCCGCGACGGAGCCGAAGAGCACGACGCCCGCGCCGCCGAGCACCGGGCGGGGCACGACCGCGATCAGCGAGGCCGCCACCGGGCTCAGGCCCATGAGGACCAGGAAGCCGCCGCCGGCCGCGACGACGAACCGGCTGCGGATCTTCGTCATGGCGACAAGCCCGATGTTCTGGGCGAACGCGCTGCACATGAAGCCGTTGAACAGCGGGCTCAGCGCGGTGCCGAGGGTGTCTGCGCGCAGTCCGGCCGCGATGACCTTCTCGTCGGAGGGCCGCTCGACGACCTCGCCGAGGGCGAGCATGTCGGCCGTCGACTCGGTCATCGACACCACCATCACGACGATCATCGAGACGATGGCGGCACCGGCGAACTTCGGGGCGCCGAAGTGGAACGGCGTGGGGAAGCCGACCAGGGAGGCGTCCTGGACCGGCGAGAAGTCCGTGAGGCCCATGGGTATCGCCACGAGGGTGCCGATGACCAGGCCGAGCAGGACCGCGATCTGCTTGACGAAGCCGCGGGTGAAGCGGCGCAGCAGCAGGACGACGAGGAGCGAGAACACCGCGAGGGCGAGGTTCTTCTCCGAACCGTAGTCAGGGGCCTGCGAGTCGGGTCCCTGCGCCCACTCGAAGGCGACCGGCAGCAGGGAGACACCGATGAGGGTGATCACGGTGCCGGTGACGACCGGCGGGAAGAACCGGACCGCCTTGGAGAAGAACGGCGCGGCGATGAAACCGAGCACACCGGCCACGATCACCGCCCCGAAGATGATCGGCAGCGCGTCGTGCTTGTCCTTGGTGGAGTTGACGACGGCCAGCATCGGTGCGACGCCCGCGAACGTCACGCCGTTCACGAAGGGCAGCCGGGCGCCGATCTTCCAGAATCCGAGTGTCTGCAGGAAGGTGGCGAGTCCTGCCGTGAACAGGCAGGCGCCGGTGAGGAAGGTGAGCTCCTTGGGGCTGAGGCCGACGGCCGCGCCGACGATCAGCGGGGGCGCGACCACTCCGGCGTACATCGCGGCCACGTGCTGCAGGCCGGTCGTCGCCATCTTGAGCGGTGGCAGCATCTCGTCGACCGGATGTTTGGTATGTCCCGCGCGGGCCGCCCCGCTCTCCGCGGTCTCGTCGGGGGTGGTGCCTTGCTGCTTGGTGAACCTGGGCTTCGTCGCCACTGCGGCTCCTCCGGTTGTTTTCCGGCACCGGTCGTCCGCCGGTGCTCTGCTTCTGGGAGGTGGTGCAAGGTGGTGCTGGTGATGCTTGGTGGAGCTCGATATGTGGTTGTTCTGCGCCCAGGTATTACTGACCGCCCCGGGAACGTGAGGCTTTGGGCCACGCTCCGGGGCGGCACTCGAGCTGCCCGCTCGGCGGCTCGAGTCTCCGGTCAGGGGCCGTCCCCCCTGACCGGAGTCTTGGAGATCAGTCCTGCGCGGCGATCCGCGCGAGACGCTGTGCCTCCGCCCGCGTGGAGCGGGCGATGGCGTCCTCGTCGACGTGCAGCAGACGGCCGTTCTCCACGACCGGCCTGCCGTTGACGAGGGAGAGGGTGACCGGTGCGGCCGCGCCGAAGACGAGCGCGGTCACCGGATCGGCGATGGACGAGTGGGCCAGGGTGTCCAGCTTCCACAGGACCAGGTCGGCCAGCTTCCCGGCCTCCAGCGAACCGATCTGGCTCGCCCGGCCGAGGACCTGGGCACCGCCGTACGTTCCGAGGCGGAGCGACTGGCGGGCGTTGAGGGCCGCCTCGCGGTGGGCGCCGAGGCGGTTGATGAGCAGGGCGTTGCGCAGCTCGGTGTGGAGCTCGCCCGACTCGTTGGAGGCGGTGCCGTCGACACCGAGCCCGACCGGGACACCGGCGGCGAGCATGTCGGGCACGCGCGCGATTCCGGCGGCCAGGCGGGCGTTGGAGGACGGGCAGTGCGCGACACCCGTCTTCGTACGGCCGAAGGCGGCGATGTCGGAGTCGTTCATGTGGACGCAGTGCGCCATCCACACGTCCTCGCCGAGCCAGCCCGTCGACTCGAAGTAGTCGGTCGGGCCCATGCCGAACAGCTCGTGGCAGAACTTCTCCTCCTCGACCGTCTCGCTGCCGTGGGTGTGCAGGCGCACGCCCAGGCGGCGGGCGAGCTCGGCGCCCTGCTTGAGGAGTTCGGTCGACACCGAGAACGGCGAGCAGGGGGCCACGGCCACCTGCGTCATCGCGTCGAAGGAGGCGTCGTGGTGCTTCTTCACGGTCTCCTCGGTGGCGGCGAGCGCGCCCTCGAGGGTCTCGACGGCGAAGTCCGGCGGCAGGCCGCCGTCCTTCTCGCTGCGGTCCATGGAGCCGCGGGCGAGAGTGAAGCGCACGCCCATCTCGGAGGCGGCGCGGATGATCGAGCCGGAGATGTCGCCCGAGCCCTGCGGGTAGACGTAGTGGTGGTCCATGGCGGTGGTGACGCCACCGCGGGCCATCATCGCGAGGGAGCCCTGCGCCGCCGCGTACGTCATCTGCTCGTCGATGCGCGCCCAGGTCGGGTACAGCGCCACCAGCCAGTTGAACAGGTTGTGGTCGGTGGCGAGGCCCCGGGTGATCCACTGGTAGAAGTGGTGGTGGGTGTTGACCAGGCCGGGCGTGGCGAGGTGGCCGGTGCCGTCGACGCGGCGCACGACGTTGTCGAGGCCCTCGGGCGCCGTGCCCGCTCCGATGGACTCGATCTTGTTGCCCGCCACGACGATGTGGCCCGACGCGTACTCGGTGTCCTGGGCGTCGACCGTGGCGATGGCCACGTTCTCGATGACGATGCGGTCTGCCGAAGAAGGTGCCATGGTGCTTCCTTCAGTGGGTTGTTGCGATGTGGGCACGGCAGGACCCTAGGAGGATTTGAGTGCCGCGGCGGCGTTGGCGCCGCCGCGGGTGCCGAGATGGTGGAAGAAGAGGTTCAGCGTGACGGCGACGAGCGCGCCCGCGCTGATGCCCGAGCCGAGCACGGTCTGTGCCCAGGCCGGGAAGTCCTCGTAGAAGCTGGGCGCGGCGAGGGGGATGATGCCCGCGCCGAGCGCCACGGCCACGAGGATGATGTTGGAGCTGTCGTCGAGGCCCGCCTCGGAGAGCGTGCGGATGCCGCTGACGGCGATGGAGCCGAACAGGACGATGCCCGCGCCGCCGAGGACCGGCATCGGTACGAGGGAGACGACCGCGCCGAGCACCGGGAAGGCGCCGAGGACGAGCAGGGTGGCGCCCGCGGCTGCGACGACGTAGCGGCTGCGCACCTTGGTGAGCGAGACGACGCCGACGTTCTGGGCGAAGGCGGAGGTCGGCAGGCCGCCGAAGACCGGTCCGAGGAACGTGGCGATGCCGTCGGTGCGCAGCCCCCGGGTGATGGTGTCCTTGGTGCACTCGCGCTCGCAGATCTCGCCGATGGCGAGCATGCCGGCCGACGACTCGGTCATCAGGACGAGCATCACCAGGCACAGCGAGACGATCGCGGCGGGCTGGAACTGGGGCGCGCCGAAGGCGAAGGGGGTGGGCAGGGCGGCGACCGGTGCCGAGTGCAGCGACGAGAAGTCCGCCATGCCGAAGGGGATCGCGGCGAGCGTGCCGATCAACAGGCCGAAGAGCAGGGCGACCTGCTTGACGAAGCCCGTGGCGAAGCGCTGGATCAGCAGGATCACGACGAGGGTGAAGGCGGCGAGCGCGAGATTGCGCATGCTGCCGAAGTCGGCGGCGGTCTTGTCGCCGCCCTGGGCCCACTCGACGGGTACCGGCATGAGCGTCACACCGATGAGCGTGATGACGACGCCGGTGACGAGCGGCGGGAAGAAGCGGAGCAGGCGGCCGAAGAACGGACCGACGGCCAGGCAGAAGACGCCCGCGACCATGACCGCCCCGTAGATGGCGGGGAGCTGGTCGCCCCTGGCGTTGGTCTCGGCGATGGCGAGCATCGGCGCGATGCCCGCCGAGGAGGCGGCGTTGACGAAGGGCAGCCGGTTGCCGACGAAGCCCTTGACGCCGAGGGTCTGCAGCAGGGTGGCCACACCCGCGATGAGCAGGCTCGCGGCGATGAGCCGGGTCCGGCCCGCGGTGTCCAGGTGGCAGGCCTGGCCGATGATGAGCGGAGGGGTGACAACGCCCGCGTACATGGCGGCGATGTGCTGGAGCGCGGCGGGAGCCAGGCGCGAGGGGTGGAGCTTCTCGTCCACCGGGTGCACCGTTTCGGTGCCTTCCGGCGGGGTGGAACACGGGCCGCGTTCAAGGCCCTCGTCAGGCGTTGCCATGTCGTTCCTCCGGTGTGGCGCGCCCCCGTCGACCACGGGAGACAGGGGCGCGCTCGCCGCGTCGAAGGCCGGTCTCGTCAGACCGTCACAGGTTGGTCATGTCGACCGGGATGCGCTGGTCGGCGCCGTCCCGCAGGATGGTGGCCTCGATCAGGCCGTACGGGCGGTCGGCGGCGTAGTACACGGCGCCGTCCTTCGCGTCGTTGTCCAGGCCGCAGAAGGAGAGGTCCTGGCGGAAGTGGTGCTTGTTCGGCGCCGACATCCGGATCTCGTCGATCTCGCTGCGGCTGTTGATGACGCGCGAGCCCATCTGGTACATG
Source organism: Streptomyces beihaiensis (assembly GCF_026274175.1). Taxonomy (GTDB): domain Bacteria; phylum Actinomycetota; class Actinomycetes; order Streptomycetales; family Streptomycetaceae; genus Streptomyces; species Streptomyces beihaiensis. Next base: position 8,019 of record NZ_JAPHNL010000314.1, read on the forward strand.
GTCTGCTGGAGCGAGAGGGAGTACGTCTCGGCGAAGGCCTGGAGCAGGTGCTTCTTGGTCTGCTCGTAGGACTTCTCCCAGTTGGGCATCCGCTCGTCGTCGCAGGTCCAGTTGTGCCGCCACCACGTCGACAGGGACGTGGCGAGGATGCGGTCGTAGTCCTCCTGCAGCGTCGTGTACTTGTCCTTGATGAAGCCCCAGAACTCCGAGTTGGTGGAGTTGAGGACCGTGAGGTCCTTGAGGCCGGACAGCACCTCGAACTTCTCGCCGTCGTAGGTGATCTGCGCGACGCGGGTCTCCTGGCCCTTGCGGACGAAGGAGTGGCGGACCTCGTCGGCGCCGATGAACTTCGAGTTGGCGTCCGAGTTCGCGATCCGCTCCCAGGAGTACTCCTCGATGCGGATGCGGGCGCGGTTCATCGGCGCGATGTCGTCGACGAAGTGGCGCGCGAGGTGGATGCCGAACTGCTCGGCGGACTCGATGCCGTATTCCTTCGCGAAGGCGAAGACGGTGTTCTTGGTGGTGTCGGTCGGCAGAACGTTGGCGTTCGAACCGTTGAGGTGGACCTCCTCGAGGTCACCGCTCAGCGCGACGGAGACGTTGAGGTCCTTGATGTGGTGGGTGTCGCCGTCCCGCGTGATCTTGACAACGCGGTTCTCCGCCTTGCCGTACTGGTTCTGTCCCAGAATCGTGGCCATATCTGCTAGCTCCCTCGGTAAACGGAGTAGCCGAACGGGTTGAGCAGCAGCGGCACGTGGTAGTGCTCGCCCGGCTTGACGGCGAACGTGATCGCCACCTCCGGGAAGAACACGTCCTGCGGGCCGCTGTCCCGATTCGCGGGGGCGTCCTGCTGCGCATCGGCTTGCTTGTCGTCGAACTTCAAGAAGTACGCCTCGGTCTCGAAGTCGAGACGTACGTGGGTGGTTCCCTCCGGCAGCGCCGGCAGGTCCTTGCAGCGCCCGTCGGCGTCGGTGGACGAGCCGCCGAGCGTCTCCCAGGCGGCGCCCGAACCGGCGCGCGCCGCGAGCGTGATGGCAACGCCCTCGGCCGGGCGTCCGATGCTGGTGTCCAGGATGTGGGTGGACACTGAACTTCTCGGCGATGCCGCGGTCTCGGTGCTCATCAGGCGTTCTCTTCCTCTGCTGCTTCTTCGACGATGCGGGTGAGGCGGATGCGGTTGATCTTGCCCAGTTCGGCGCGGACGATCTCCCGCTCCTGGTCGGGCGTGTTGCCGATCCGCTCCTTGAGCGCCGCGAGCATCTGCTCCCCGGTGGCGCCGGTGGCGCAGATGAGGAAGACATGTCCGAACCGGTCCTGGTAGGCCAGGTTCAGCTCGAGCATCTCGGCCTTGAGCTCCTCGGAGGCCCCTGCCATGCCGCGCTGCTCGCGTGACGAGGTGGGGTCACCGGGCTTCGGGCGGCCGATCGGCGGGTGCCCCGCCATCGCTTCGGCGAGGTCGTCCGCGGTCAGTTCGGCCATGGCGGCGTCGCTGGCGGCGAAGAGGGTCTCGGCGGAAGCGAAGGGACGCTGGGCGAGGATCTTGCTCCCCCACGCCGATGAAGCGCACACCTCGTGGAGCTGGGCCGAGGCCGTGCTCTCGTCCGAGGTGTTGAACCGGGTGAGTCCCGGCGTCGTGCCTGAAGTCACGGGATGCCTCCGTGGCCTTGTGCTGGACGGGCTGCGGATAGCTAACGCCCTCGGAAACAGCACGTCAACACTTTGTTGAAAACTTTTGAGATACCAAAAACCGCCGTCCGGATACCGGACGGCGGTTCTGGTGGTCGCCAAAAGGCCAGGTCAGGCGGTAGGGCGCGTCAGGTCGCCTTGTCGCGGTTGAGGTAGTTGTACACGGTGAAACGAGACACCCCCAGGGCGCCGGCCACGGTCTCGACACCATGGCGCACCGAGAAGGCGCCGCGTGCCTCGAGTATCCGCACCAGCTCCTGCTTCTCCTTGCGGTCCAGGTCGGCCAGCGGCCTGCCCTGCCTGCGCTCCATCGCGGCGAGGATGTGATCGAGCGAGTCGGCCAGCTGCGGCAGGCGCACCGCGACCACGTCGGCGCCTTCCCAGCTCAGCACGACATCGTCACGGCCCGCTTCCTGCGGCGGCAGCATCTCGCCCCCCATGGCGTCGACGAGCGGCTTCACCGCTCTGACGAAGGGGGCGTCCCCGAGCCCGGTCACTGGTCCTCCCCGGTTCCGGCGCTCTCGCCGATCACGTTGACCTGGAGCGAGACCCGGGTGGCCCCCGCCTCCAGACTCTGCCGCAGCAGCGCGTCGACCGCGGTCAGCACGCGCCCGGCCTCACCCTCGGCCGTGTTGCCGAACGGCCCGACGTCGACCGCGTCGAGGCCGGCTCCCTGGATGACGTCACGGGCGACCACCGCGTGGGGCGGCGCCTCGTCGAGGTCGAAGGGCTCGGTCGTGAACTCCACTCTCAATCGCACGCGCTCAACCTAATGCCGATCGGCGTTTTTACGGCAGCCCCACTTGACAGCTCACGGGGATCACAGGCAATCTTCCATCAAGTAGAAACGAACTTCCGCAATACGGAACAAAACCAGAAGGGAGCGCCGACCCTGATGGGATTCGCAGACCAGCGCTTCAACGTCAACCTGTCGATCCTCTTCACGGAGCTCCCGCTCCTGGAGCGCCCCGCGGCGGCGGCCGCGGCGGGCTTCACCGCGATCGAGCTGTGGTGGCCCTGGGTCGACGCGCCGACCCCTGAGCAGTCCGAGCTCGACGCCCTGCGCGACGCGATCAAGGACGCGGGTGTCCAGCTCACCGGCCTGAACTTCTACGCCGGGCAGCTGCCGGGCCCCGACCGGGGCGCGCTGTCGGTCCCCGGCGAGGAGAGCGAGAAGTTCCGCGCGAACCTCGATGTCGCGGCCGACTTCGCACAGTCGCTCGGCTGCAAGGCGCTCAACGCCCTGTACGGCAACCGCGTCGACGGCGTGGACCCGGCCGTCCAGGACGAGCTCGCCCTGGAGAACCTGGTGCTCGCCGCCCGCGCGGCCGACCGGGTCGGCGCCGTGCTCCTCATCGAGGCGCTCAACGCCCCCGAGTCACCCAGGTGCCCCATCGTGAGCGCCCCCAAGGCGATCGAGATCGTGGACAAGGTGAACGCGGCCACCGGCCTCGGCAACGCCAAGTTCCTGATGGACCTGTACCACCTGTCCATGAACGGCGAGGACCTGCCGGCGATCATCAGCGCCTACGCCGACAAGACGGCGCACGTGCAGATCGCCGACAACCCGGGCCGTGGCGCTCCGGGCACCGGCTCTCTGGCCCTGGAGGAGCTGCTCGACCAGCTCAAGAAGGCCGGCTACGAGGGCTACGTGGGCCTTGAGTACAAGCCGGGCGACGCGCCGAGCGCCGAGTCCTTCGGCTGGCTGCCGCACGAGGCCCGCGCCGCGCGCGCCTGAGCCGAAACGCCCCCACGGGCCGCCAACTCATCGACGTAACACAGCTTTTGGAGTCACCCTCATGAGCAACAACCTCACCTCCAGCTCCCAGCCCGCCCGCCCGTCGGTCGCGTGGATCGGTCTCGGCATCATGGGCTCGCCCATGTCGGAGAACCTGATCAAGGCCGGTTACGACGTGACCGGCTTCACCCTGGAGCAGGACAAGCTGGACCGCCTGGCCGCCGCCGGCGGCACCGCGGCGAAGTCGATCGCCGAGGCCGTCAAGGGCGCCGACGTGGTCGTCACCATGGTTCCGGCCTCCCCGCAGGTCGAGGCCATCGCCTACGGCCCCGACGGCATCCTGGAGAACGCCAAGCCGGGCGCCCTCCTGATCGACATGTCCTCGATCACCCCGCAGACCTCGGTCGACCTGGCCAAGGCCGCCAAGGACAAGGGCATCCGCGTCCTGGACGCCCCCGTCTCCGGCGGCGAGGCCGGCGCCATCGAGGCCGTCCTGTCGATCATGGTCGGCGGCGAGCAGGCCGACTTCGACGAGGCCAAGCCGCTCTTCGACGCGCTCGGCAAGACCATCGTGCTGTGCGGTCCGCACGGCTCGGGTCAGACCGTGAAGGCCGCCAACCAGCTGATCGTCGCCGTCAACATCCAGGCCTGCGCCGAGGCCGTGGTCTTCTTGGAGAAGTCCGGCGTGAACCTGGACGCGGCCCTGGACGTCCTCAACGGCGGTCTGGCCGGCTCGACGGTCCTGACCCGCAAGAAGGACAACTTCAAGAACCGCGACTTCAAGCCCGGCTTCCGCATCGACCTGCACCACAAGGACATGGGCATCGTCACGGACGCCGCCCGCAACGTCGGTGCCGCGCTGCCGGTCGGCGCCGTGGTCGCCCAGCTGGTCGCCTCGCTGCGCGCCCAGGGCGACGGCGGCCTGGACCACTCGGCCCTGCTGCGCTCGGTCGAGCGCCTCTCCGGCGGTCAGGTCGCGTAACCGCGGGCCCTGACCCCGGCAGGGCATCAAGTCTTCCGGGCCGTGGCGGCGCTGACACCTGTCCTGTCGCGCCCAGGCGTCGCCGCGGCCCGGAAACCCATGCCCTCCAGTTCAACAAAACGTTGAAAAAAGCAGCGCAAAGCTCCACCCTGAACTTCAACAAACTGTTGACTCGGCTGGTCAGGGGTCCTTACGCTCCCCCACATCGAAGCCTAGTCAGCAGCCACTGCACGGAAGGTCGCCTCGAATAATGCCGAAGCGTGTGCTCACGACCGAGTCCGGCGCCCCTGTCGCCGACAACCAGAACTCCGCCACCGCAGGCAGCGGCGGCCCGCTCCTCCTCCAGGACCAGCACCTGCTGGAGAAGCTCGCCCGCTTCAACCGCGAGCGCATCCCGGAGCGCGTCGTGCACGCCCGCGGCTCCGGCGCGTACGGCTACTTCGAGGTGACCGACGACGTCACCGACTACACGTACGCCGACTTCCTCGGCACCATCGGCAAGCGCACCGAGGTGTTCCTGCGCTTCTCGACCGTGGCCGACAACCTCGGTGGCGCGGACGCCGTGCGTGACCCGCGCGGCTTCGCCGTGAAGTTCTACACCGAGGAGGGCAACTACGACCTCGTCGGCAACAACACCCCGGTCTTCTTCATCAAGGACCCGCTGAAGTTCCCCGACTTCATCCACTCGCAAAAGCGCGACCCGTTCACGGGCAAGCAGGAGGCGGAGAACGTCTGGGACTTCTGGGCGCACGCTCCCGAGGCCACGCACCAGATCACCTGGCTCATGGGCGACCGCGGCATCCCGGCCTCCTACCGCCACATGAACGGCTACGGTTCGCACACCTACCAGTGGACGAACGAGGCGGGCGAGGCCTTCTTCGTCAAGTACCACTTCAAGACGAACCAGGGCATCCGCTGCCTGTCCTCGGAGCAGGCCGCCGAGACCGCGGGCAAGGACCCCAACTCGCACCAGACGGACCTGCTGCAGGCCATCGAGCGCGGCGTGAACCCGTCCTGGACGCTGTACGTGCAGATCATGCCGGCGGCCGAGGCGGCGGACTACCGCTTCAACCCGTTCGACCTCACCAAGGTGTGGCCGCACAAGGACTACCCGCTGCAGCGCGTGGGCCGCCTGGTCCTGGACCGCAACCCGGACAACGTGTTCGCCGAGGTCGAGCAGGCCGCGTTCTCCCCGAACAACTTCGTGCCGGGCATCGGCCCGTCGCCGGACAAGATGCTCCAGGGCCGCCTGTTCGCCTACGCGGACGCGCACCGCTACCGCCTGGGCGTCAACCACACCCAGCTGCCGGTGAACGCCCCGAAGGCGACGACGGCCGACAACTACGGCCGCGACGGCTACATGGCCACCAACGCCTACGGCCGCGACCGCAAGAACTACGAGCCGAACTCCTTCGACGGCCCGGCCGAGACCGGCCGCGCGCTGTCCGCGCCGCTCGCGATCTCCGGCTACACGGGCACGCACGAGGCCCCGGCCCACACCAAGGACGACGACTTCTTCCAGGCGGGCGAGCTGTACCGCCTGATGTCGGACGACGAGAAGAACCGCCTCGTCGCCAACATCGCCGGCGGCCTCTCGCAGGTCACCCGCGACGACATCGTGGAGAAGAACCTCGCCCACTTCCACGCCGCCGACCCGGAGTACGGCAAGCGCGTGGAGGAGGCCGTCCGCGCCCTGCGCGAGGACTGAGCCCACGTCGCCTCTTCAAAGGCGAACCCCAGGCTGCGTACGGGGACTGACGGGAGGTCGTCTCCGTACGCGCAAGCCCGCGCCGCTTGTGGGACCCGGATGAGGGGTGGTCCCACGGGTGGTGGCGGGAGGACGAGGACCGCGGCGGCTTGTGCGAGCCAGTGCGGTGGTGAAGGTCTCCGAGCCCCCTTTCGACCTGAGGGAGGGCGGCCCGGACACCGTCGCTCAGCCGCCGCGGTCCCAGCCATCTCCCTTACGGGTCACCGGAGTCCGTCCGGCGGCGCGCCCGAATGTTCCGCCATCCGCGCGCCGTCGGACGGCGCCAACCTCCCGACCAGCCCCGGGTACGACGGTCCGTACCCGGGGCTTTCCGCATGCCTGGCCGACCGATGTCCGGGAACCGTGACAATCGCGCGCGTGGGATGTTCGACGGCCGAGCGGGGCACTTTCTGTCGTGACCGACCCGACCAGTCGGACCGCCTCATGACATACGGGGGGACCCTGTGCGCGCTGCCCGCATGGACAAGAACTGGAAGACGTACGCCCTGGGGGTGCCGGCCGTCGCCGCGCTCCTGGCCGCCGTGCCGGTGGCTCCGAGCGGCTCGGCCGCCCCGGCGGCGGCGAACCGGACCACCGCCCCGGCCTGCGACGCGGGCGGCCTCTCGGTCGCCACGTCGTACTGGGAGCAGGACTCGGGCCAGAACATGCTGATCAAGGCCACCAACACCACCGGCAAGGGCTGCACGCTCTACCACTACCCGTACCTCTACTTCTCGGGCTCCACCCTGCCCGTCCCGCCCTTCGGGGCCGCGCCGAAGGCCCTCGCCACGATCCGGCCGCACGAGAGCGCGTACGCCGGTGTCCACCTCTTCCGCGCGGGCGAAAATACGGCGAACGCCGTGAACCGGTTCGGCATCGGCTACCAGGGCAGGGTGCTCGGCAGCGACCGCGAGGTGGCCCCGGTCGACGTCCGCGCGCCCGAGGGCGGTGCCGACGTGGGGCCGTACCCCGCGGTCACCCGCTGGAACCTGGACCGCCGCGCGGTGGAGGACATCGTGTTCCGCTCAGGCGACAACTGACGTACGACAGCGCGTGACGACGTACGACAGCACATCACAAAGACGACGTACGACAGCGCATGACAAAGGGGCGGGCCGCCGGTTCGTGTGAACCGGCGGCCCGCCCTCCGCGCGCCCCCGAGGGGGCCGGTGTCAGACCTTCAGCGGACGGATCGCCGTCGGCGCGTGGCCGGGCTCCGTGGCGATCTCCTCGAACTCCTTGACCTCGCTGATGTCGGCGGTGGGGCTCATGGAGATGTTGGTGATGCGCTCCAGGATCGCCTCGACGACGACCGGGACCTGGTGCTCCTGAGCGAGCTTCTTGGCCTGCTCGAAGGCGGCGGCCAGCTCGTTCGGGTCGGTCACCCGGATCGCCTTGCAGCCGAGGCCCTCGGCGACCTTGACGTGGTCGACGCCGTAGACGCCGATCTCCGGGGTGTTGATGTTCTCGAACTCCAGGTTGACCTGGAAGTTGATGTCGAGGCCGATCTGCGCCTGGCGGATCAGGCCCAGGTAGGCGTTGTTCACCAGGACGTGCACGTAGGGGATCTTGTGCTGGGCGCCGACGGCCAGTTCCTCGATCATGAACTGGAAGTCGTAGTCGCCGGACAGGGCGACGACCGGGGTGTCCGGGTCGGCCTTCGCGGTGCCGAGCGCGGCCGGGATGGTCCAGCCCAGCGGGCCCGCCTGACCGCAGTTGATCCAGTGGCGCGGCTTGTAGACGTGCAGCATCTGGGCGCCCGCGATCTGCGACAGGCCGATCGTCGTCACGTAGCGCGTGTCGCGGCCGAACGCCTTGTTCATCTCCTCGTAGACGCGCTGCGGCTTCATGGGGATGTTGTCGAAGTGCGTGCGGCGCAGGAGGGTCTCCTTGCGCTTGAGGTGCGAGGCGACCCACTCGGAGCGGTCGGGCAGCCTGCCGGCCGCCTTGAGCTCCTTGGCGACCTCGACGAACAGCTCCAGGGCGGCCTTGGCGTCGGAGGTGATGCCGTAGTCCGGGGCGAAGATCTTGCCGATCTGGGTCGGCTCGATGTCGACGTGGACGAACTTGCGGCCCTCGCGGTACGTGTCGAGCTTGTAGCCGGTGTGGCGGTTGGCCCAGCGGTTGCCGATGCCGAGGACGAAGTCCGACTCGAGGAACGTGGCGTTGCCGTAGCGGTGGCCGGTCTGCTGGCCGACCATGCCCGCGTTCAGGTCGTGGTCGTCGGGGATGGTGCCCCAGCCCATCAAAGTGGGCACGACCGGCGTGTTGGTGATCTCGGCGAACTCCACCAGCAGGTCACAGGCGTCGGCGTTGATGATGCCGCCACCGGCGACGATCAACGGGCGCTCGGACTCGACCAGGAAGGTGATCGCCTTCTCGATCTGGGCGCGCGTCGCGGCGGGCTTGTAGACAGGCAGCGGCTCGTACGTCTCCGGGTCGAACTCGATCTCGGTCTGCTGGATGTCGATCGGCAGGTCGATGATGACCGGGCCCGGACGGCCGGAGCGCATCAGGTGGAAGGCCTGCTGGAACACGCCGGGGACCTGCGCGGCCTCCAGGACGGTCACCGCCATCTTGGTGACCGGCTTGGCGATCGAGGCGATCTCGACGGCCTGGAAGTCCTCCTTGTGCAGCTTGGCCACGGGAGCCTGGCCCGTGATGCACAGGATCGGGATCGAGTCGCCGATCGCGGAGTACAGGCCGGTGATCATGTCGGTGCCGGCCGGACCCGACGTACCGATGCAGACACCGATGTTGCCCGGGTTGGCCCGGGTGTAGCCCTCGGCCATGTGCGAGGCACCCTCGACGTGGCGGGCGAGCGTGTGGTCGATCCCACCGCTCTCCTTGAGCTCCTTGTAGAAGGGGTTGATGGCGGCACCGGGCACGCCGAACGCGTTGGTGACGCCCTCGCGCTTGAGGATCTCAACGGCCGCACGGGCGGCGGTCATACGAGCCATGAGTGCTCCCGACTCCTGCTGTGTCTGGCTATTGCTGCTGTGTAGGGATGTCGGATTCGCGCTCCCGTCGCGCCCCGCGGCGAGCTCTGAATTCCGGACGACCTCCGCACCGCGCCTCGCCTTCGCGAGTTTCCGTAATGCGGAAATCGTGTTCTACTATATGGAAGCAATGTAGAGGGGGGCGCGACACGGCGTCAAGGTGGATGATGAGACCGACGTCGATCCGGGACACCGGAACACCGGGCCGCACAAGGGGGACAGGGGGATACGCGATGGCCGACCCGGTCCGCGTGCGCTGCCAGACCTGCCACCGCGAGCACCTCTACACCGCGCGGGCGCTGCCCTGCGCGTGCGGCGCCCCGGTCGCCCCTCCCCTGGTCCGGGACGCACCGGCCGAGCCCGTCACCGACCGCACCTGGGCCGACGACTGGGTCACGCTGCGCTGCCCAGTGTGCGGGCGGCGTGACCGATGGCCTCGGCCCGAGCTGGACTGCGCCTGCGGCACGGTGCTGCGGGTGCCGGTCCACGGGGACCTGGCGCCGACGCCGCCCGCTTCACCGGCGCCCTCGCACATACCGCTGCCTCGCACGGCCGCCGCGGTCCGTCCGGCGTTCCGGACGGTCGCCATCCGCACGGCGCGCGACGTGGTGACCGTCGCGGCGATGTATCTGCGCTGGCTCGGCTACCGGGACGTGCGCCGGGCCGACCGGCACCCGCGCTCCGGCGTCGGCCTCGCGGCGCGCGGCATCGTCGCCCAGGTGGAGCCGTCGGTGCGGCCCGCGGGCGTACGTGAGGTCGAGTGTCTGTGGCTGCGGGCGATGACGGAGTCGGCGGGCTGCGCCTACTTCTCCCTGGCCGGGTACGAGGACGAGGCCCGGGTGCGTGCGGACGCGCTGGGCGTGGCCCTGTTCGTCCTCGACCTGGCCGGTGAGCCCCAGCCGGTGAACAGCCCGGCGGACGAGCTGATCGCGAGCAGCCCCTGAGCGTGGCCGGCCGGAGGTCCGCTCACTCGGCCGGCTCTCCGTACCCCTCCCGCAGCTCCACCTTCCGCACCTTCCCGCTCACCGTCATCGGGAAGGACTCCAGGATGCGCAGGCGGCTCGGCACCTTGTAGTGGGCGAGCCGGTCGCGGCAGTAGTCGCGCAGTTCGTCGAGGGTGAGGGTGTCGGCCGGGTCGCGCAGGATGACGCAGGCGAGGACCTCTTCGCCGTACTTCTCGTCCGGCACGCCCACCACCTGCACGTCGGCGATGCGCGGATGACCGTAGAGGAACTCCTCGATCTCCCGCGGGTAGATGTTCTCACCGCCGCGGATGATCATGTCCTTGATCCGGCCGACGATCTGCCCGTAGCCGTCCTCGCGCAGCACCGCCAGGTCACCGGTGTGCATCCAGCGGCCCGCGTCCACGACCTCGGCGGTCCGCTCGGGGTCGTCCCAGTAGCCGAGCATGACGCTGTAGCCGCGGGTGCACAGCTCGCCGGGTTCACCGCGCGGCACCGTGACCCCGGTGGCCGGGTCGACGACCTTGACCTCGATGTGCGGCAGGACGCGGCCGACCGTGCCGGTGCGGCGCTCCAGGTCGTCGTCGCGGCGGGTCTGCAGGGAGACCGGTGAGGTCTCGGTCATGCCATAGCAGATGGAGACCTCGGCCATGTGCATCTCGGCGACGACCCTCTTCATGACCTCGACCGGGCACGGGGAGCCCGCCATGATGCCGGTGCGCAGACTGCTCAGGTCGTACGCCGCGAAGTCCGGCAGGTTCAGCTCGGCGATGAACATGGTCGGCACGCCGTACAGCGAGGTGCACCGCTCGTCCTGGACGGCCTTCAGCGTCGCGGCGGGCTCGAAGGACGGTGCGGGGATCACGATGCAGGCCCCGTGGGAGGTGGCGCCCAGGTTCCCCATCACCATGCCGAAACAGTGGTAGAAGGGCACCGGCAGGCAGACCCGGTCCTGCTCGGTGTAGCCGATCGTCTCGCCCACCCAGTAGCCGTTGTTGAGGATGTTGTGGTGGGAGAGCGTGGCGCCTTTGGGGAACCCGGTCGTGCCGGAGGTGTACTGGATGTTGACCGGGTCGTCGCAGGACAACTCGGCCTCGCGGGCCGCCAGTTGCTCGGACGTCACCGACGCGGCGGACGCGACGAGTGCGCCCCAGCTCTCCTCACCGATGAACACCCGCTCGCGCAACCGAGGGCATTCCGGGGCCACTTCGGCGACGAGTTCGCGGTAGTCGGTGCCCTTGTGCCCGGTGGAGGAGATGAGCACCGAGATGCCGGACTGCCGGAGCACGTACGCCAACTCGTGCGCGCGGTAGGCCGGGTTGATGTTGACCATGATGGCGCCGACGCGCGCGGTCGCGTACTGGACGAGGACCCACTCGGGGCAGTTGACCGCCCAGATGCCGACGCGGTCGCCCTTGGCGACGCCGCGGGCGAGGAGCCCCCGCGCCAACTCCCCCACCGCCGCACCGAATTCGGCGTACGTCCAGCGGCGCCCACTGGGCACGTCGACGAGTGCGTCACGGTCGGGCCAGGTGTCGACGGCCCGTTGGAGGTTGCCGCCGATGGTGTCGCCGAGGAGCGGGGTGGTGCTCGTTCCGTGCGCGTACGACACCTCGTGCGCGTCCGGCAGCCGCCGCCCGCTCACCGGCCCGCCTCCCCACGCGGACCCGAGACCATCACTGCCCGCGCCGCCCTGCTCGCCCTGCCCACCAGCGCCTCCCTCAGCTCACTGCGCGTCCGCGCGGTGCCGCCCTGTGCGGCCCAGTGTGGCCCGTTGATCACGCCCGCGTCGAGCCTCGCGCACCAGGTGTGTCGGTTGCCGTGCAGCGGATCGGCGGATCGGCGGGGCAGCGGTTCGGCTGATTTTGGCGGGGCGCAATGATGCGGCGACGAAGGCGGCCGCGAAGACCACGACCACGAAGAGAGCCTTGCGCCAGACGATCAGCCCGGCGACAGCACACGCGCCGGGCGTACGCTCCCTGAGGCGCCTCGCCCCCGCGTCAGCCCGCTGGTGGCGACCAGGACCGCGAGCAGCGCGACCGCCGAGATTTCGTGGAACCGCTCGGCGTGGGGCGCGAAGAGGACGCGGGAGCGCGGCAGCGGATCACGCATCGCGGAGTCGCTCACCGAGGGGACTTCTGTCGTACGGATGGGGCGGCGGGCGGGAGTCGCTCGAGACGCCGTTCTCCCAGCGCCTGGAACCGCCCCACCCCGCCCCGGACTCCGGCCCTGGCGATCAGGGCGGGCGAGGGCACCACGGTCGCCTCGTCCGAGGCCGACCACAGCGCCACACCACTCTCGGCCCGCCCGGTGCACGGCGCGACCTCTGCCGCGTCGAGGCCGACCCGGCACGACTCGGCCCCGCACACCCCTGGCGTCTTCGAGCACGTCCCGATCGCCGCGGGCCGCGCTCTGGTCGGGCCGTCCGACGGCGCGGTGGAGCTGGGCCCCGACTACGTCTGACTCGCGTGGCGTGAACGGGTGTCGCGTGACCGGGTGTGCCAAGGCCGGGGCGCCGTCACGCCTCGCGCAGCCGCGCGGCGTGGTCGCTGAGCCAGTCCGGGACGACGACCTCGGGGTTGCCGTCCAGCGCGGCGGCCGCGCGGGTGAGGGCGTCGGCGGCGGCCGACGGGTTCTCGGGCAGGGAGCGGGCCGCTTCGGCGAGGGCGTCGGCTGCCGCCTCCTGCGCAGCTCCCGCGCCGCCCAGCGCCACGCGGGCCCGCTCGGCGGTGTCCACGCACCGTGCGAAACGCTCCTCGCACCAGTAGGCCCATGCCAGGTCGAGCAGGCAGACACCCTCCGCGCGAGGATTCTGCATCAGTGACGCCTCGCCGAGAGCTTCCTCGAGGGTTGCCGCCGCCGACGCCGGTTCACCGAGCCCGAGCAATCCGAGGCCCTGCGCGTTCAGGGCGTACGCGACCGCCTCCTGGCTGTCGGCATCGCGGTACGCACGCGCGGTACGCGCGCCCGCGTCAGCCGCCTCCCGCCAGCGGCGCAGCGCGAGCAAGGCGATGGTCCGGGCGTTACTCGCTCGCGCCGCCGTGAGCAGGTCACCGTCGGCGCGGGCGAGTTCGTCGAGCCGGTCCGCTCCGGCCAACGCGCTCTCGCCGTCGCCGCGGTAGCTGTGGTTGAGGCTCAGAGAGAGCACCGTGTGAGCCTCCCGGTCGCGGTCACCGATCCGGCGGGCGAGTTCGGCGGCGCGGGTGAACGGCTCGACCGCGGCGTCCAGGCGGCCCAGTTGCCGATGGGCGTCACCAAGGCCGAACAGCGCACTCTGCCATGCCCCGAGGTCCTCAAGCCGCTCCGCGATGCGCGCCGCTTCCATGAAGAGCTCCACGGCCTGCTCCATCGGGCCCGCGCTGAGCCGAGCATGCCCGTAAGCGGCGGTGTGGGTGAGCCGGACCCGCTCGTCGCGGATGTGCCCGTCGACCGCGCTGTGCATCGCGACCGCAGTGAGAACCGAACCGTGCCAGACGAGCCAGTCACTGATCTCGTTGAGCACCCGCGCGGCGTCCTCGTGGTCCCCGGCGCGCACGAGGTGGTCGAACCGTCGGCGCTGTGGCTCCAGGTCATCTGGCGTGCGCCACTCCTCGGGCGGCATGGCCTGCCGTGCGTACCAGGATGCGATGTGCCGTTCCACTTCCTGCCTCCCGAAAGCTCCCTGCTCGGCGAATTGCGCGTAGGCGAGGTCGGCGTCCATCGGATGCAGGGCGAGGGTGCGGCTCGTACGGTCTACCCCCACCAGGTGCATTCTCACCAGGGAGTTCAGGACAGGCCCCGTTTGGATCCCGGGATCGAGACCGCCGACGATCTCGTCGACGACCGACTGCCGTACGGGGGTACGCAGGGCGGCGAGCACAGCCAGCACGGCTCGCGCCGGCGCGTCGAGACGCTGGTAACGGTCCTGCGCAAGAGCGGCCACAATGTCGTGCCGTTGGGTGAAGTCGTCCAGTACGTCGTCAAGGCTGGGCAGCAGCGCCGCCTCGTCGGCAACCGCGCCGACGAGGAGTTCGAGTGCACGCGGCACCCCGTGGACGCGGACCGCGGCATTGAGCAGTTCATCATCGGAGAGGTCGGCGATGCCGAGGCTGCCGTCCCGGTCGAGCTCGCGCAGCAGGGCTGCCGCCTCGGTGGAGCTGAGCCCTTCGGAGAGCTCCACCTGGGCGGTGAACCGGCGTAGTTCGGGATCGAGTCGTACCGGCACCTGGCTGGTGACGAGGAGCCGGGGCGTGTCGCGCGCCAGGAAGAGATATCGCAGGAACAGAGCCAGGCCGTCGTCGGCGATCGTCCCGTCGTCGTCGAGGAGGTCTTCCAGATTGTCGAGCAGCATGACGATCAATCGGCCGCCGATGGCCGCGAACAGTTCGGCCAGGCGGTCTCCCGGCTCCGGGATGGTGGTCCACACGGTGTGCAGGTGAGCCCGGCGGCCGGGGTCAAGGAGGCGGGCGCAGTCGAAGTAGATGCGTTGCAGTGAGATTCCCGTGGTGCGTGTGGAGAGATTGACCAGACCGGACGGCAGCGGCCCCCGCGCGTCTCCAGGCCACTCGCCCCGGTCCAGCAGATCCATGACTTTGGCGGCGAGCGCGCTCTTGCCGATGCCACGGCGTCCGGTCAACGTCACCATGCGGATCGTCGGATCGCTCAAATGCCGTGCGAGTTCGTCGCGTTCGCGGGTGCGGTTCTTGAACAGCTCGATGCCGTGCGCCACCGGCACGCCGACCACTCGCAACCCGGGCGGACCGTCCTGCACCGCGCGCGGCCCTGCGAGCGGGAGCGATTCGGGGTCGAGGATGCCGAGGAGCCGTGCGAGTTCGGCGCGGGGCCCCTCCGCGATCCGGCGCAGCGCGTGATCCAGGCGGACGGCGGCGAGCCTGCCGGGGCCCTCTGCCCTGTGGTGCTCCGCGACGACGCCGACGACACGGTCCCCGACCCACACCGCGGCGCCGGACATGCCCGCCCAGGGTGAGGCGTCCGGGTCCGGGTCGGCGCCGGCCTCCGTCACGGTCAGCTCCAGCGTGCCGGTACGGAGGTTGGAGAGGGCCGCCACGGTGCCGTCGGCCTGATGCAGTTCGCGGAAGGCTCCGTGCGGGCCCTGGCGCCGCTTCCACAGCGGGAATCCCGCCGCGTGCACGTCGATCACGGCGTGCCGGTCGTCCGCTATGCGTCCGAAGCGCACCGGTTCAAGGGACGTGGGGGCCTGCTCCGGTGGGGTGAGAGTCAGCACGGCGAGGTCGCTGCCCGCGTCCGCCCACGCCACGGCCGCGGGCGTGCTCCACTGCCCGGGGCGGTCGGCGTCGCACCGCACGCGGAGCTCGACCGAGTCCGCGACCACGTGGGCGGCGGTCAGGACGGTGGTGTCGGTGATCCGGTAGCCGGAGCCGCGCCGGTTGCCGCCGCGAGCGGTGACGATGATCTCGGCGATCCGGCGCGGGTCGAGCCCTGCCTCACCGCAGGCCGGTTCAGCACTCATCGGGCAGTTCGTCACCCGAGATCACCGCGGGCCGGTCGGGCGTGGCGCCGTCGACCGGCTGCAGCGTGAGCGTGAGCCGCTGGGTGGCGGTGGTCGCGGTGCGTGCGGTGGCGCCGACGTCGAAGACCCAGAACCGCACCTTGGCCCCGGGCTCCCGGCTCCGCTCCACGCCGACGGTGAGCTCCAGTTCGACCTTCTCGGCCCTGAAGCGCAATCCGTTCCCTTCGCCCTCGGCCATGGCCCGGCTCAGTTCGCCGCGCAACTGGGCGATCATGTCGGCCAGTTCCACCCCGTCGTCCACGCCCGCCCCCATGTGTGTGCCGCGATCACCGAACGTCGACCGCCGACGACGATGAGTCTGTCGATCATACCGGGGGGCCATCGACGGTACCGGGGCCAACGGACCGCAGGGGGTGGGAGTGGAACGGGAGTTCAGAGCGCGCGGTGGTATTCGGCCCAGGCGACGTGCGACTCGTGGAGCCGCGCGGTGAGGCCCGGGGGCCGGGGCCCCGCGTCCGAGCCCTCCGTCGGCCATCCGGGCGGCGCGCCGGTCGGTCAGCACCCAGACAAGGAATCTCGGTAGCGGTGTCGGATCCCGCGAACTCGGGGTGTTCGTCGAGGTTGCACTAGGAGAGCACCGAGACGACGCCATGCCACGGAACAGTGTCTGGTGCGGGAAGAGGCGAAGTCGCCCTCCTGGAACGGGGCGCGCATGACGTCGTACTGAGTCGTCGGCACCCGCCCGTGAAAGACCAGGGATTCCGTACCGCGGCTCACGGCCGAGTACAGGGTTCGCACCACCGCCTCGGCCTCAGCCTCAGCGGGCAGGGGGGCCTCGGAGGTGATGATCTCACCTCGCCCCGGGCTCATCACCCAGAAGGAGCGTATGCGGCTCGGCACGCGTGATCCCCTGCCAACGACGGCTCACCCGGCCCCGCGGCCGGACTCCCGCGATCGTAGACGATCACCCCGAAACGCCCGCCGGGCCCCCTCGCCCGCGCCCCCGTCAAGCCCCCGCATCAACGTCACCACCCGTGAGACCGCCATGCGAGGGACCGGCGGGCGTGGCCGGTCGTGTCGGGGTCCGGGCGGGCGGGAGACTCGCCGCGCGTGCTCTGGCGCCGGTCCCGCGTACCGGCCGGGGCGAGGGCACGCTTTCCGCCTCAGCCGAAGCCCCCAGGAGTCCGCGTGGGCGTCCACACCCCACCCCCGAACGGCGCCGCCGTCGACGAAGAAGACACGTACGACAACGAAGTGCCGATGCGGCACAAACAGCCCGGCAACGTCGTCGTGAAGTGGCTGACGACCACCGACCACAAGACGATCGGCACGCTCTACATCGTCACGTCGTTCGCGTTCTTCATCCTCGGCGGCATGATGGCGCTGCTCATGCGCGCCGAACTGGCCCGCCCCGGCACACAGATCCTGTCGAACGGACAGTTCAACCAGGCATTCACGATGCACGGTCTGATCATGCTGCTGATGTTCGCGACACCGCTGTTCGCGGGCTTCACCAACTGGATCATGCCGTTGCAGATCGGCGCCCCCGACGTGGCGTTCCCGCGTCTGAACATGTTCGCCTACTGGCTCTATCTCTTCGGCTCGCTCATCGCCGTCGGATCCCTGCTCACCCCCGACGGCGGGCCCGACTTCGGCTGGTTCATGTACACGCCGCTGTCGGGCGTCGTGCGCTCACCCGGCGTCGGCGCGGACATGGCGATCATGGGACTCGCGTTCTCCGGGTTCGGGACGATTCTCGGCTCGGTCAACTTCATCGCCACGATCATCTGCATGCGCGCGCCGGGCATGACGATCTTCCGCATGCCGATCTTCGTGTGGAACGTGCTGCTCACCGCGGTGCTCGTGATCATGGTCTTCCCGGTGCTCGCGGCCGCGCTGTTCGCCCTGGAGGCGGACCGCAAGTTCGGCGCGCACGTCTTCGACCCGGCCAACGGCGGCGCGCTGCTGTGGCAGCACCTCTTCTGGTTCTTCGGTCATCCGGAGGTGTACATCATCGCCTTGCCGTTCTTCGGGATCATCTCCGAGGTGATCCCGGTGTTCTCGCGCAAGCCGATGTTCGGCTACTCCGGCCTCATCGGCGCGACGATCGCCATCGCGGGGCTCTCGGCGACGGTGTGGGCGCACCACATGTACGTCACCGGCGGCGTGCTGCTCCCGTTCTTCGCGTTCATGACCATGCTCATCGCCGTACCGACGGGCGTGAAGTTCTTCAACTGGATCGGCACGATGTGGAAGGGATCGCTGTCGTTCGAGACGCCGATGCTCTGGGCGCTCGGCTTCCTCGTGACCTTCACGTTCGGTGGTCTGACCGGTGTCATCCTGGCGGCCCCGCCGCTCGACTTCCACGTGTCGGACTCGTACTTCGTGGTGGCCCACTTCCACTACGTGGTGTTCGGTACGGTCGTCTTCGCCATGTTCTCCGGATTCCACTTCTGGTGGCCGAAGTTCACCGGCAAGATGCTGGACGAGCGCCTGGGCAAGATGACGTTCTGGATGCTGTTCGTCGGCTTCCACGGCACGTTCCTCGTCCAGCACTGGCTCGGTGTCGAGGGCATGCCGCGCCGCTACGCCGACTATCTGGCCGCGGACGGCTTCACCACCCTCAACACCATCTCGTCGATCTCCGCCTTCCTGCTGGGTCTGTCCATGCTTCCGTTCTTCTACAACGTCTGGAAGACCTCCAAGTACGGGAAGATGGTCGGCGTGGACGACCCGTGGGGCTACGGACGTTCACTCGAGTGGGCGACGTCCTGCCCGCCGCCGCGCCACAACTTCCTCACCCTGCCGCGGATCCGCTCCGAATCCCCGGCGTTCGACCTGCACCACCCCGAGGTCATCCAGTACGAGCACGCGCACGCGACCGGCGCCGGTGCCCCGGGGAGCGGAGGGCAGTGAGCGGGATGCGACGGCCCGCGAGCCACGCGAGCCCGCGGTCCGGGGCCGGTTCGCCCGAGGAAGGACTACGGCAGCTGGACGGCTACCTGTACTGGCAGGCCGAGCTGGACAGCGCCCGCAGCGACGCCGAGACCTTCTGCGACCAGTTCCCGTGGCTGACGACGTACGAGCGCGCCGAGGTCGTCGACCGCTACACACAGGAACGGACCGCCGCGAGCGAGGCCATGACGCGACGCGTCGCGGCCCGCTGCGTCGAGCTGCGCGAGGAGTACACCGCCCGCTACCGCCGCCTGCGCGCACGCGTGGTGGCCGCGGCCGCGGCGCTCTTCGTCGCCGCCTGCCTGGCCCGCGAGGCTCTGACGCTGCACGGGTGAGCCGGTGGCGGGCGACGGGTAGCGGGTAGCGGGTAGCGGGTAGCGGGGTGAACGCCGAGGCCGCTGGGAGGGGCCCGCGGCCGAGGTCAGTTGACCTCGCGGTCACGGCCCTCCCAGTACGGCTCCCGCAGCTTGAACTTCTGGATCTTGCCGGTCGCGGTCCGTGGGATCGCGTCGCGGAACTCGACGCTGGTCGGCGCCTTGTAGCCCGCCATGTGCGCCTTGCAGTGCGCGATGATCTCCGCCTCGTCGACCTCCGCCCCGGGGGCCCGCACCACCAGGGCCTTGATGGTCTCCCCCCACTTGGTGTCGGGCACTCCGATCACCGCCACCTCGGCCACCCCCGGGTGCGAGAAGATCGTGTCCTCGACCTCGATCGACGAGACGTTCTCGCCGCCCGTGATGATCACGTCCTTCTTCCGGTCCGAGATCGTCAGATGGCCGTCGGCCGCGTCGATCGAGCCGCCGTCGCCCGTGTGGAACCAGCCGTCCTCAAGGACGGCCGCAGTCTCCTCGGGCTTCTCCCAATAGCCGTCCAGGACCACGTTCGAGCGAGCCAGGACCTCGCCCGAGTCGGCCACCCTCAGCCGCACGCCGAGGGCGGGCACGCCCGCTCGCGACAGCTTCCGGGCCCGCTCCTCGGCGGGCAGCGCCGCGTCCTCGGGGCGCGTCCTGTTGAACGTCAGGACCGGGGACGTCTCCGTGAGCCCGTAGATCTGAGTGAACTCCCAGCCCAGCTCCTCCTCGACACGCTGGATCGTCCGGCTCGGCGGCGGGGCGCCCGCGCACACGATCCGCACCCGGTCGCGTCCCGGAATCGCGCCGTCCCAACCGGCGGCGGCGTCGAGGACCGCGTTCCACACCGCCGGCGCGCCGCACATCAGCGTCACCCCGTGCTCGTCCACCCTGCGCAGGATCTCCGCTCCGTCGACCTTCCGCAGCACCACCTGCTTCACTCCGAGCCCGGCCATCACATACGGCATGCCCCAGCCGTTGCAGTGGAACATCGGGAGGGTGTGGAGGTAGACGTCGCGCTCCCACGCGCGCGTGTGCAGACCGAAGGTGAGGCCGTTCACCCAGATGTTGCGGTGGGTGAGCTGGACTCCCTTGGGACGCGCCGTCGTTCCCGACGTGTAGTTGATCGTCGCCGTGGCGTCCTCGTCCGGGTTGGACCACGGGCGCGGCTCCACCCCGAAGCGCATCAGCTCCGTCTCCGTCCGCTCCCCCAGGACGAACCGGTGCTTCGCGGTGACGCCCGCGGTGGCCTGCTCCACCTCGGGGTCGACCAGGACCACCGAGGCGCCGCTCTGCCGCATCACGTACTCGATCTCCTCCGACCTGAGGCGGAAGTTGACGGGCACCGCGATCCGCCCGCTCATCGGCACCGCGAACAGCAGCTCCAGCAGCCGGGCCGAGTTCTGACTCACCACGGCGACGCGCTCGCCCTCCCCCACGCCGAGCGCGTCGAACCCGGCCTGCCAGGCCCGGACCCGCTCGCCGAGACGGCCGTACGTCGACGTCGGCACGGGCGTCGCCGGCTGGACCGGTTCGTCGATCACACCGGGGCTGTTCGCGAAGCCGAACTCGGCCCGGTCCAGAAAGTCCGCAATCGTCATCGGAACGCGCATCGCTCTCCCTGCTCCCTGTGGTCGCCCGTGTCCGTGGCCCGTACCTGCTGCCGCGTTGCGGACCGTGTCCGTCATCGTGTAGTCCGTGACGCGGGTCTCACCACCCCCGAACGGGGGTGAACCGAGCACAGTGAGGTGATCGAGTGACCGCAGACGCCGTCGAGGCGGTCGAGATGCGCGCGGCCCTGCTGAGGCTGCGCCGGGCCACCGGCCTGCCGGTGGCGTTCGGCGGGCTCACGTCCGGCTCCGACCGCATGCGCATCGCCGAGCTGAGCGGCGCGGCGACCGACGCGCTGCGCGGCCTCGCGGTCGCCGCGGGCAACGGCCTGGGCGGCAAGTCGCTCGCGCTCGCCCGGGCCTGCGCGGTCACCGACTACCAGGGCTCGCAGCACATCAGCCACGAGTACGACGCGGCCGTGACGGCCGAGGGCCTGCGCTCGGTCCTCGCGGTCCCCGTCGTCGTACGCCGCCGAGTGCGAGGTGTGCTGTACGGGGCGCTGCGCTCGGCCCGGCCGCTGGGTGACCGGACGCTGGACGCGGCGGTCTCGGCCGCGCGCGATGTGGAGCAGGCCCTGGTCGTCCGGGACGAGGCACGGGCGCTGCTGGCCGCGGCGCGGGTTCCGCGGGCCGGGGGCGGAGGGGTGTGGGAGGAGGTGCGGGAGGCGCACGGGGCCCTGCGCGCCCTCGCCCCGAAGATCGTGGATCCGGCGCTGCGGGCGGAACTGCTCGCGGTGTGCGGGCGGTTGGCGGGGGCGGGCGCCGGGGCCGTGGTCACGACCGTGCCCGGTGCCTCGGTCGAGCGTGAGGTGGCGGTGAGGCTCACCACGCGCGAGGTGGACGTACTGACCTGCGTGGCCGCCGGGGTGACCAACGCGGTGGCGGCCGAGCGGCTCGGGGTGCGCCCGGAGACCGTCAAGGGCTATCTGCGGTCGGCGATGCGGAAACTCGGCGTCCACACGCGCGGGGAGGCGGTGGTGGCGGCTCGGCGGGCGGGGCTGCTGCCGTAGGGCCTGCGGCCCCGCCCGCCGCGGGTCACTTGTCGGCCGTGAGCTTCCCGGCCGTGCCCCAGCTCTCGGCCGGAACCTCGTGGATCCACACGTGGACGGCCTCGGCCGGGATCTCGTACGCGTCGACGAAGGCGTCCGTGACCTTCTCGACGAGGACGCGCTTGGCCTCGACATCGCGCGGACCCTGCTGAATGGTGACGATCGGCATGGCTCAGACTCCCTCGGTTCTGGTTCCTGCGGTCCCCGTGGTTCCCATGGTTCCTGCGGTTCCTGCGGTTTCCCGCTTGCGCAACCAGTTGATCGCACGAGGGGGCGCCGACCAAGAAGCACTCCGCGAGCGCAGCGATCAGAAATCGTGATCGTCGCTGTTCAGGCACGCTTCGAGGAAGAGGGCGAGGGTTTGGTCGGCATCGGCCCGCGTCACCAGGGAGGTGGCCAGGGCAAGGCCCGGCGCCCTGAACGGCACGAAAGCGATCCTGGGACTGTGCACCACCTGGGCGTGGGACGCGTACACGACCGTCCACATCGGGGTGGTGCCCGTACCGATCGTGGCGAGGGTGTCCTGGAGCGTGCCGCTGGTGGGGCCCGGCGTGGGCTCGAACCCCGCCTCGTGGCAGGCGCCGACGACGAGGTCGACGAGAGCCGGGTGGTTGTCGCGCGCGGTGAGGCTGAGCGGCAGACCGGCCAGGTCGGCGACGGCGATGTCCGGGCCCGCGGCCAGCGGGTGCCGGACCGGGACCGCAGCCAGCAGCGGCTCGCGCCAGACGCGTACGGCGCGCAGCCCCGGCGCCGGCTTCGGCCCGTCGACCCCACCGCGCAGGAACGTCGCGTCGAGGCGTCCGTCGCGCACGCGCCGCAACCGTTCCTCGGGCGGCGCGGAGACGAGCTCGACCGTGATGTCCGGGGCGAGTTGTGCGTAGGTACCGAGGACCCGGTCGAGGTGGGCGCCCAGGCCGGTGCTGGTGCCGATCCGCAACGTGCCGCGGCGCGTCACGGCCGCCCTGGCCCGCTCGGCCGCGGCCAGTACGGCTCGCGCCTCGGGCAGAAGCCGCTCCCCGGCCGGCGTGAGCCTCACGTGCCGCGGCGAACGGTCGAACAGCTCGGCGCCCAGCTCCCGTTCGAGACGGCGGACCTGCTGGCTGACGGCGGACTGGACGATGTGCTGCCGCTCGGCGGCC
Organism: Streptomyces beihaiensis; assembly: GCF_026274175.1. Classification (GTDB taxonomy): domain Bacteria; phylum Actinomycetota; class Actinomycetes; order Streptomycetales; family Streptomycetaceae; genus Streptomyces; species Streptomyces beihaiensis. Next base: position 30,706 of record NZ_JAPHNL010000314.1, read on the forward strand.
CGCCCGAAGTGCAGTTCCTCGGCGACGGAGACGAAGTAGGCGAGCTGGCGCAGTTCCATGACGTGACCCTAGTAGTGCTTGGTCAGGTCGTCTGTGGGAGAGCGTGTCTTTGAGGTTGGGTGGGCGTTGAAGATGGCGTGACTC